>NZ_JBHUEQ010000025.1:0-189875 GCF_042680945.1 Affinirhizobium helianthi | reverse complement strand
AGCAACACCAAGCCGGGTGAAGTTGGCAAGGATGGCAAGACGCCGGATGCGTCCAAGCTGGAGGCCTTACCCGTCGACAAGAACAAGGCCGATGCCGTAGCGGAAGAGGCCAGCAACACCAAGACGGGCGCAGTCGACACGGACGGCAAGACGACGGATGCCTCCAAGCTGGAGGCCTCGCCCGTCGACAAGACCAAGGCCGATGCCGTAGCGGAAGAGAACGGGAACATCACGGACGATAAGACCGCAGCTGAAATGTCTGCTGACGGGACAAAGACAGATTCCGCCTCCGCAAAGCTGACCGCAGAAGGCGAGAGTGTTGATCCAGCCGCTGCGAGAGACAGCCTTGCAGCATCTAAGTCCGCGGGCGGGACCGATGGTGCCACAGAAGCAGATGGTGACCCTAAATACATCAACTATGATAGTTTGAAGGACTTGCCTCGCAATCCCAACGCCGCCCCAGTTGATCGCTACGCCGGGATGACCCCGGAAGAAAAGGCGGAGGCACAGCGCAACAACCGTGACCGCAGCGCGGTGGATTCGGTTGATAAAACATCAGCTGGCACAGAGGGTCAGCCATGGAGCCCGGCCGCTGATCTGGCAAAGAAGATCTTTGGCTCGGAGTATATGGGAGATGTCAACAAGTCGCTGTATAACGCTCTCAAGAATACCGACAAAAGCTTTATTAATCCGGACATTTTGTCCAATCCCGGAAAGTACGACGAGAAGCAACGTATGATTGCTTATCTCGACGCACTCTCTGCGCAAGGAGCTTACAGCAGGTTCAAGGACACTCTGGGCGATAACGGCTATGCGACGAACAACAGCAAAGAGGTCATGAACGATCTGCAAAATGCGGTCAAGATTCTGGAGACGGACCAAGGTGTTCAGACAAAGCTGACTGAAAATATATTCCGGCGTTTGCAGGGCGGATTTGATGGACAGATCGTTGGCCACGTCTACGATGACAACAAGTCCTACGAAGAGAATATGAACGATGTCCTCTCGGAGGGGAACCGCGCCACCGCGCTCAAAAACGATCTCATGGCCTCATACCAGAAGGATATTGTTGAGGGCGGACTCCTGAGGCAAGGTCGGGAAGCCGGTCAGGACTACAAAACGATCTTTCAGCAATACAACTCAGCCGTCGGCATCTACAATTCGGTTCTGCCGGAATCGATCACCAAAGGAAGTATAGAGGATGTCAACAAGAGCTATTCGAAGTTCTTTACGGATGACTTCCTGCAGAATCTGCCGGATACCAATGAAGCATTGAAGGGGCTTGTTGATGCGGTTCCGAACGACCCGTCAGGTCCAAAAATGTCCAATGAAGACAAGCTTGCCTCTATTCTGAAAGAGCCGCTGAACGCCGTTGCGGAAACCTATTTCAAGGACAATCAAGAGGCCCAGAATAGCTATAAAACGAACCTTACCACAATTATCACCGCCGCATGGCAGCTTGGTAAGCCGGGCGGCAACTTCGACGATCTGACAAAGCAAATCAGCGGCTACATCGACAACAACGTCAAGAATTCCGCCGGAGGTATGGATCAGCCGAAATACAAACAAGCTCTCCTGTCGGGGGTTACGGGTATTCTGCAGGGGTCACGCGCGGTCTGGTCGGGCGTCAATATGAGCAATCCGACGCCTGACGCCATCGGTGTGGTTTTGCTGCATAGCATGGCTGGAACCTCACAGTTCCTGAAGGCTGCGGGTAGCACGGTTGAGAATTCATCCAAGTTCCTGGGGGATTTGGCCGGTGTTTATGATGGCGAATTCCTTGCCGCCGAAAAGAAGGCCACAGCGACTGCCCTGAAGGGGCTGGGCAATGCAATTGGTAACATTGCCGCTGTCGGCTGGTTGCCGGTGGATTATCACCAGCTTTTCCAAGGGATCAAATCCGGTAGCCTGGATACGACAGGAACAATCTTATCCGCCATCGGAACAGCTGGTGACACTGTCGGGGCGATCGAGGGAATATCGGGTCTTGCGCAGAGCTTGCTGAATTCGAATTTCGTTCGCGGGGCAGGGGCGGCAACACGCTTCCTTCCGGCAGCCTTCTCCACGGTCTTCACCGCGGGCAGTATCGCTTCCTGGGCGGCCTGGTCTGCGCTGCAGATCTATAACGATGTTCGTCGTTGGAAGGAGTGGAGCGGCCAGAAGGATGAGATGAACGCTCAGCTCAATCGCTTGGTCGGCGATGAAGTCAGCCTGTATGTGAAAGACCCGATTCAGAACCCCAAAATGCCTCTGCCAAGGCGTGAGGTTCCAGAAGAGGAAAAGACAAAGACGGATTGGGATGCGGTCGCGAATGATGCCGCACGGTGGCGCAATGCGAATGGTGGCCAAGACTGGGCCTATCCTGAGGTTCGACAGTACGCAGAAGCCTAAACCGTTATGAGGGCAAAAATCCTGAAGCGCTGGCAAGCCCCGCGCTTCAGGTCCATACCAGTATCAAAACACCGATGGCCGGGCAGATTGTATGTGCACGGCTGGTGCTTGCAGCGGGATGACAGCGGTTCTGCATCTGGATGGGATAAAACAGAGAAAGGGCTATTTCCTGTGTTTCCGTTTCGTCAGGAAATGCTCTAAAACCTCCACTCATGACAAACAACACCGCACTGCATAAACGCGTCGCTGATGCGCCTTCCGATAACTGGGTTTATCGTTTTCTGCCGCCATCGCTTTGGCCCTATGCGCAACTTGCCCGCTGGGACCGGCCGATTGGCTGGCAATTGCTGATGTGGCCGTGCTTCTGGTCAGCGGCCATGGCCGCCAATGCCGATGTGGCACCGGACGGGGGCTTCTCGCTGGAGATGAAGCTTTTTCATCTCTTCCTGTTCTTCATAGGTGCGGTCGCCATGCGGGGTGCCGGTTGCACCTATAACGATCTGGTGGATCACGATATCGATTCCGAAGTGGCGCGCACCCGCTCGCGTCCATTGCCGTCGGGCCGGGTCTCGCGCTTGAAGGCCAAGGTATTTCTGGTGCTGCAGGCGCTGGTTGGCCTCGTCGTGCTTTTGCAGTTCAATGCTTTCACCATTGCGCTCGGCTTTGCCTCACTGCTGGTCGTTGCCGTTTATCCCTTCGCCAAGCGCTTTACGGACTGGCCGCAATTTTTCCTGGGCCTTGCCTTTTCCTGGGGCGCGCTGATGGGCTGGGCCGCTCTTTACGGCAGCCTCGGCTGGCCGGCCTTCTGGCTCTATTGCGCCGCGGTCGCCTGGACGATCGGTTACGATACGATTTATGCCCATCAGGATAAGGAAGACGATGCGCTGGTCGGTGTGCGCTCAACGGCACGCCTGTTTGCAGAGCATACCAAGCTCTGGCTGATCCTGCTCTATGGCCTGGCGCTGATCTTCTTCATTTTTGCCTTTGCCACAGCGCATGCGGGCATTCTTGCCTATCTCGGGCTGCTGGTGGCGGCCATTTTGTTTGCCTGGCAGATCTTGGTGCTCGATATCGACAATCCGGACCAGTGCTTGCGGCTGTTCAAGCTCAACAGCCGTGTCGGGGCTGTGATTTTCGTGGGTATTGCCGCCTCGGTTGCCAGCTACGGTTAATCTTTGCACCCTGAAACGGAAAAACCCGGCGGGGGTGCGCGCCGGGTTTTTATTGCGAAGGAGGCGTCTGGCTATTAACGCCGGGCGATGATTTCCTTGCCCTCGATCTTCATGGCCACGCCAAGGCTGCCGGTCTGGCGGCGAACCAGAAAGCGCGGACGGCGGGCTGCGAAGTAGGAATGGCGGCGGCGCTGGCGTGCGGGGTGCGTGCGCAGGTCGCCCAGATGGTTTTCCAACGGACGGGCAATGCCGTCTGCTTCCACCATCAGCATGGGAATCCCGAAGGCTTCCGACCAGCTGCGCCAGTCGGCCGCAATGTCACACAGGTCATGTGCAACCAGAAGCGGGATGCAAAGCTCCGGGTCATCGTGGTGGAGTTCCAACGTGACCGTCACTTCGCCATTGCCATGATCGATAGCCCGGGCCGCGACACCTTTGAATGCGCGAGCCGGAAGAGCAAAGGAAAGCGGAAGACCGCTCTCGGGAAGAATTTTGCGCAGGACTGCGCCGCGTTCGTCGATGGTAATGGTGACATCGCCGGCGGCATCATGCAGCCCGTACGTGATCTGCTGGGGAAAACGCGACGGATCCAGCCGCAACGTTGCTCCTGCCCATTTGGGTTTCAGAACCGTATTTGTCATCTCGAATGCTACCCTTGTTTTACCTGAGAGCCGGTTGTCTGGACATCTCCCGGGACTTTTGTCCTCTGGTGGGGATCAACATAGGGCTGGCATTTGCAGAACCGCTTAAAAATTGCGGTTAAGAAATTGTAGCATCCTCAGATGGTTATCAAAATTCAACCGCGTTAGATTTCATTTGAATGAAGTGGCGCCCCTATGTGCAGGAGCGCTACAGAAAGCGCGTTTCGACAGGCCGGGGCAAGGAAGCTGTGGCAAGCTGCCTGCAAGCAAATCTTAAAGTTTCCTTGATGTAGTGTAGCGGCACAGCTATGCGCACCCGGAGAATGTGAGGCCTTTCGATGGTATCGACCTTTCTCAGCTACGATATTGTGAGCCGCGATCTTCAGCGCAGCCTTGATCGCGTGGCCAAGCAGACGAACGTCTCGAAAGAGGCGGAGTACTACAAGGCCAATATCGGCAAGGTAAAGACTGTCGATGACTTCATGAAGGATACGCGTATCTACAACTACGCGGTCAAGGCCTATGGTCTGGAAGACATGGCCTATGCCAAGGCCTTCATCCGCAAGGTGCTGGAAAGCGATCTGTCCGACGACAACAGCTTTGCCAACAAGCTGACCGACAAGCGCTACCGGGATTTTGCCGCCTCCTTCAACTTCAATACGACGACCACGATTGCCCAAACCTCCAGCCAGATCGACAAGATGCTGGGGCTCTACAGCGCCACGATGACGGCGCAGGAGGAAGGAGCGGGCGATGAAACGCGCTATTTTAATGCAATGATGGGGCAGCTTCAGAGCGCCGACCAGCTCCTGAGCGACGAGCGCTTGCGCGACTATCTTCTCACCTCTTTCGGGCTGGATAAGTCGAATTACTCGAGAGACTTCCTGAAGGGCGTGCTGACGAGCGATCCGAGCGATCCGGCCAGCTTCATCAACCAGCAACTGGGCACCAAGCGCACTGAGCTGCAGACGCAGATCAGCCAGCTCGAGGCACAGGTGGATGCAAGCACGGATCCGGAAGAGCGTATCGCGCTGCGGAACCGTATGTTCGTCTTCATGAACAATCTGGAGAAGGTCAACAATTACTACGACATGGCGGGCGCCTTCAGCTTCAACAGTGATGGTACCGTTCCGGCCGGCGGCGCGCAGACCACCGCGCAGATGGAAGCCATCAACAGCCGTTTCTTCAGCAATCAGCAGCGCCTGTCCACGGCGACCGCGACCAATGAAGACACCTATTTCAAAAGCAAGATCGGCAGCATCACATCCGTGGATCAGCTTTCCACGGATACGCGACTGTTTTCCTATATTCGCACCGCCTTCAATCTGACCGATACCTTCTGGAGCAATATCCGCAGTGCCCTGACCAGCGATCTTAACGATCCGCAGAGCGCGGCCAACCTGCTGGGAAAAACCAATCCCGGCTTTCTGGAGTTGGCAAAGGCGTTCAACTTCAACGCCGATGGCTCCGTGGCTGCTGGCAATGCGCAGAATGCGACGCAGGCGGCGCAGACATCCAGCTTCTACTTTACCCGCTACAACGACCAGCAGGACGAAAACGACGAGCAGGCCGTCCAGTTATACAAGACGGCCATGGGCCGGATCAAAACTGTCGATGAATTTCTCAATTCCACGGATGCCTATCAGTTTTCGTTGAAGGCGGTGGGGCTGGACCCGGCAGAAGTCGCCCCCTTCACCATCAAGCAGGTGCTGCAAAGCGATCTCAGCGACACCAACAGCTTTGTCTACCAGCTGAAGGATGAGCGTTATCTGACGCTCGCAAAGGCCTTCAACTTCGGCAAGGATGGTAATCCTACCGCACCTTTGACGGCGCAGTCCTCAGCAACCATCACCACCGTTGGCTCGCGGTATACCGTGGCCCAGACCCGCTTCCTGACCGGCACGGAACTGAAGGATGCCCAAGCGAAGGCCAAGGAAGAGCTGACTTATTACACCAAGCAGATTACGGCGGTGGAAACGGCCAGCCAGTTCCTCAGTGACAGCCGCCTCGTCAATGTAGTGCTAAAGGCCTATGGCCTCGACCCAAAGACTGCGACCCCCGATTTCCTCAAGCAGCTTTTTGCTTCCGATCTTTCCGATCCGAAGAGTTTTGCCAATCAACAGAAGAATACGGCCTGGGCGGAAATGGTCGGAGCCTTCAATTTTGACGCGAACGGCAATCTCTCCCGTCAGGTCAATTCCGGCGTTCAATCGCGCGGTAAGATCATCGAAACCGAGAATAATTTTGAGCGCCTGACGCTGGAAGAAGAGCAGGGGCAAGAGAATAACGGCGTTCGTTTGGCGCTTTATTTCGATCGCAAAGCCAAGGACATTACCAGCCCTTACGACATATTGGGCGATACGGCGCTCTTGGAGTTCTTCCGTGTGACGTTCCAGATGCCGGAGAGCTTCGGCAGCATGAATGTCGATAAGCAGGCAGCGCTGGTCAAGAGCAAGCTTGATCTGGCGAGCCTTCAAGACCCTGACAAGGTGAAGAAGCTCGTCAGCCGTTTCACTGCCCTTTACGATTTGCAGAACACGAACGCCAGCGCTTCGGCTTTGTCGCTTCTGACCAGCAGCGGCTCGGCCTCCATCAGCGCCGATCTGCTCAGCTCGTTGCAGCGGCGATAGGCATTTTCAGACGGAGATGACTTTGCCGGGATTCATGATCCCGGCCGGGTCGAAGGCGCGCTTGATGCGGCGCATGAGGTCGATTTCGATGGCGGGCCGAATGGCAGCCAGCTCGTCGCGTTTCAACTGACCAATCCCGTGCTCCGCCGAGATGGAGCCACCCTTTTCCAGCACAATGGCATGGACGATGGCATTGATGTCCCGCCAGCGCCCGAGAAACTCGCCCTTGTCTGCACCGATGGGCTGGGAAATGTTGTAGTGGATATTGCCATCGCCCAGATGCCCGAAGGCACAGATGCGGGCACCCGGCATGGCCGCCAGCACGGCCTTTTCCGCCTCAGCCATGAAGTCCGGGATTGTGGAAATCGGCACGGAAACATCATGCTTGATGGAGCCGCCTTCCGGCTTCTGCGCATCCGACATGCTTTCGCGCATATGCCAAAGCGCCTTTTGCTGTGCAACCGATGAGGCAATCACCGCGTCTTCGATCAGACCGCTTTCCATGCCCTGTTCCAGCAGCGCGTGCACCATCGTCTCTGCCGTCTCCGCGGCGTCGCTGGTGGAAATGTCGATCAGCACATACCAGTCGTGCGGGGTGGGTAGGGGGTCGCGCACGCCCTGAATATGGCGTGTGGTGAAGTCTATGCCGATGCGCGGCATCAGTTCGAAGCCCGTCAGCGCCGTGCCGCAAAGATTGGACGCCTTCTCGAACAGCTGAAGCGCGGCCTGCGGCGAGGCAAGCCCGGCAAAGGCCACCTGATGCCCGACCGGACGCGGAAAAAGCTTGAGAACCGCCCCGGTAATCACGCCAAGCGTGCCTTCCGCGCCGATGAAGAGATCGCGCAGATCGTAGCCGGTATTGTCCTTTTTCAGCCGGCGCAAACCATCCCAGATTTCGCCGGTTGGCAGAACCACTTCCAGCCCGAGGCAGAGCTGGCGCGTATTGCCATAGGCCAGAACCGCCGTGCCGCCCGCATTGGTGGAAAGATTGCCGCCGATGCGGCAGGAGCCCTCGGAACCAAGCGAAAGGGGAAAAAGCCGTCCCACCTCTTCGGCTGCTCTCTGAATGTCGGCCAGAATGCAGCCTGCATCGGCCACAAGCACATTGGCAACCGGATCCACATCGCGAATGCGGTTCATGCGTTCCAGCGAAAGAATGATGGAATGCCCGTCCTCGCCGGGCGTCTGGCCGCCCACAAGGCCGGTATTGCCGGTTTGCGGCACGACAGGGGTTCCGGTTTCGCTGGCAAGGGAGAGGATCTGCGAGACTTCCAGGGTAGAGCCGGGCTTCAGCAGCATGGCCGCCCGCCCGTGATAGAGCCCCCGGTTTTCCTTCAGCCGTGGCGCCAGTTCCTCCTCATCCGTTATCGCATTGGCGCTGCCGACAAGAGCGGTAAAACGGGCCAGAACATCGGAAGAGGGGAGGCTGCTATCCATGGTCAATTCTCTTCTGGTCTGGGCGCTGCGGCGCGCATCAGACGGTCGTTGATGGCCTCGCCAAGACCGTGTTGCGGAATGGGGGCCACGGCAATGCGCTGTGCGCCGCAGGCATCCGCCAGCTTGAGCAAGCCAAACAGATTGGCCGCTGCTTCCGCCAGATCGCCGGAGGGGCTGAGGTCGAACACGGCAGCGGCCTGTTCACTGCCCTCTACGGGCTTGCCGCCAAAGCGGATCAGGGCTTCACCGGCCTCTGCCTCTTTCGCGTTCAGCCGCACGGAAGCACCCGGCGCATAATGCGAGGCAAGCATTCCCGGCGCCTCGATGGCGGGGGAGGCGCCGAGCCCGCGCTCGACAGGTCGAGCGAGCAGGGCTTCTATTTTCTCCACGGCAATGCCGCCGGGGCGCAGCAGGCGCACACGCCCGTCCTCGACGCGAATGATGGTGGATTCCACCCCGACCGGCGCAGCTCCGCCATCCAGAATGAGGGAGAGTTTTTCCCCCAGATCCTCCGCCACATGCTGCGCGGATGTCGGGCTGACCTTGCCGGATGTATTGGCGCTGGGAGCCGCGAGCGGCCGGCCAAGCGCACGGATCAATTCGCGGGCAAAGCCTTTCGGCACGCGAATACCCACCGTATCGAGACCGGCTGTTGCAAGCGGGTGGATGTCGCATTCAGGCTTGAGCGGCAGAACCAGAGTGAGCGGTCCCGGCCAGAAGGCTTGCGCGAGCTGGATGGAAAGCGGATCGAAAATCGCATAGCGCTCAGCCATTTCCAGGTCCGCCATGTGGCAAATCAGCGGGTTGAACTGCGGGCGGCCCTTGGTTTCATAGATGCGGGTTACCGCTTCGCCGCGCGTGGCATCTGCAGCAAGCCCGTAGACGGTCTCCGTCGGAATAGCGACAGGAAGACCTTCGCTCAGGCGTGCCACGCCTTCGCGCAGTGCTCGCTCATGTTCGGTCAGGACGGATAGGATGCTTGCGGCCATGGCCGTTGCATAGCGCTAAAGACTTGGCAAAGGCAAATTTTTTCAGAGCTTGCGAATGATCTCGCGCACCGTCTCGTCCGGGGCGCCTAGCATCAGCACATTCTTCAGGGCTTCATTGGGGTCGCTGGTGCGAAAGAGAACGCCATTGTCACGCAAGGAGCGGTTCAGGCGCGTCAGTCCATTCTCGTCGCGTTCTATGGCTACGGCGAAATACATGCGCCCGAAATCGGTGCGAATCCGGCGGAAAAACTCTTCGTCCTCGCCGATCTCGGCGGTGAAATTGCACATGTAGAAGGACCACAGCGTGCGCTTGGTGCCAATGGTGGCTGGCGCGGTGGTGACATGGCAATAGCCGAGATGCGGACGCTCGTTCAGCGCATGGCTGAATATGACGCGGGGAAAGCGAATGCGCTTATGCACGCTGTTGATGCGTTCATGGGTCGTTTCACCGGCCGCAGCCAGCCGAAGCTCGGTGCGCTCAGCTACTTCCTCATAGGTCAGGTAACGCTTCTCGTCGGCCAGCCAATCCCGGCTCTCGCGCGAAATTCTGCCCGTGCGCAGAAATTCTGAATGGGCCGTGCCCTTCAGCTTCGGCATCAGCGGCTTGGCCGCTGTATCGAAATAGCGGAATCTGGTCCTCATCTCCAACTGATCTGCTCCCGCTTCCTCTGACACAAGTGTTCCGCCAATCTATTACCGCTTGCTTAACGGGGGCTTGCGTCCCGCACGAAACGCCGCTGCATCCGGCAGGAATGCCTGCGCTATTCTGTTTGCGCCATTTCCCGCGGTTTTCGCTGCGGGGGCGTTCCGGCTTAAGCCACTGCATTCCCTTTCAGGACGGTACGCTGGCGCTCGGAGCGGGTGTCGCTTTTTGTCGTCAATGCGGAAGCACATGTCGCAATGTCGTCTGTTGGTGCGGGTGGTCTGGGCTATATCTTTCACTATAGCTTCACCACCTGAAACCCAGGCTGCGGAAGCCGGATAACCCGCGGGCTAGCGGGCCGGAGGGCTGCCTGCAAAAGCACCTCCATCCCCAGCCCTGATCGACAGGAACGGAAGATGGATATTCGCGAAACCGTGCTGCGCCAGCTTAAGAACCGCCGCGAAGGCTTCAGCCTGGAACAGCCATTTTACATCGATCAGGATTATTTCAAGCTGGACATGGAGATGATCTGGTATCGCGACTGGCTGTTTGTCGGCCATGATTGCGAGATCAACCGCTCCGGCAATTACTTCACCGTGCAGGTGGGGGATTATCCTGTCGTCATCGTGCGCGGACGCGACAAAGTTATTCGCGCCTTCCACAATACCTGTCGCCATCGCGGCCACCGCGTTTGCACGGCAGAAAAGGGTGCGGCTGCAAAGCTCGTCTGCCCCTATCACCAGTGGACCTATGATCTGGACGGCTCGCTCGTTTTCGCGCGCCAGATGGGCGAGGAATTCGACAAGGCCGATTTCGGCATGAAGCCCGTTCACTGCCAGAGCGTTGGCGGCTACATCTTCATCTGCCTTGCAGACGAAGCGCCTGATTTTGCTCCGGTCCGCCAGACTATCGAGCCCTACATCGCGCCGCATCAGCTGACTGAGGTGAAGGTCGCGTTTGAAAGCACCATCGTCGAAAAGGGCAACTGGAAGCTGGTGTGGGAAAACAACCGCGAATGCTACCACTGCGCTGGCAACCATCCGGAACTGTGCCGCACCTATCCCGAGGCACCGTCGGCCACTGGCGTTCAGGGTGCTGCGGATGATCCGGTCATCTCCGAGCACTGGCAGCGTTGCGAGGCGGCTGGCCTGCCTTCCACCTTCACCATGCACCAGAGCGGCCAGTTCCGCGTTGCGCGCATGCCGCTGGTTGAAGACGCCGAAAGCTACACAATGTCGGGCAAGCGCGCCGTTCAGCGTCCGCTTTCCGATGATGTGAAGATCAGCCATATCGGCACCATGCTGCTCTTCCACTATCCGACCACCTGGAACCACATGCTGGTCGATCATGCGATTTCCTTCCGCGTTCTGCCGCTTTCGGCCGAGGAAACGCAGGTCACCACCAAGTGGCTGGTGCACAAGGATGCCGTTGAAGGCAAGGATTACGACCTGGAAGAACTGACCCACGTCTGGAAGATGACGAATGATCAGGACCGCCAGATCGTTGAGGAAAATGCCTTCGGCATTCGCTCGCCTGCCTATCAGCCCGGTCCCTATTCCCCGGATCATGAGGGTGGCGTGATGCAGTTTGTCGAGTGGTACACCAATTTCATGACCGATCGCCTGCAGGGCGACCGCGCGAAGCTCTCCGCGGTGGCTTAAGTTTATGGCGCCACAGCATCCATACAAGCATGTTGATGAGATGCGCCCCTGGTCCGACAGGGCGCATCTTCTGGAATTGGTCGCCTGGACGCCTGAAGCGCCAGATGTCATGACCTTCACATTCAAACCCGATAATCCGGGCCACTGGTTCCGCTATCTTCCTGGCCAGTTCGTCACGCTCGAACTGCCGGTCGGGCCGGAACCTGTGCTGCGCACCTATACGCTCTCTTCCAGCCCCTCACGGCCCTATACGGTGTCCGTCACGGTCAAGGCGCAGAAGAACAGCATCGGCACCCGCTGGATGTTCGACAACCTGAAGCCCGGCATGAAAATCAGGGCCATCGGGCCGCTGGGCGACTTCTCCTATGTGAAGCATCCGGGCGAGAAATACCTCTTCATCTCCGCCGGTTCCGGCATCACACCCATGATGTCGATGACCCGTGACATGGCAGACCGCCAGCCCGATACGGATGTCGCGTTCATTCATTGCGCGCGTTCGCCGGACGACATCATCTGCCGCTGGGAACTGGAATATCTGGCTCGCCATCTGCCGCATTTCCATCTCGGCTTCATTGTGGAACAGTTGGGCCGGTCGCAGCTCTGGTCAGGCCTGAAGGGCTTCGTCGACCGGGCGAAGATCTCGCTTCTGGCGCCGGACTTTCTGGATCGCACGGTGTTCTGCTGCGGGCCTGAGCCTTTCATGGCAACCGTCCGCGAATCCCTTGCGAGCGCCGGCTTCGACATGAGCCGCTATCATGAGGAGGCCTTCCAGCCGGTGGCCCCCAAGCTGCCTGAGGTGGCGGTGGAAGCGGATGGTGAGGCGACCGCGCATAAGGTATCCTTCTCCATGTCGGGCAAGGAAGCCAAGTGCGAGCCGGGCTTTACGGTGCTGCAAACGGCGCGCGCCAATGGTGTTCGCATCGGTGCCGCCTGCGAATCCGGGCTGTGCGGTACATGCCGCGTCATGCTCGTCTCGGGTGAGGTGGACATGAACCACAATGGCGGGATCCTCGAGGAAGAGATCGAGGAAGGCTATATCCTCGCCTGCTGCTCGCGTCCCAAAACCGATATCGAAGTGGAAGCCTGACCGTTCACCCATCACGTTATCGTGCCTCCGATTGTCTGGAACTTCTAACGCAATCCATACGTTAGAGGGGAAAATCAAAGACAAGAGGAAGCAGATTGATGGGTATCTTCTCCAGGAAGCTTGCCGTTATCGCCACGACGCTTGCCGTGGCTTTAACCGGCGTCGCCCCGGCGCAGGCCATGCCAGCCGTGGCCGTCTCCCGCGTTCAGGCAAGCGGCGAGGCTCCGGTCGTGACTGTCCAATGGGACCGCCGCGATGCACGCCGCTGGGATCGCCGCCATGACCGTCGCTGGGACCGCCGTCATGACCGTCGCTGGGATCGCAGGGGTCATCCAAATTCCAGTTCGGGCTATTACAACGGCTATCGCGGCTATCGGGAGCGCCGCTCCGGATATCGCTATCACAACGGCTATTGGTTCCCGCTGGCCGCCTTTGCCGCAGGGGCCATCATCGGTGGCGCAACGGCTGCTCCCCGTGCCGTTGCACCTGCCGGTCGCTATAGCGCGCGCCACTATGCCTGGTGCCAGCAGCGCTACAAGACCTACCGCGCATCTGACAACACCTTTGTGGCCAACAGCCGTGGCGAACGCCGTTACTGCAATTCACCCTACTGATCGCAGCTGAAAAATGACAAATGGACCCGGTCCGGCGAAAGCCCGGCCGGGTCTTCTGATCCGGCATGGGGAAGGGGCGCTGCGCGCATTCGTGAACACTTCATTAATCACGCGTTCAGCTTGCAATTCCTAAGCTTCTTCCACAGCTCACCGCGCAGGGCTTGGTGAACGATCAGCCGCTCTTTGCGCGGTTTCAGGCTTGATCGCAAAACTGGAGTTCGAGAATGTCGACGTTGATGGGAAAGATCTCGCTCCTCGGCCTTTCGGCTGTCGTGCTTGCCGGGTCTCTGGCCCCGGCGCAAGCCATGCCGCTGACAAGCGCCCCGGTGGTGAAGAGTGATGTACAGACCGTTCAATACTGGCGTGATGACAGTCCCTATTGGGGTCGTCGCGGCTATTACCGAGAAGGCTATTACGGTGGTTATCGCGGCTATCGCGAGCGCCGTGAAGGCTATCGGTATCACAATGGCTACTGGTTCCCGCTCGCGGCCTTTGCCACCGGCGCCATCATTGGTGGGGCGCTAGCCCAGCCGCGCTATGTGGCACCGGCTCCGCGCTATGTCGCGCCTGCGCCGCGCTATGTGGTGCCGAGCGGCGGCCTCAATCCGCGGCACGTGCGCTATTGCCAGGGGCGCTACCGCTCCTATGATGTTTATAGCAACACGTTCCAGCCCTATCACGGGCCGCGCCAGCAGTGCTATTCACCCTATTATTGACAGAATTGCGCCGCCCTTCGGGGCGGCGTTTTTCGTCGCTCTATAATATGCCCGCGCGCTTGAGCAGCCACCACGCGCCCAGAACCGACAGGATGATGAGCGTCAGCGCATAGCCTGTGCCACCTGCGCTATGGGCAAAGGGCAGTTCCGATGTGTTCATGCCGAAGAAGCCTGTCACCAGTGTCGGCGGCAGCAGGAAGGCCGTCATCAGCGACAGGATGTAGAGGTGCCGGTTGGTTTCGGATGAAAGCTTGGAATCCATCTCTTCATGCAGAAGGCGTGCCCGCTCCTGTAGGGCATAAACATCGTAATCGACCGATTCCAGCCGCGCCATGACCCGGCTTGCCGCATCGTCGAAACCGGGCGGCATTTCCTCTTCGTCGGAAGCGGCGGCGCGGCGCATGAGTGTGAGAATGGTGCGCAAATGCCGATGCAGACGCACCACCGTTCGCCGCACGGGAGCCAGACGCCGCCGCTCGTCGCGCGGCGTATTGTCGTAGACGATGTCCTCGATCTGGTTCAGTTCCTCGGTCAGTTCCATCACCAGCGAAATCAGCGTGCGCTGGAATTCCACCACGATCATTTCGAAAATGTCGATCGGCTGGCGGCAGCGTGCCGGGTTCTTTTCAAGCGTTGCCCGCACCCGATCGATCGAGCGCAGCGGCTGAAGCCGTGTGGTGATGATCATGCGGTCCACCACGGCAAAATGCAGCCAGCCGATATCGCGTGTATCGCTGTCGAATTCCCTTTGAAAATCAACAAGCGTGCCGTAAACGCTCTGCTCGTCCAGCGTGATGGACGCATGCGTTTCATGCGTCGTCAACGCCGCAACCACATCGGCGCTTAAGGTGCCGAGGCTCTCCAGAAAGGCAGGCACGCGCTGATCGGCCAGGTTCAGGTGCAGCCACAGAAAGGCGCCATCCTGAGGGTCAAGTTCGCTGCGGCCCATTTCCGGCAAAAGTCTTCGGCAAGTCCGCTCTTCCGGCAGGAGATGATAGGCCCAGACGAGACCGGGAATGGCGGGGGTTTGCAGCATGAATGGCCTTTGACTTGCAATTGTCGCGCTAGCTTGGCCCGGCAAGAGGCATAAGGCAAGCACGCGTAACTTCTCATTCTACTGTGTTTCCGCGACAGCCGGGTGACAAGCATAACAGGCGCCTTTCCACCATTGGCTGATCACATGGACCGCGCCGGGCCTCACGCGGCGATTGACAGAGCCTCTTACGTTTACGTAAAAAGCAATCAGGAGATTTGCTTCCGCCGGTCGCGATCGCGGGAGCCTAGAGGAGGACATCATGTACAAGGCCCCCGTGGAAGATATTGCCTTCACCCTGAACCATGTTGCCGGTCTCAAACAGGCGCTGGGCGAGGGGAAGCTTGGCGATCTCAGCGACGATCTGGTGGATGCCATCCTGCTGGAGGCTGGCCGCTTCGCCAGCGATGCGGTGGCCCCACTCGGGGATATCGGAGACAAGCAGGGTGCCAGGCTGGTTGATGGCAAGGTGGAAGTGCCGCCCGGCTGGGACAAGCTTTATCGCGATTGGGCCGCTGGCGGCTGGAACTCGCTGACGGCGAGCCCCGATTTCGGCGGTCAGGGCCTGCCCCATATGTTGAATGTCGCAGCACTTGAAATGTGGAATGCCGGTTCGATGGCTTTCGCCCTTGGCCCGACGCTGACCATGGGGGCTGTCGATGCATTGACGGCACATGGTTCCGATGCCCTGAAACAGATCTATCTGCCGAAGATGGTGTCTGGCGAGTGGATGGGCACGATGAACCTGACGGAACCTCATGCGGGATCCGATCTCGGCGTGATGAAAAGCCGTGCCGAACGTCGCGACGACGGCACTTACCGCATCTTCGGCCAGAAAATTTATATCACCTGGGGCGAACACGAGGTCACCGACAACATTATCCATCTGGTTCTGGCCCGGCTGCCGGATGCACCGGCGGGCACGCGCGGCATTTCTCTGTTCCTCGTGCCAAAATACTTGGTGAATGAGGATGGATCGCTGGGCGCCCGCAACGACCTGTATTGCCATTCGCTGGAACACAAGATCGGCATTCACGGCTCGCCCACCTGCACCATGATCTATGGTGATGGCAAATTCGGCAGCGAACCGGGCGCAATAGGCTATCTCGTGGGTGAGGAGAATCGTGGTCTGGCCTGCATGTTCACCATGATGAACAATGCCCGTTTGGCCGTTGGCATGCAGGGCGTGGCCATCGCGGAAGCCGCGACCCAGAAGGCCATTCAATACGCCAAAGATCGCACGCAAGGGAAAGCTCCCGGCTGGACCGGTTCCGGCATGAGCCCGATCATAGAGCACCCGGATGTGGCGCGTATGTTGGTGACCATGAAGGCGCTGACACAAGGGTCGCGCGCCATCTGCTATTCCTGCGCCCATGCCACCGATATGAGCCATCACGCCGAAGGGGATGAGGCCCGCCACTGGGCGGAGCGTGCCGCACTGCTGACGCCGATTGCCAAAAGCTTTGCCACCGATGCGGGCGTGGATGTCTCTTCGCTCGGCATTCAGGTGCATGGCGGCATGGGCTTTATCGAGGAAACGGGTGCCGCAAGGCTCTGGCGCGATAGCCGCATTGCCCCGATCTATGAAGGCACTAACGGTATTCAGGCGGCGGACCTCGTCACGCGCAAGCTGCCGCTTTCGGATGGCAAGCATGTGCGCGGCTTCATTGGTGAGCTGAAGCAGATCGCCGAGCAGGTGCGCGGCTCCAATCTGGAGGGTTTCGGCGAAACGGCAGATCGTCTTGCCGCAAGTCTTGCCGATCTGGAACAGGCAACGGATTGGCTGCTGGAGCGGCTGGCCGCAGGCGATAGCGCCTCGGCACTGTCCGGTGCAACACCCTATCAGCGCCTGTTTGGACTGGCGCTGACGGGCGCCTATCTGGCCAAGGCAGCACTGGCGGAGGAGGAGCACGGCCGTGACAAGCGCCTGTCTCTTTGCCGCTTCACGGCGGAAAACCTGCTGGCGGAAACGGTGGCATTGAAGGATCGGGTGATCAGCGGTGCGGAGAGCCTGAAGGCTGCGCGCGCGCTCTTCGCGTAACCGGGTGGGGGAGCTGTCATGACTGAGCATATCCTGATCGAACGACCTGAAGCCCATGCGGGCGTCATGGTGATCCGGCTCAACCGGCCGGAAAAGAAGAATGCCCTGACCTCTGACATGTACCGCAAGATGGTGGCGGCGCTGACGCAAGCCGATGCGGATGAGACCATTCGCGCCCTTGTCTTCCTGGGAACGGAAGGCTGCTTCTCGGCGGGCAACGATATGGGCGATTTTCTAAGCTATGCCATGTCCGGCACGCTGGAAGCGCCGGCAGCAGTGGACCTGCTGAAAGCACTCGTGCGCTTTGGCAAGCCGTTGGTCTCAGGTGTGGATGGACTTGCCATCGGCATCGGTACCACGCTTCACCTTCATTGCGATCTGACGGTTGCCTCGTCGCGCAGCCAGTTCCGCACCCCCTTCACCGATCTCGCCCTGGTGCCGGAAGCGGCCTCCAGCCTTTTGGTGCCGCGTGTTGCGGGGCATCAACGCGCCTTTGCCTTGCTGGCTGCCGGCCTTCCCTTCACGGCAGAACAGGCGCGTGAAGCCGGTCTGATCTGGCAGGTGGTCGAGCCGGATGCCGTGGAGCGGGAAGCGCTTGCACTGGCCAGCGCTCTTGCGGCGAAACCGGCCGGTGCCCTGCGCATTGCCCGCGATCTTCTGCGTGGCAATGGCGATGATGTGCTAGCCCGGATCGATGCGGAGATGGTGCATTTCGCCGCCCAGCTGAAAAGCCAGGAAGCGCGTGCTGCGTTTGAGGCCTTCCTCAAGCGTCGGTGAGGTGCATCACGCAATTGTGTACACCGAGTTGGCGGGGCTGAAACCTGTAAGAGCGATGGCCTCAAGGGTGAGAAAGGCACCAGCACTGTCTTACCCTGTTCGCATCGGCCAACCGTTTCAGGTATGCGTTGTAGGTATGTCATGACCGCCTGGCCCCGCCGAATGCGGCTCAACGCCACCGTTCGCCATCGTGCAGACATCTGATATTTGCACCGGGCATTTGATATTGATCATTTCTGTCAAGTTAAAAACTGACTTGGAAAGCATAGTCTTGTAAAATCCGCGAGCACTGCTTCCGGTTGTTTTCCTGTGACAGACAGTTCATATTCGATTTATGCAATATTAAGTATTACCTCTGATATGTGGTCAGACAATTGTCGCATTTGAAGCCGGAATGATTTCAGGCTGCGTCCTCGAACATGATGTTCTCGTTGATGCAATCGCGACCGGGAGATCCGGCGCATTGGCCTGTTTTGAGGGAAAGTTCCGCATGCTGAAAAGCGCCAATCTCATGACGCGCATCCAGATCGCCGCAACCTCGGTTGTGGTTCTCGCTCTGGGTGCATTTGCCCTCTATGGTGATCGCACCCAATCCAAACTGCTGGCTGAAACCGTTCAGAATGAAGTGGACATTGCTGGCACTCTCGCTGGCGAAAGCATGGCCAACTGGCTCAATGCCAATATCCAGCTGACGAAGATGGTGGCCTCTGCGGCTGAAAAGCTCTCCACGCCGGACGAGATTCGCGCCATGTTGAAGAATGACGCGCTGTCGCATTTCACCAGCTCCTATATTGGCGATGAGCAGGGCGTTTTCACCAACTGGCCCGCCAGGGCCGTTCCGCCGGAATACGATCCGCGCAAACGCCCGTGGTACAAGGCGGCCGTGGCTGCCAATGCCACCATCCTGACAGAACCCTATGTGTCTGCCTCTGAAAACGAGTTGACGATTACTGCCGCTGTTCCCGTTCGCAAGGATGGCAAGATCGTTGCTGTGGCAGGAAGCGACTTTCCTTTGAAAACGCTGGTGAACCAGATCACCGCGTTGAACTTCAATGGCATGGGTCACGCCTTCCTGGTCAACGATGCTGGCAAGATCCTGCTGCATCCGAACAAAGATTTGATCAATAAGACCGTGGGTGACCTCTTCCCCAACCTCAAGGAGCGCAGTGCGACCCTGGTTGAGAGCGAGTTGAACGGCAAGCCGGTTCTGGTCAGCTTCCTGGCCGTCAAGGGCCTGCCGAATGTGCAATGGCATCTGGCCTTTGTCTTCGACAAGGATGTCGTTTTCGCCTCGCTGGTCGATGCGCGTATCGGCGGTGCAATCGTTACGGTTCTTGCGGTTCTCCTGATGACCGGCATGCTGGGCTTTGTGATCTCCCGCGTGGTTGTGCGGCCTGTCACAGCCATGACGACGAGCATGGATCGTCTGGCGGCGGGCGATGTCAGCACCGACATTCCGGGAACCGAGCGCAAGGATGAAATCGGCCGCATGGCCGCTGCCGTTGCCGTTTTCCGCGAAAACATGATCGAGCGAACACGTCTTGCCAGGGACGCGGATTCCAACCGGATGCTGAGCGAGCAGGAGCGGCGTGAGCGTGAAGCGCTGAAGGCGCGGGAGGCTGAACAGATTGCTGCTGTAGTGCAATCGCTGGCAGGCGCGCTTGGCCAGCTTGCCAATGGCGATCTCACCTGTCGCATCGATACGCCCTTCGCAGGCGATCTGGATCGGTTGCGCGTTGATTTCAACGAGGCCGTGACACGCCTGAACAGCGCAATGGCGACGGTCGGACAGAATGCGCGGGCGATTGATAACGGCGCTTCCGAAATTCGCTCCGCTGCCGATAATCTGGCACGCCGCACGGAACAGCAGGCGGCATCGGTAGAGGAAACGGCAGCCGCTCTCGAAGAGATCACCACCACCGTGAAGGATTCGGCACGTCGCGCCGAAGAGGTCGGTCATCTCGTGGCTCGCGCCCGCTCCGGTGCCGAAAAATCGGGTGAGGTGGTGCAGCAGGCCGTGGAAGCCATGCACAGCATCGAGCAGTCCTCTGAAGCCATTTCGAACATCATTGGCGTGATCGACGAAATTGCCTTCCAGACCAACCTGCTGGCGCTGAATGCCGGTGTGGAAGCTGCCCGCGCAGGCGAGGCCGGCAAGGGTTTCGCCGTGGTGGCGCAGGAAGTGCGCGAACTGGCGCAGCGCTCCGCCAATGCGGCGCGCGAGATCAAGGCACTGATCACAACCTCCAGCGATCAGGTGCGCGGCGGCGTTCAGCTGGTCAACAAGACCGGCGAGGCTCTGTCCGTCATCGTGCGCGAGGTGCAGGAAATCAACAGCCATATCCACGCCATCGTCACGGCTTCGCGTGAGCAGTCCACCGGCCTGCAGGAGATCAACATGGCGGTCAACACCATGGATCAGGGTACGCAGCAGAATGCTGCCATGGTGGAAGAGCAGACCGCTGCAAGCCATGGGCTGGCTCAGGAGGCTGCAAACCTCAATCGCCTGTTGTCCCAGTTCCGTATCCATGAAGGCGCTCAATCCTCATCGCCTTCGCGCCGGGTCGCTTGAGAAATCAGCAGGCTAGAGCAAAACGAAAGGGGCGCAATCGCGCCCCTTTCACATTCGTTCACGCAGCATTAATACCAAATGTTGATGATAGAAACCGATTGCGCCGGAGCGATTTTGGTTTGCGGCAAGGAGAAAACCACAGTCGGACCCGATGGTCCGGCGCGGATTTTCGACGATGTCCGCAAATCAAAAGCGCCCGGTCCTTCGGATGGGCCGGATTTCCTCCCCCGACTATGTCGCAATCCTCGACCGATGCAAAAGCATCGCTCTCCGGTGTGCTCCTCGTCGGATGAAGGCCTCCGGGCCCACGCAATCGGTTCATATCATCGACATTTGGTATAAGCCCTCAGTGGCCAACCTCTGCCGCAGTTTCAAGGAGAGACGCTTCATGAAGATCGCGACGCTTGCTCTTGCATTCCTCGCTGCCGGTGCTGGTGCGGCCATGGCCCAGCAAGGGCCCGATTCCCGCACCTATAACAGCGATGATTACAAGCCGCGCCAGCGCTATGTCTGTGTGGTGCCGCCACCGCGAAGCGCTGACCAGCAATATCCCAATGTCTGCCGTGCCCCTGAGGGGCGTGTCGGCGGCAGTTGCCGCTGCCCGAATGTGACGGGAACCGGCACCCTGCAACTGGGTGGTTGATCGCAGGCTCTGCTATCGCTCCAGCAGAGCGACCGCCTCCACATGCGGCGACCAGAGGAACTGGTCGACCGGAATAACCTGTCGGATCTTGTAGCCACCCTTGGTGAGGATCGAAAGATCCCTGGCCAGCGTCAGCGGATTGCAGCTGACGGCCACGATCTTCTTCACCTGTGAGCGAGCAAGTTCTGCCGACTGTGCTTCAGCGCCTGCGCGCGGCGGATCGAAGACCACGGCATCGTAGGCTTTAAGGTCTTGCGGGGTCATGGGGCGGCGGAAGAGATCGCGCCGCTCCACCGTAAGCGGCTTCAGCCCTTGCGTCATGCGGGCAGCCTGATCCAGCGCCTTCACCGCACGCTCTTCGGATTCGACCGCGTGTACGGCGGTTTTGCGGGCGATCCGAAGCGCAAACGTGCCGATGCCGGAAAAGAGATCGGCCACGCGCTTTGCCTTGCCAATGTGCTCAATGGTAATCTTCGCCATGGCCTCTTCCGCCTCGCGGGTGGCCTGGGTGAAGGCACCGGGCGGAATGACCACGCGGGCACCATCGAAATCCAGCTGTGGCTTGTGCGGCTCCACAATGATTTCGCCATTGCCGGAAACGCGGGCAATGCCCTGCAGCTTGATCACGGTCTCCGTCACGGCGCGACGCTCCCGCTCGCCCAAGCCGCCACGCAAGCCGTCCATGGAAATGTCGAGGCCGGTCAGGGTTTCGGTCACGGTGATGCGAAAGGCATCGCTGCCGGTGGCGCGGGCAATGGCGTGGAGTGCGTCGAGACGTGAAATCAGCGCCTCCGACGCGATGGGACATTCCTCGACGGGCACGACGTGATGGGTTTCCGCCTGGTTGAAGCCGATGACGAGGCCCTTTTCCCGCCTGCGAACGGTAAAAACCAGCCGCCGTCTTTGATGGGGGTGTGCCTCGATCAGGTCGCCCACGGGCGCTTCAATACCCTTCGATTTGAGCGCCTGCACCAGCAGATCACGCTTGAAGCCGTTATAGCTGGGCTTTGCCTGATGTTGCAGGGAACAGCCGCCACAGCTGCCGCCTACGCCTTCCGGGCCAAAATGCTTGCAAGCTGGCTGCACGCGATCCGGTGATGTGGTGGCGAAGGACATGACGGTGCCTTCATCCTTCACCCTTGCAATGGCAACTGTTTCGCCCGGAAGCGTGTAAGGCACGAAAATCGGCCCGCGCTCTCCATGGGCAATGCCGCTCCCCTTGTGGCTGAGGGCGGATATGGTGACGGTTTCAGTGGTCATGCGTCCTGCTTGTCCGATAGTGCCAGCGGCTTGCGCCCTGCCAGCAGATATTCCTGATTGCCATCGCCGCCGGCAATGGGCGAGGGGATCAGGCCAAGGGCCTGCCAGCCCATCTCCTGTTCCAGCCAGATCTTCAGCCCTTCGGCGACGTCGGGCGCGGTGGAGGGGTCGCGCAGCAGCCCGCCCTTGCCGATGGCTTCACGCCCCGCCTCGAATTGCGGCTTCACCAGCAGGGCGCAGAACGCACCCGGCCGCGCCAGTGTGAGCGCAGGCGGCAGCGCCAGTTTCAGCGAGATGAAGGAGACGTCTGAAACCACCAGGTCCACCGGCTGTGCGTCGATATCGTCTTCGCTCAGGTTGCGGGCATTCAACCCTTCCAGATTGGTCACGCGCGGGTCATTCGCAATCCGCTCATGCATCTGCCCATGGCCCACATCCACGGCGATGACATGCCGGGCGTTCCGTTCCAGCAGCACCTGCGTAAAGCCGCCGGTGGAGGCGCCGATATCGAGACAGAGCTGACCAGCCGGGTCGATGTCGAAATGATCAAGTGCCGCCACGAGCTTCAGCGCCGCGCGCGAGACATAGGCCTGGGCGGGATCGGCGACAGACAGTTCGGCGGAAGGTGAAACCAGCGTTCCGGGCTTGGTCACGACCGCGCCATTCACCATCACGGTGCCGCGCTGAATGGCATCGCGCGCGCGCGACCGGCTCTCGAAAAGCCCGCGTGTGATGAGAAGCTGGTCCAGTCTTTGGGGTTCGGAAGGTGTCATGGCCTGTCCATGCCGCTCCTTCGAACCTCACGCAAGCAAAATCGCTTCCGGGGCTGTAAAGTCTGCCCGATATGACAATCATCAATTCCATCCGCCACTGTGTCAAAAGACGACGCTAAATATATGATGACGCCTCTGTTTTTCCGCTGGTTTGATGCACTTGTTCAACTCAATCTTAATGAACTTGGGTTTGTTTAACGCCAATGAATTTGACTGTCTGAAACGCGGTGCCCCATGTCCTTTCGAGATCTGTCTATCAACAAAAAGATCATCACGACATTCCTTGCCCTGATGTCTGTTTGCCTTTGCGCCTCTGCCGTGGTCTATTGGCAGGGCTTGCGTTCTTCGGACGCTTCGGAAGGGCTTGTCGTGGCGCAGAACATCGTGGCTGCGGTTTCCACCGCCACGGAAGCGCAGCTGGAACAGGCCATTTCGCACCGCGATTTCATTGCTACCGGCAGCAGTGAACATTCAGCAGCCATCCAGGCCAAGCGCAGCGCCGTTGTTGCAGCACTTGATCAGGCGCAGAAGCTCGCCAAGGGCAAGAGCGCAATCCTCGCCTCGCTCGAGCAATTGCGCGCTGCCGCCGATAATTTCAATGCCGCTATTGCCAAGGCGCAAGGCCAGGGCGCAACCGCTGCCATTCCTCTGGGTGAGTTCCGTCAGGCTGCTGCCAAGGTGCGCGCCGATGCGGAAGCGCTTGCCAAAAGCATGGTGGCGCTGCAAAGCAATGCCCATTCTGCACTGTTGTGGACGCTGATGATTGGCGGCGCGGTGGCCGGTGTCATCTCCGTCGGGCTGATCTGGGCTCTGTCTCGTGCGATTGTCGCGCCGATTGTCGGCATGACGGATGCCATGACCGAACTGGCCAACGGCAACCATCGCATCGACGTGCCGGCGCTCGACCGTGGCGATGAAGTGGGCCAGATGGCAAAGGCCGTCGCCGTGTTCAAGGATGCCGCCATCGAGAAGCTTCGCCTGTCTTCGGAAACGGAAGAGATGCGCCAGACCTCCGATCGCGAGCGCCAGGAAAACGATGCCCGCAAGGCCCGCGAAACGGCGGAAATCGAATTTGCCATGAATTCGCTGGCCGATGGCCTGTCCAAGCTGGCAGCCGGCGATGTCGCCTACCGTCTGGAGCGTCCTTTCGCGGATCATCTGGATCGCCTGCGGGTGGATTTCAACCAGGCCCTTGGCCGCTTGCAGGATGCGCTGGAAAGCGTTGGCCGCAATGCCTCTGCCATCAATGCCGGTGCTGCCGAAATTCGCGCCGCGACAGACGATCTGGCCAAGCGTACCGAACGTCAGGCGGCATCCGTCGAGCAGACCGCTGCTGCGGTGGAAGAGGTCACGACCACCATCAAGGATTCCGCCAAGCGCGCGGAAGATGTGGGCCAGCGCGTGGAGCGTGCCCGTGTGGGTGCGGAACGTTCCGGCGAAGTGGTGCGCCGCGCCGTTTCCGCCATGGAGGGTATTTCCAAGTCGTCCAGCGAGATCGTCAACATCATCAGCGTGATCGATGACATTGCCTTCCAGACCAACCTTCTGGCGCTGAATGCCGGTGTTGAAGCCGCGCGCGCCGGCGAAGCGGGCAAGGGCTTTGCCGTTGTTGCGCAGGAAGTGCGTGAACTGGCCCAGCGTTCGGCCAATGCCGCACGCGAAATCAAGACGCTTCTCACCACATCCAGCCAGCAGGTGGATGCCGGGGTGGCGCTGGTCGGCGAAACGGGCGATGCGCTTCAGGCCATCGTCGTCGAGGTTCAGGAAATCAACGAGAACATCAAGGCAATCGTGACCTCCACGCGGGAGCAATCGCTCGGCCTGCAGGAGATCAACCAGGCAATTTCTGCCATGGATCACAACACCCAGCAGAATGCGGCCATGGTGGAAGAACAGACGGCTGCAAGCCATTCGCTGGCACGTGAAGCAAGCGCGCTGGACGAGCTGCTGGGCCAGTTCAAGCTGGGTACGATGAGCGCCAAGCCGCATTCGGCTCCGGTCGCCTCGGCCAGCAGCACGGCTTCCGCTGCGGCGCGGCCCATGCCAGCCGCCCAGCCAGCCGCCAAACCGGCAGCGCAGCCTGCAGCAAAGGCCGCTCCCCGCGCTGTTGCCGGTCGTGGCCCGGTTGCCGCAACCGCGACGTCCAGGCCCGCGGCCTCTCCGGCCACAGCCTTGCACAGCACGCTGGCGAAAGCCTTTGGAGCAGCATCCCCTGCCGCTCAGCCGACCCAGGACAATTGGGAAGAGTTCTAAAGCGGGTTCAGCAAAGTGCGTTAGCGGCTTTGCCCCCGGACTGCGTTCGAACGAAGAGACACTGAGAGCTTCTGCCTTCATGTCCAAATCATACGAAACGCCGCTCTGTCACAGGGCGGCGTTTTTCGTTTCGTCTCTGGCAAAAGCGAGATGCCCCAGAAGAAACGACGCATTGGATCCGATAAAGGGGATCGGCGCATATGAAAAGAATTAACAATTATCAGGTGTAATAATAGAGCTTCTTCTTTCGATTTCAGGGGTGAAGCAGTGATGAATTGTTGAGACAATGGAAATTCATTTTTTCTGACAATCTCTTCGTTTTTTATTGAAGAGCGAAAAACATATCGATTTTCTATTGAATGGATCGGGCGGGCAGGGCTGGTTTTACATGGTGCGCAGAGAAGGCTGGGTAACGCCTGAAACATGGGCGAGCGTAAAGTGCTTCATTGCCTTTTCGGCGCTGATTGTCCTCGGCCTTCTGCTTGTTAATCTTTGGCCTGCTGGCCCTTATTACATCGTTATTTCCTCGACGTCGCAGGCGCCTGCACATCTCATGGAGCTGATCGGCTCGGCGGGCGGCGTCTTCGTGCGCGAGGGCGCTTTTCCGGGAATGGCGATTGCCTTTTCCACCTCCGGCGAGTTCGCTGGTGCCATCATGAATTCCGGTGCGGCCCTTGTTCTGGGAACGCCGGCTGTGACCAATTGTGGGGTTTGATTTCATGGATTCTTTGACCCAGCTCAGACGGCAGGTTTCGGTGGGCGTGATCGCACTTCTGTGGATCAATGTTGCGTTCATCCTTGTGGCTGGGCTTTTTCTGGCAGACCCCACCGTCTGGGTGGTGGTGACGGTGGCGGTCGTGCTCGCGGCGGTGCCGTCGGTGGCGTGGTTCTCCGACCCGGCCAGCGAAACGACCATATTGACAAGCTGCATGGCCAATGCCGCGCTCGTCGCCCTGCTTGTCTATCAGTTCCGCTTATCGCCGCTGCAAAGCGATATGCATATGTATTTCTTCGCGGTTCTGGCCATTTCCTCCGCATGGCTCAGCGTCAGCGGCATCATGGCCTTCACGGCTGTGGTGGCCCTGCACCATGTGCTGCTGTTCTTCCTGATGCCGGAGGCCGTGTTTCCTGCAGCGTCCGGTTTTGGCCGTGTCGTGATGCATGCGGTGATCCTGCTTCTGGAAGCCGGTGCTCTGATTGTGCTGGCGTTGAAACAGGTGCGCTCCATGCGGGATGCGGCAGCTTCGGCGGAAGCTGCGGAAGCTGCACGGCTTGCCAGTCTCGAACTGGAAGCCCGCGAAAGGCAGGCGGCGCTTGAGGCGGCGGATGAGCGTGCCCGTTTGATGGAACAGGCCGATCAGCGCGCCCGCCAGCAGTTGAGGGAAGCGACGGCTGCCTTCCAGACAGCCATTCGTCAATTGGCGGATGGGCGGCTGGATGTGGAACTGACCGAGCCCTTCGCAGAGGAATTCGAAGCCCTGCGGCTCGATTTGAACCGCATGGCCTCCAGATTGTCGGCAACCCTGTCTTCCGTATCCCAGACGGCTGGCTCGCTGGATGAGCAGATGTCTGAACTGGTGCGCGGCACGACCGAGCTTGCCCGCCGCACCGAGCAGCAATCGGCCACGCTGGAGGAAACCGCCGCAGCGCTGGACGAAATTACCGCCAATGTCAGCACCGCCACCCGCCGCAGCGATGAGGCGCGCATGGCGGCAAATGCGGCCAATGATAGCGCGGTACGCTCCGCCTCCGTTGTGGCAGAGGCAGAAGATGCCATGCGTCGGATCGAGGAAAGCTCGGGGCTGATCGCCAACATCATCAGCGTGATTGACGAAATCGCCTTCCAGACCAACCTTCTGGCGCTCAATGCCGGTGTGGAAGCAGCCCGCGCCGGAGAGGCGGGCAAGGGCTTTGCCGTGGTTGCGCAGGAAGTGCGCGAGCTGGCGCAGCGCTCTGCCACCGCTGCCAAGGAAATCAAGCAGTTGATCCAGCAATCTTCGTCCGAAGTGGATAATGGCGTGGCGCTGGTGCGCCAGACGGGCGAAACCCTCAAGGGAATTGGTGAGCGCGTCATCCAGATCAACCGCCTGATCGACGACATTGCCAAATCGGCCAGCGAGCAATCCACCGGGCTTTCGCAGATCAACAGCGCCGTCAACCAGCTGGACCAGATGACCCAGCAGAACGCGGCGATGGTGCAGCAATCTACCGTTGCCTCCACCTCCATTGCCGGACAGTCGGATCAGCTGCGCAAGATGATTGCCCAGTTCGCCCTGCGGGATGGCAGTGCCGATCATCAGGGGCAGGCACCCCGGCTGAGGGCTGCAGGCTGAGGCCGGACATATTCTCGAAGAACCTCCAGCGGGGCGGCGCGAATGCCGCCCTTTCTCGTTTGGGCTGAAATGATTTTCAAACCTGCACTTCGATGGCGTTTGGGGTAATCTCCCCTCAGGGAATCGACGGGGAGGGGCAGCGTGAAACACGTCATCTTTGGGCTTGCGGGCATTCTGGTACTGGCGAAGTCCGCAGCGGCCAATGATACAATGGCAGAGCTGCGCACCGGCGGTCTGGAATATGTCATATCCAGCCATATCACCATGGCTGAGGAAGAGCTGTTTCTCTCCATGGATGAGGTGCGGGTGGATTATGTCTTCCGCAATGAGAGCGACAAGGATGTGACCAGCATCATCGCTTTCCCTATGCCGGATATCGCTGGCAGCCCGGATAGCAATGTCGCCATCCCGGATTTCGAGGCCGATAACTTCCTCGGCTTCACCGTCACCCAGGATGGACAATCGATCCAGCCGCAATTGCAGCAGCGCGCCAGTGCCCTTTCCGTGGATTTCACAGAAGAGCTGAAGCGGCGCAACATTCCGCTTCTGCCCTATAGCGATAAGGCCGTAGAGGCGCTGAAGGGGCTTCCTCCGGAAATCCTGAAAGAGTGGGAGACCAAGGGCCTCATCTTCGCCGATGAATTCGATGCGGGGCAGGGCTGGCAAACCATCTATCGCCCCATCTGGACCATGCATTCCACCTATTGGTGGAAGACAACCTTTCCGGCGAAAAAGGATGTGCGCGTCAGCCATCGCTATAAGCCAAGTATTGGCGGCACGGTGGCCATTTCCTTTCTCAGCAACGGCAAGCCATCGGAGGGCTTCAACGAGTACAAGACCCGCTATTGCATGGATGACAGCTTCGTCAAAACCGCCGCCAAGCTGGAAAAGGCCGCAAATTCCGGTGGCGCGATCTATACCGAAGCCTGGCTTTCCTATGTGCTGAAAACCGGCGCGAACTGGAGCGGCAATATCGGCAAGTTCAAGCTCACAATCGATAAAGGCAAACCAGACAACTACATCAGCCTCTGCGCCGACGGCATCAAGAAAACCGGCCCGACGACTTTCGTGATGGAGAAGACAGACTTCTGGCCGCAGAAGGATCTGGATCTACTGTTTTTGGTGGCAAACCCGCCAATGCCGCAATAGGCGCGGCCCGGAACTCTCCGGTTCGTAGCCATCTTCAAGCGCAGGAAGTAACGATGAGCGACGACCAAGGACGAAACCCGTTTGGCGGGTCTCAGATGCAGGGCATTCGTTATGAGCGGGCTGATATGTCAGGCGCTCATTTCGATGGCGTGAATCTCGCAGATGCCCGGTTCTACGCGGTTTTGACGAAGGCACAATTCACCGACACCAATTTGAGGGAGGCGGTTTTTGACGATGTCAGCCTTGCAAATGCACGCTTCAACAACGTCAACCTGTCTGGTGTCTCCATCACGAACGCTAACCTGTCGGGCTTGACGATAAGCGGCGTTACCTTGGCAGGCTCAGACATTCAGAATGCCGACCTGACCGGGATGAAGATCAACGGCGTCCTCGTAACGGATCTCTTCATGGCCTACGAAAAGATCAAAGTCTAATGCACTGGGAGCGGTCTTTCAGGGCCGCTCCCGACGCTTTAGGTCGTTCTTTCGGCGCATGTCGTTTTTGCAAAACCATTGTACGCCATGCGCCTAGAAGCCCTTACTGGCCCGAGAATTTGACCGTCACACCGCGCTGGCGAAAATAGGCCTGCATCAGCTTTCTGCCAGAGCGGTTGTTGTGCGCGAGCCTGGCTGGCTCAAATACAGCCTCCTTTAAGCCCTCGCGCGCCAATGCTGCTTTGAGGGTGGCGATATGCACGTCAAGGTCGGCATTATCCGCCTGGAGGGATTCGTAGATGCGGTTTATCGCATCTGCTACGGTCGCTTCGCTCACTGGTATACTCCTGCTATTATTCGCCTGGCGCTTACCACAGTTTTCGCCCGTGGGGTAACACCCTCAATTCGACGAATAATATCGCAGGGGGTGCAGACTAACGCCGACGCGCCCGGAAAATATGCTTCCAGATTGTGCCGCCGAAATATTTGTTGCCGATAACGAAGTAGGCCACGATCAGTGCAAAGCACAGGAGGGCCGGGGCACCATTCAGGCTGAAGCCTGCCTCAGTCATGCCGCCGAAAATGTAAGCGACGCCTAAGCCAAAAACCCAGAATGCGGTAAAGAAATCGAAGATTGCCGCGAGAACAATACGCCAGGTCGAGGGCTGAGGCCGGGTTTCCGTTGCTGTTTCCATAGCTTGCATCCCAAATCACTAGTATTGATTGTGCTGCTTAAGTCTGTTTCCAGTCCGCAGCGGAATTAAGCTGACGGATTACGTAATCAAGTCATGCTCTATGAAATAATTAGGCGGTCCGGCGGATTGAGTAACGGCTTCAAGCCATTCTCTGCCCGGGCGGGCAATCTCTTGCCTCACCCAGCCGCCCCAACCTTCGCCCCACGGCCCAGCGCATCGAACACGGTCTTCACGATACCGGCGCGGTCCAGCCCTGCCTTGGCATACATCACCTCGGGCTTGGCCTGATCCATCCACAGGTCGGGCAGTACGAGCGAGCGGATTTTGAGGCCGCTATCCAGCAAGCCGTCATTGGCCATGAAGTGCATGACCTGTGAGCCGAAGCCGCCGACGGCACCTTCTTCCAAAGTCACCACGATTTCATGATGGCGGGCAAGCTGGCGAATGAGATCATGATCCAGCGGCTTGGCGAAACGGGCGTCGGCAACGGTGGTGGAAAGGCCAGCGGCATCGAGATCTTCCGCCGCCAGAAGACAGTCTGCCAGCCGTGTGCCGAAGGAGAGAAGGGCAACCTTGGAGCCCTGCTTCATCACGCGGCCCTTGCCGATTTCAAGAATTTCGCCACGCTCTGGCATGTCCACGCCCACGCCTTCGCCGCGCGGGTAGCGGAACGAGATCGGGCCGTCGTCATAGGCAGCGGCGGTACGCACCATGTGCTTCAGTTCTGCCTCGTCGGCAGCCGCCATCACCACAAAGCCGGGGAGGGAGGCAAGGAAGCCGGTATCGAAGGAGCCCGCATGGGTCGGGCCGTCGGCACCCACAAAGCCTGCACGGTCAATGGGAAAGCGCACGGGCAAGCCCTGAATGGCCACATCATGCACCACCTGGTCATAGCCGCGCTGCAGGAAGGTGGAATAAAGCGCGCAGAAGGGCTTATAGCCTTCGGAGGCAAGACCGGCGGCAAAGGTCACCGCATGTTGTTCGGCAATGCCCACATCGAAAGTGCGTTCCGGGAAAAGGCTGTGCAGCTTGTCCAGCCCGGTGCCGGAAGGCATGGCGGCGGTGATGCCAACGATTTTCTCGTCCAGTTTTGCTTCCTGAACCAGCGCATCGGCGAACACGCTTGTATAGGCAGGCGCATTCGGCTTGGCCTTGGCCTGAGCCCCGGTAATCACATCGAACTTGTTGACGCCGTGATATTTGTCGGCGGCAGCTTCTGCGGGCGGATAGCCCTTGCCCTTCTGCGTCACCACATGGATCAGCACCGGGCCCTTGGCATTGTCGCGCACATTGCGCAGCACGGGCAGAAGATGCTCGAAGGAATGTCCGTCAATCGGGCCGATATGGTAGAAGCCCATTTCCTCGAACATGGTGCCGCCGGTCACATAGCCGCGTGCATGTTCCACGGCCCGCGTAATGGCACGGTCGACATTCTTGCCCAGATAGGCGGTCAGTTTCTTGCCGAAATCGCGGAAACCCATATAGGTGCGGCCCGAGGCAAGACGCGCCAGATAGGCGCTCATCGCGCCTGTCGGCGGCGCAATCGACATATCGTTATCGTTGAGAATGACGATGAGGCGGGCGTCCAGCGCACCGGCATTATTCAGCGCCTCATAGGCCATGCCAGCGGAAAGCGCGCCATCGCCGATGACAGAAATGACATTGCGCGGCGTGCCGGAAAGATCGGCAGCCACCGCCATGCCAAGACCGGCGGAAATGGAGGTGGAGGAATGCGCCGCGCCAAACGGGTCGTATTCGCTTTCCGCCCGCTTGGTGAAGCCGGAAAGGCCATCTTCCTGGCGCAGCGTGCGAATGCGGTCGCGGCGTCCGGTCAGGATCTTGTGCGGGTAACATTGGTGGCCCACATCGAAGATCAGCCGGTCATGCGGCGTGTTGAAAACCTTGTGTATGGCAATGGTCAGTTCCACCACGCCAAGGCCCGCGCCCAGATGTCCACCCGTTTTCGATACCGCATCGATCATCTCGTCGCGCAGTTCGCGCGCAAGCTGGGGCAGGTCTCGATCTTCAACGTGCTTCAGATCGGCAGGAAGATGAACCTGATCCAGCAGAGGCGTCTTTGGGTTGGATGTCACGGAGTTCTGGCCTTTTCTGCTCTCTCATCCGGAGCCTTGCGTTTCTACTCAAATTGATAAGAAACACGGCTTTTTCAAGTGTCGTTGCCTTGCGCTTCTATAGGATTTCCTCTTCAAGGCAAAGGCACGAACTCCTCTTCATCCCCCGGAACGATGTCGAAGCGCCCGGTTCTCCATTCCTCTTTCGCCTGCTCGATCCGCTCTTTCGAGGAGGAAACGAAATTCCACCAGATGTAGCGGCGGGAATTGAGCGCTGCACCGCCAAACAGCATGATGTGACAGCCTTCCGGCCCGCCTTCCAGCGTGATCTCGTCACCCGGGCGAAAGACAAGCAGCTGATCCTGCGCGAATCGTTCCCCCGCCACGCCAAGCGAACCGGAAAGAATGTAGATGGCCCTTTCCTCCGATCGGGCGGAGAAGGGGAAGCGGCGTCCGGCCTCCAGCCGCAGATCGACATAAAGCGTATCGGTGAAGGTCTTGACCGGGGAGGCAAGCCCATCGAGGCTTCCAATCACCACTTGGCCGGAAATGCCGGGAAGGTCGATCAGCGGCATGTCGCTTCTGGCCGTATGGGCAAAGGAGGGGTCGATTTCTTCCTTCTCGTCTGGCAGGGCAAGCCATGTTTGCAGGCCGGACATGGCCAGCGGATGGCCGCGCAAATTCTCAGGCGTGCGTTCCGAATGCACAATGCCGCGCCCCGCCGTCATGAGGTTGATATCGCCGGGGCGGATCACAAGCTCGGTGCCAAGGCTGTCGCGGTGCTTGATTTCGCCGTCGAAAAGATAGGTCACGGTCGAAAGGCCGATATGCGGATGCGGTTTCACATCCAGCGCCTCATCGGCGCGTAAGACCGCAGGCCCCATGCGATCGAAGAAGATGAAAGGCCCCACCAGCCGCCGCTGGCGCGTGGGAAGCGCGCGGCGCACCTCAAACCCGCCAATATCGCTGGAGCGCGGAATGATGAGGTTTTCGATGGCATCGCAGGCGAAGGCATCGCCGGCGAAGGCATCGCCGGGCGCGGGATCGTTTCCGGGAAAGAATGACATGGGCGAAGGATCTCCGCGATTGCACCTATGCAGCAATCTAGGGGCGAATCCTGCATGAGAATAGTCCAATCTTGCGGTGTCACGATCACATCGTATTAGCCATGCACGGTTTGAAGGGCTGCATCGCGGCCTTCGCTTTTGACATTCGTGCCTTAAATCAGTAGGAAGCGGCATGTTGCGCTGCACGGTCGTGCGGCGGCGCGCCAATGCGCTAGATCCCTTAATTCCGAAAGAACATCGATGTCCGAACTGAAGAACGCCGTTCCGGCGATTGCCAAGGCGTTGTCAAAGCGTGGCTATGAAACCCTCACTCCTGTTCAGCAAGCCATGCTGGACCCCAACCTTGCTGGCCGCGATGCCTTGGTTTCCGCCAAGACCGGCTCCGGCAAGACAGTTGCATTCGGCATTGCCATGGCGCCGAGCCTGCTGGACGAGGAAGAAAAATTTGGCCGCGCGGGCGCTCCCCTGGCGCTCGTCATTGCGCCAACGCGCGAACTGGCGCTTCAGGTGAAGCGCGAATTCGAATGGCTTTATGAGCTGACGGGTGCCGTGATTGCCAGCTGCGTCGGCGGCATGGATATCCGCAACGAGCGCCGTGCGCTGGAACGTGGCGCCCATATCGTTGTCGGCACGCCGGGCCGCATTTGCGACCATATCCGCCGCGATGCGCTGGATATGTCGAATATCCGCGTGGCCGTGCTGGATGAGGCGGATGAGATGCTGGATCTCGGCTTCCGCGAAGATCTGGAATATATTCTGCAATCGGCACCGGATGATCGCCGCACGCTGATGTTCTCGGCCACCGTGCCTTCCGGCATCGCCAAGCTTGCCAAGCAGTACCAGAGCAATGCCATGCGCATTGAGGTGGCGACGGAAGAAAAGCAGCATGCCGATATCGAATATCGCGCCCTCATGGTGGCCCCTGCCGACCGCGAAAACGCCATCGTCAACGTGCTGCGCTTTTATGAAGCGAAGAACGCCATTGTCTTCTGCTCCACCCGCGCCAATGTGAACCATCTGACTGCACGCCTCAGCAACCGCAACTTCTCCGTCGTGGCGCTGTCGGGTGAGTTGACGCAGAACGAGCGCACCCATGCGCTGCAAGCCATGCGCGATGGCCGCGCCCGCGTCTGCATCGCCACGGATGTCGCCGCCCGCGGTATCGATCTGCCGGGCCTTGAACTGGTCATTCACGCCGACCTGCCCACCAATTCTGAAACGCTGCTGCACCGTTCGGGCCGCACCGGCCGCGCCGGCAACAAGGGCATCAGCGCGCTGGTGGTGCCCATCAACCAGCGCCGCAAGGCTGAACGCCTGCTGGGCGGTGCGGCGGTCACGCCAAACTGGGTGCTGCCGCCGAGCGCCGAAGAGGTGATTGCCCGCGATCAGGAACGTCTGCTGTCCGATCCGATTTTCGAGGAAGAGGCCCGCGAGGAAGAGAACGATCTCATCGGCAAGCTGGCCGAGCAGTATGGTGCCGAGCGTCTGGCGACGGCGCTGGTAGCACTGCACCGCGCCCGCAACGCAGCACCGGAAGATCTGATCCCCGTTTCCATTCAGCCGAAGGATGCACGCAAACCCCGCGAAGGGCGCGAACGGCAGGAATTCGAACCTACCCCACGTGCGCCACGCGGTGAATTTGGCCCCTCGGTCTGGTTCTCGCTTTCGGTTGGCCGCAAGCAGAATGCGGAACCGCGTTGGCTTATCCCGATGCTGTGCCGCAATGGCGGCCTGACGAAGGCCGATATCGGCGCAATCAAGATGCAGCCCCAGGAAACCTATGTGGAAATTTCCGCCGATCAGGCCGATAATTTCCTCGGTGCCATCGGCCCGAACAAGACGCTGGAGCGTGGCGTGCGGGTCACGCCGCTGGATGGCATGCCGGACCTTTCCCGCCAGAACGAAGGCCGCAGCGAAAGCCGTGGCGAGGGCAAGCCTTTCGCCAAGCGCGCTTACGAAGATCGTCCGGCCCGCACGGAAGGTCGTGACGATGCCCGTCGCGAACCGCGTGGCGAACGCCGCGATGACTGGGCGAAGGACAAGCCGAAGAAGCGCTTCTCAGACGATCGTCCTCATGGTGACCGCGCCTATGCGGACAAGCCCCCGCGTGCCCGCGACGGCGCAAAGCCCTTCGCCAAGGAAGGCGCCAAGCCTTTTGCCAAGGATGGCGCAAAACCCTTCGCCAAAAAGGGCAAGCCCAAGCAGGCCAACAGCAAGGGCAAGACCTGGGGCTGAGCTGTTCTCGCTTGTGAATTATCCCCGCAAAGCCTGAAGCGATGCGGGGCATATGTCCTCTGTCCGGTGGATTACCAACGGCGTGCATGGTGGGGACATTCTCTTGCCTGCCTGATATGAGAGCGATGGCCTCCGGAGCCAGCCCTTTGAGGGCGCGGCTTCGGTTCCCGCCTCATTCGCCCGGGTTTGGTCGGAACCGGAAGCGGCGATTTCGATTATGACCCTGCGGGACTGAGAGCCCGTATGAAAGGGCTGGTTTCCCAGTTGCGGCAAGATAGATGACTTCGCAGATCAATGATGCGGCACCTCACGTCATTCTCATCGTCGAGGATGAGCCTTTGCAGCGTTTCGCGGCCATGGATCTCATCGAGGATGCGGGTTACGTGGCGGTGCTGGCGGCCAATGCGACGGAAGCCATTTCCATTCTCGAGGCGCGGCCCGATATCCGCCTCGTCATGACGGATGTGGATATGCCGAACGGCATTGACGGAATGCGCCTGGCCGCCTTGATCCGGGATCGCTGGCCGCCCATCAAGGTCATCATCATTTCCGGCCATCTGGCCGATCCGGGTGACCAGATCCCGGCGGAAACGCGCTTCTTCTCCAAGCCTTATCGTGAGGATAGGCTGCTGGACACTATCCGCGACATGCTGGGTTAAAACTGCCCGGCAGCCTGTAGGCCCGGCCGAAAGCTGGCCTTCACTCCGTCACCGGCACATGCAGCCCCACCTTCACGTCGCGCAGAACCACATTGGTGGTCATGCGGCGGATCTGCGGGTTATCGGCCATCAGTTGTGCGCTGATATCGTCGTAATGCTCCACATCGCGGGCGGTGATAATGGCGATCAGGTCCACCTGTCCCGTGACGTAATAGACCTGCTGAACGTTTTCCTGCTTCTCGGCCCAGATGCGAAAGCGCGCCAGCGCATCGTAATTGTCGCGTTCGATTTCCATGCCGGCAATGAAGGTCATCGGAAAACTGGTGGCCTTGCGGTTGATGACCGCCACTTCCGCCTGGATTGTCCCGTTTTCGCGCAGCCGTTTCAGTCGTCGCTGCACGGCAGAGGGGGAAAGCCCCACCTCATCGGCAATGGCTTCCGCCTTCAACTGGCAATCCTTCTGCATGGTTTGAAGAATGGCGCGATCAAACTCGTCCAAGCTTTCCGACATGTCTGCGCTCCTCTATTCAGTTATTGCGCATGAAGTCATAGCCGTAGGGGAAAATTCCGTCCAGCTTGCATTAAAGATGCATTTCTTGCTTTCGAGCGCGGAATTTATGCGGCATTTTGTTAATCAGCGAAAATAATCCGCGCAATATCCCTTTATTGTGCGCGAACTCAAGAACCGACCGGCAGTGCATAGTGGAACGCAATCATCCAGCCCTGAAAATTGAAAACCTGCACAAAAGCTTTGCGGGTCTGGAGGTGCTGCGCGGCGTTTCGCTGGAGGCAAGGCGCGGCGATGTGATTTCCGTGATCGGCTCCTCCGGTTCCGGCAAAAGCACGCTTCTGCGCTGCATCAACCTGCTGGAACGCCCCGATCAGGGCCGCATCACCATAGATGGGGAAGAGCTGCGGCTGAAGCCTTCGCGCAAGGGCGGATTGCAGCCGGTGGATCGCAGGCAGCTGGAACGTTTGAGAACCGGGCTTGGCATGGTTTTCCAGAGCTTCAATCTCTGGGCGCACCGTACGGTGATCGAGAACCTGATCGAGGCGCCTGTGCATGTGCAGGGCGTGGCGCGGCGCGAGGCGATTGAAAAGGCGGAGGCCATGCTGGCCAAGGTCGGCCTTTCCGAAAAGCGCGATGCCTATCCGGCCTTTCTCTCCGGCGGCCAGCAGCAGCGCGCTGCCATTGCCCGCGCACTGTGCATGGATCCGGCGGTCATGCTCTTCGATGAGCCGACCTCGGCGCTGGACCCGGAGCTTGTGGGCGAGGTTCTGAAGGTTATCCGCGATCTGGCGGAGGAGGGGCGCACCATGCTTCTCGTGACGCATGAAATGGCCTTTGCCCGCGATGTCTCCAGCCAGGTGATTTTTCTCGACAAGGGCGAAATTGCCGAGCAGGGTTCACCGCAACAGATTTTCGATGCGCCGCAGACAGAGCGGGCGCGTGCTTTCACCAGCGGCTTTGCCCGCGCGTCTTCACCTCCAAAGGATCAGGTTCCATGAAGCCATTTTCTCTTCTCCTCGCAGGCGCAGCCTTCATCGCCTCGGCCTTCGCGGCACAGGCCGAGGTTCGCTTCGGCATTCTGAACGAGGCCTATCCGCCTTTCTTCGCCAAGGATGCCAGCGGCACCTGGAAGGGCTGGGAAATCGAGCTGATGGACGCCGTTTGCGCGGAAATGAAGGAAAAGTGCACAATCGTGGAATCCTCCTGGGATGGTCTGATCCCGGCTCTGACCGCCAAGAAGCTGGATGTGATCTGGGCCTCCATGTCCATCACGGATGAGCGTCTGAAGACAATCGACTTTACCAACAAGTACTACAAGACGCCGAGCAAGCTGATCGGCCCCAAGGACCAGAAGCCGGGCACCACGGCCGATGACGTGAAGGGCAAGACCATCGGCATTCAGGTTTCCACCATCCAGACCGAATATTACAACAAGCACTTCGCCAAGCAGGCAGACGAGAAGACCTATCAGACATTGGATGAAGCGCTTCAGGATCTGGCCAATGGCCGTATCGATTATGTCTTCGCCGATTCCATCGTGCTGAACGAATTCCTCAACAGCCAGGCAGGCAAGGATTGCTGCGCCGATATGGGCAATGTTGCGGATGACCCGGAAGTGCTGGGCCTTGGCGTTGGCGGCGGGTTGCGCAAGGAAGATGGCGAGCTGAAGAAGAAGCTGAACGATGCCATCGCCGCTGTTCGCGCCAGCGGCAAATATGATGAGATTTCGAAGAAGTACTTCGATTTCGACATCTATGGTGCCAAGTAAAATCATCTAGATGGCGGCCAATCAGATGAGCATGTGGGAACTGCTTTCCCCCTATCCTCCGGGATGGGGTGGAACGCTGCTGACCGGCGCGCTCTCCACGGTCGCCATTTCCGCAATGGCCTATGCCATCGGCATTGCGATCGGCCTTGTCGGTGCAACGGCCAAGCTTTCCGGCAATAGGCCGCTTGCCTTCGTCTTCGACGCCTATACGTCTATCATTCGTGCCGTGCCGGAATTGATCCTGATCGTCGGCCTCTATTACGCCGGCACGGATGGCCTCAACCGGGTGCTGGCGGCACTGGCTTTGCCGCCGGTTGAAATCAATGCCTTCATGGCCGCCGTCTTCGTTCTCGGCTTCGTACAGGGAGCCTATATGACGGAGGTGCTGCGCGGCGCCATTCTGGGCATTCCGGCCGGACAGATCGAGGCTGCCCGCGCCTTCGGCTTCTCGCCGTTTCTGGTGTTTCGCCGTGTCACACTGCCGGCACTTCTGCCCAATGCGCTGCCCGGCATGGCCAATCTGTGGATGTCCGTTACCAAGGACAGCGCGCTGGTGGCTGTGGTCGGTTATCAGGAACTGGCGCTGGCCACGCGGCTGGCCGGTGCCAATACCAAGCATTATTTCCTGTTCTTCTTTGCCGCGGCACTTCTCTATCTGGCGATCACGCTGGTTTCGAACGTCTTCTTCTCGGCACTGGAACGCCGCGTGCGGCGTGGCCAGCCGCACATCAACTGAGGAGGCGGGGTCATGCAGTTCGAGTGGGTTATCAAATATTGGCCGCTGCTGCTGGACGGTGCCTATCAGACCGTTGCGCTTCTGGTCATTTCCGTTGTTTTCGGCTTCCTGCTGGCCATCGGGCTTGCCTTTGCGCAGGTCAGCGGCGGGCCGGTGGCGCGAAACCTCTCCCGCGCCTATTGCACTTTCTTTCGCGGAACCCCGCTGCTGATCCAGCTCTGGCTGCTCTATTATGGCGTCGGTTCGCTGCTGCCGATGATTCCCGGCATTCGCCAGAGCTTCATGTGGCCGGTACTGCGCGAGGGCTTTTTCTTCGCCGCCGTTTCCTTCACGCTGAACTATGCGGCCTACGAGGCGGAAGTGCTGCGGGGCGCATTGCTGGCCGTGCCGAAGGGCGAGCTGGAGGCGGGCCGCGCTGTCGGCATGAGTCCCTGGACGCTTGTACGCCGCATCTGGCTGCCTCGCGCCATCCGCATTGCGCTGCCCACCATTGCAGGCGAAATCGTTCTGCAACTGAAATCCACGCCGCTCGCTTTCACGGTCACGGTCATGGATCTCTATGCCGTCGCCTACAAGGTGCGGCAGGATACGCTTCTGGTCTATGAGCCGCTGCTGGTGGTCACCCTCTTCTATGTGTTCCTGACACTTCTCATCACCCGCTGCTTCAAGGGGATAGAAGCTCAGGTGCCGATACGCCGATAAACTTCTGTTCTCATGCATTTCCGCGTGGAAAGCCGCAGGAACAGGTTTCCTGGAAATGCTCCATTGAAAGGCCAATCCCATGACCAACTTGCGTATTCTCGATGGCGGCATGAGCCGTGAGCTTCTGCGTCTTGGCGCAGAACTCAAACAGCCGGAATGGTCCGCGCTCGCGCTGATCAATTCACCGCAGATCGTGGCGCAGGTACACAAGGAATTCATCGAAGCCGGTGCCGATGTCATCACCACCAATTCCTATGCGCTGGTGCCGTTTCACATTGGCGAAGAACGTTTCGAGCGGGAAGGGGCGCAGCTGATCGCCCTTTCCGGCAGGCTGGCACGTGAAGCCGCGGATGCCGCAGGCCGTCCGGTCACAGTTGCTGGTGGCCTGCCGCCGATCTTCGGTTCCTATGAGCCTGAGAATTTCGATCCCGCCCGCGTGCAGGATTACCTGAAGGTTCTGGTGGAAAACCTTGACCCCCATGTGGATGTCTGGCTCGGCGAAACCTTGAGCCTGATCGCTGAAGGTGAGGCGGTGCGCGTGGCTGTCAAGGAAACGGGCAAACCCTTCTGGATATCCTTCACCCTGGCCGACGATGCGGATCAGGTCGCAGGCGGCGAACCCAAGCTGCGCTCCGGCGAAACGGTGGCCGATGCGGCAGCCTGGGCGGCAGGCTCCGGGGCGCAGGCGCTTCTCTTCAACTGTGCCAAGCCCGAGGTGATGGAAAAGGCCGTGAAAACGGCCTCCGCCATCTTCAAGGAAAAGGGTGTCTCGCTGCAGATCGGCGTTTATGCCAACGCATTTGAGGCAGATGCCGATGACAGCGCCGCCAATGAGGGCCTGCACGAAACCCGCAAAGATCTCACCGACGATGCCTATTCCCGCTTTGCCTGCGCCTGGGCCGATGCCGGTGCGAGCCTCATCGGCGGCTGCTGCGGCATTGGCGCTGCCCATATCCATACGCTGGCGGGCGTTTTGCGGGCGCGGTAATAGAGAAAAGGCGGCCCTCGGGCCGCCTTTTGCATGTCACGCCATCTGCATGGCGCCGGGGCCTGCGGTTGCCCCCGGCGGCACCTTGCCGAGGATGATCATGCCCAGCACTTCATCCTTGGTCACATCCTGCGTCTTGGCATGGCCCACCACACGGCCGTTCTTCATCACGAAGACCCGATCCGCCAGATCGAAGACATCGTGGATGTCGTGGCTGATGAGGAAAATGCCGATGCCTTCGCGCTTCAGCTGGGTAATGAGTTCACCCACCTGTGCTGTTTCCTGCGGCCCGAGCGCTGCCGTCGGCTCGTCCATGATGAGAATGCGGGCATCGAAGAGGATGGCGCGGGCAATGGCGACAGACTGGCGCTGACCGCCGGAAAGCGCCTTCACCGGCTCCTTGAAGCGCTGGAAGTTCGGGTTCAGGCGGCCCATCACTTCGCGTGCCTTGGCCTCCATCGCCACATCGTCCAGCGTGCCCCAGGGGGTGCGCAATTCGCGGCCGAGATAGAGATTGGCCGCCGCATCCACGTTATCGGCCACCGCCAGCGTCTGGTAGATGGTTTCGATGCCGTATTTCTTGGCGTCGCGCGGATTGTTGATGTCGGCTGCCTCGCCATTGATCAGGATTTCGCCGGAATCCCTGCGATAGGCACCGGACAGGATCTTGATCAGGGTGGATTTGCCAGCACCGTTGTGGCCGAGCAGCGCCACCACTTCACCGGGGAAAAGATCGACCGAGGCACCGTCTACAGCATGAATGCCGCCGAAGGAGATGGAAACGTCCCGCATTTCCACCAGAGGTGTTTTGTCTTGCGTCATTTGTCCTGCTCCTTCTATCGGGCTCTTGCGCGGTAGATGGTGTCGAGCCAGACGGCCAGAACCAGTACGGCGCCGATCACGATGCTCTGCAAAGGTGCATCCATGCCGAGCAGCACCATGCCCGAATTGAGTGATTGCATGACCAGCGCGCCCAGAACCGCGCCAGCAATGGTGCCCACGCCACCGGCAAGCGAGGTTCCGCCAATCACCGCTGCGGCGATGGTGTAAAGCTCGTCCAGCGTGCCTTGCGCATTGGTCGCGGCGTTCAGTCGTGCGGTGGAAATGGCGGCAGCAATGGCGCAGAGCGCGCCCATCAGGGCAAACAGCCGCACCGTGACCCAGCGGGTCTTGATACCGGCCAGTTCAGCCGCTTCCGGGTTTCCGCCAATGGCAAAGACATAGCGGCCAAAGCGGGTGCGGTTGGTGAGAAAGTTCATGGCGATGGCAATGCCAAGCGCAATCAGAACCGGAATGGCGATGCCGAGCGGAATGTCGAGCCCGTTTTCCGGCCATGCAATGCCGTTCTCTTCCGCATAGCGCCGCGCCAGGTTGACCGGCATGTAATAGCTGTTGAGCACCTTCACGGCACCCAGCACCACGCCGCAGCCAACCACGCCCACCACAAGTTCTGCCCAGACAGGCTTCAGCGGAAAGCCGAAGCGCTTGCGCTGTTTGCGCGAATGCAGAATGGACAGGACGATGAACAGGCAGGCGATGATGCCGACGATCCAGCTGGCACTGGCACCGATGGAGCCATCCGCGCCGCCGCCCATCAGGCGGAAATTCACATCCATGGGTGCGACAGTGGCACCGCTTGTCACCATCCAGGCCGCGCCGCGCCAGACCAGAAGGCCACCCAGCGTGACAATGAAGGACGGCACGCCGAGGAAGGCGATGATGGCGCCCTGAAACGCGCCGATGGCAGCGCCCAGAACGATACCGACGCTCAGCGCCAGGATCCAGGTCATCGGGTGGTCATAGCCAAGCCAGGCGGGCAGGTATTTGGTCTGGGTGACGGCCATGATCATGCCGACAAAGCCCAGGATGGATCCGACCGACAGATCGATGTTGCGCGTCACGATCACCAGCACCATGCCCGTCGCCATCACGGAGACGGAGGCCGCCTGAACGGACAGGTTCCAGAGATTGCGCGACGTCAGGAACAATCCGCCCGACATGACGTGGAAACCAATCCAGATCACCAGCATTGCCAGCACCATGCCAAGCAGGCGCGTGTCGATTTCGGTGGCCTGGAAAAAGCGCTTCAGCGGATTGCCGGTCGCCGCGCGTGCACCGGCGGTGCGATTGGCGGCAGCCGGAATGGTGTGATCCGTCATAAGCCTTCAACTCCCCTCTTTATGCGGCAAGCATGCCTGAGCGAAAGACGCCGCGGCCAAGCCGCGACGTCCCGGTCAGAAGAACGAGTTGCCGTTTTTCTTGCTGTTTGCGGTTGCAGCTTAGCTGCAAACCTTCACGCTTCCGGCCTTCACGCCCTGGCAAAGCTCCTTCTTGGAGATCCAGCCCGCATCCAGAACAACGTTGAGGTTGTCCTTGGTGATTGCGATTGGCGTGAGGAACACGGAGTTCATTTCAACACCCTTGGTGCCGCCCTTGAACTTCACCGTGCCTGGCAGGTCGGTCATCTTTGTGCCCTTGGCAAGAGCAACAGCCACTTCACCGGCCTTCTTGCCAAGCTCGCGGCTGTCCTTCCAGACGGAAACCGTCTGCGTGCCAAGCGCGATGCGGTTGAGCGCCGCCTTGTCGCCGTCCTGACCGGAGACTGGAACTGCACCCGCCATGCCCTGCGCTTCAAGCGCTGCGACAACACCGCCGGCCATGCCGTCGTTGGACGATACGACCGCATCGACCTTGTTGTTGTTCTTGGTCAGGAACTGCTCCATGTTCTTCTGGGCAATTTCCGGCTTCCAGCCATCCGTGTAGGACTCGCCGACATTCTTCACCTTGCCGGAATCGATGGCGGCTTTCAGCACTTCCATCTGGCCGGAGAAAACGAAGTCCGCGTTCGGGTCGGTGGAACCGCCCTTGATGAAGACGTAATTGCCTTCCGGCTTGACCTTGAACACTTCCTTGGCCTGCAGGCGGCCCACTTCCTTGTTGTCGAAGGTGATGTAGTAGGTCGACGGGTTCTCGATCAGGCGGTCGTAGCCGATGACCGGAATGCCTTCATTGGTTGCCTTTTCAATGGCCGGGCCGATTGCCGAGGAATCCTGCGCCAGAACGATCAGCGCGTTTGCGCCCTGCGAAATCAGGCTTTCGATGTCTGTCAGCTGCTTGGCGGCAGAGGTCTGGGCGTCAGCGGAAATATACTTGGCGCCAGCGGCTTCCAGAGCCTTCTTGATGGCAGCTTCGTCGGTCTTCCAGCGTTCTTCCTGGAAGTTCGACCAGGAAACGCCGACCACCAGATCCTTGGCGGAAGCAGGCGTGTGAACGGAAGCCAGAACAGCCGCGCAGGCCATCAGCTTGAGTACTGATTTCATGTAAACCTCCCGAGTGAATGCAGGGACTGCGAACCTCCTCGTCCGCTCGGCCCCCCGCGTGAATTACCGTCGAGCCCCTCGAATTCCGTGCAGGAATTGTTTTTCTCGACAGTCGAGAAAATAACTGGCAGATGATGCGGAAGGTGTCAACTGTCCTCAGTCAATGTTGAAGTGTGAAAATAAGCGAGCCAGAAACTTGGCCGTGAATTAAGTGGGCCGCGGCCTTGAGCATGATGAATTTGAAGCCCTCTACCGAGCTTTTGCGCCGCCAGAACATGCTGGCAGTGTTGAAAGCACTGCGCTTGAAAGGCGGGCTTTCGCATACCGAACTGTCCGAGCTGACAGGGCTTGCCTCTGCCACGGTCACGGCAGTGACCACGGAGCTGGAGCGCACAGGTGCCATCGAGCGGCAGGAGCAAAGCGCGCCGAGCGGGAGAGGGCGCCCGCGGGTTCTGTTCCAGCGGGCCAGCAGCCATGCCCATGCCATCTCGGTCCAGATTTCCTCAGATGCGCTTCACTATGCGCTATCCGATTATCGCGGAACGCTGATCGACCGCTTCAGCACGGGCCGGGATATTGCCAATGCCCGACCGGCGCGCATGATCGAGGAGATTTCCCAGTCGCTCGACCGCCTGATGACGCGCTCCCGGCTGGCACCGGAGGCGATCCTGCATCTGTCATTGAGCAGCAAGGGGATTGTCGATGCCGAACAGAGCCGCCTTGTCTGGTCCCCGGTCCTGGGGCGGGAGGATGTTGATTTCAGTACCCTGACCCGGCCCTATCAGAATGCGACGCTGACATTGAGCAATGAAAGTCTTCTGGTGGTGCAGGCGCTCGGCAAGCGGCTTCTGCTGCGAGAGGATCAGCAGCGGTCCCCAGGTCTCATCGCGCTGTCGCTCGGTCACAGCATCGGGCTTGGCGTGGCAAAGGAGGAGGGCGGCGATATCATCGCGACGGCTCCCAATTTCGGCCATATGCTGAATGCCCCGGATAACCGTCTCTGTCGTTGCGGAGCCTATGGCTGCATTGAGGCGTCTGCGGGCTTCTATGGCATTCTGCGGCTTGCCTTCCAGGTTCCGCCCAACACCATCCCGGCGAAATTCGTGCCGATCGCGGAGATGGAGAAGATCGCGCTTTCCGCCCGCCAGAACAATCGCATGGCGCAATATGCCTTCCGTCAGGCGGGCATTGCGCTCGGTCAGGGCCTGTCTCGTGTGCTCAGCATGGTGGGCGATATGCCGATTGCGGTCACGGGGCCGGGCAGCCGTTTCTATGATCTTTTGTCCGTTGGTCTGGAAGAGGGGCTGTCACAAACGCTTCATGCGCGACTGAACGGCATGCCGAACATTTCCATCGTGTCCGATGAGCAATCGCTTGTCTTCGAAGGGCATGTGGATCTGGCTCTGGCCGCCATCGATCAGCGCCTGACGCAATTGCGCTGATGCGCCGCTTTATGGATTGGTCTCGCCCGGCGTGAAGCCGATCATATAGATCGCGGCAAGGGCCAGCGCCACGAGCAGGATGGTAATAACGAAGCTGATCATGCCCTTGCGGGCCTTTGGTCCGGTATCTTTTGCCATGGCCGCAAAACGTGCGGAGACGGCATTCGGTTCCCGTCTGCCGCTATTCCGCCTATTCGCCGTCCAGCGGCTCCACACCCTGCGGCTTGCCAGCGCGGTCGAGGCGGATTTTCTCGATCCGGTTTTCAGCCGCGTTCAGAAGCTTTTCGCAATGCTTCTTCAGGGCTTCGCCACGCTCGTAAATGGCAATGGATTCATCCAGCGCCACGTCGCCGCGTTCCAGCCGCGTGACGATGCTTTCCAGCTCCGCCACGGCCTTCTCGAAGCTCAAGCCGCTGACATCGTGGTTCTCTGCGCCGTCTGCCATTCTCAACCCTTCATCAATCTGCAAATGTGGAGACCGGCCGATTCAGCCAGTCCTTCGAGATCATAGCCGCCCTCCAGCAGGCTGACGAGCCTGTTGTCGGCATATCGCCCGGCAATCTCCATCAGGCGGCCGGTTGCCCAGTCGAAATCGTCGCCGACGAGATTGATCTGCGCCAGTGGATCGCGATGATGCGCGTCGAACCCGGCGGAAATCAGAACGAAATCCGGGCGGAAATTGTGCAGCGCGGGCAAAACCCGGCTGGAAAAGGCTTCGCGGAAATGATCCCCCGCCGAATGGGCCGAAAGCGGCGCATTGACGATATTGTTGTGTTCGCCGGTTTCCTTCAGCTCGCCGCTCCAGGGGTAAAGCGGCATCTGATGGGTGGAGCAGAACAGAACGGAGGGATCGTTCCAGAAAATATCCTGCGTCCCGTTTCCGTGATGCACGTCCCAATCGACAATGGCCACACGCTCCACGCCATAGGTTTTCTGGGCATGGCGGGCCGCAATGGCAACATTGTTGAAAAGGCAGAAGCCCATGGCCCTGGTCTTCTCCGCATGGTGGCCCGGCGGGCGCGAGGCAACGAACACGTTGTCGGCCTTGCCGGTAAACACGTCGTCCACGGCGGCCAGCGCCCCGCCAATGCCCGTCAGCGCCACCTGCAAGCTCTTCTGGCTCACATAGGTATCGGCCTCGATCTGGCGAATGCGGTCTTCCTCCTCGGGAATTTCCCGCATGACGGAGGTGAGGTGCTCATCGGGATGCGCCAGAAGAACGGCATCCTCATTGGCCTGCGGCGCTTCCAGCCGCTCAAGCCGGTCGAAATTCGGATGCTCCAGCGCGATGTGCAGGGAACGGAGACGATCGGCTCGTTCCGGGTGGCCCTCTGGAGTGTTGTGTTCAAGGAAGATCTTGTGTTCGTACAGGCGGGTCGTCATGGGCTTTTGCCTCCTGCCGCTTTGGAGAAAGGCGGGCGCTTTGGAAATGGCCTAGAAACGGCATGATTTCAAGCGCTGCCGCCGGTTCTCCCACCGCTTCGTTCTTGTCGAACCCTTCTGCCTGTACTTAACTGATGCCAGGAGCAGGGGGATCGATATGGCTGCATATGTTTTCGAGGTGCCGTTCAGGGATGTGGGCCTGCGCGGGGAAATGTTCAGCGCGGCCTATATTACCCATGCGGAAGAGGCGCTTGCCCGCTTCTGGGCCAGCCGCCAGCAGGCGGGGTCCGATCCGGCATTCTATGTGTCGAAAGTGTCCTGCAGCCTGTTGCGGGCGCTCCGGTTTGGCGATCGCGTGGAATGCACGGTGCGCGTCAGCAAGATTGGCGGCAAATCGGCGGGCTTCGTCATCATCATGTATCGCGGCGAAGAGCGCGTGGCGGAGGCGGAAGTGGTCTGGACCGCCTGCGACGGTGAAAGCGGCACGCCCGTGCCGCTTCCCGAAGAGCTTCGCGATTGGCTCTACAAATATCTCGATTAGGCGCGCTGCGGCAGAAGTGGATAGCCCACCATGACGGCGCGTGCCGCCAGCGCCGCAATCACGGCCTTCAGCAGATCGCCCGGAATGAAGGCGAGAGAGCCCAAGACCACCTTGTCGAACGGCGTGCCTGACACCATCGAGAGCCAGGGCATGCCGATGGCATAAACCACGACGATGCCGCCGATGAGGCTGGCCATCAGGAAGCCTGCGAACTGGCGCAGGGCCGGCTGGCCTTCACGGACGAATTGCTGCGCCACCAGACCGGTCACGAAGCTGCCGATGATCCAGCCGAAGATATAGCCGCCGGTTGGCCCCATGAGCACGGCAAGACCGCCGCGACCGCCTGCGAGAACCGGCAGGCCGACGGCCACCAGAACCACAAGCAGCGCATAGGACAGTGCCCCGCGCCGGGCGCCGATAATGCAGCCTGCCAGCATCACGCCCATGCTCTGCGCGGTGATCGGAACCGGGATGAGAGCAATCGTGACCGGCGGAATGAGGCCGAGAACAATGACGATGGCAGTGAAAAGCGCCGCAAGCACAATATCCCTGGTGTTCATGCAACAACTCCTTTTGGCGCTGAAGGCCGAAACTTTATTTTGAATGTCCGCTTTTGTGGCCGCGAATGCCGCGTGCGTCAATCGCCTCGGCAATGCTATCCGCATCCTTGAGCGTGGCAATGATCAGCGGCCCAAGGGCGCGGTGCAGCCGGTAGGGTATGCCGCGTGCCTTATGTGCGGCGCGCAGTGTTTCATGCCGTGCGGCAATTTCCGGCACGAAGCGCAGCACAAGCCCAAGCGCCAGCCCCACATCCGCCGCCCGAAGCAGGCCCAGCCGCTCCAGCGGTCGCGCAGCCTTTGTCAGGCAATCGATGAAGGCCGAAAGCGAGGTGGTGGCCGTTACGATTGTTGCAAGAACCACGATTGCGGGCAGCCGCAGAAGCGTCACCAGCGCATCCCTCGGGGACACCACGACATAATTCACCAGTGCCAGAAGCGCGATGGTCAGCAGCACAGGCTTGGTGCGCGCCCATAAAGGACGTGGCGTAAGCCCCACCTGCGCGGCTAGAAGAATGGCTGCAAAAAGCGAAAGGCCAAGCAGCGCGGGGCTGTTCAGCAGGCTGAGCACGAGGCTGAGAATGAAGAGGGAGAAAAGCTTGTAACCGGCGGAAGCGCGATGAAGCCAGCTATTGCCTTCCATGTGCAGGCTGGTCAGCATTCGGCAATCTCGTGGTAGCGCGCAATGGCATCCGCCGCCGATCCATCGAAGGCCAGCCGCCCCTCGTGAAACAGCAGAACACGGGGAAAATCGGCCAGAAGCTCAAGATCGTGGCTGATGACGATGGCCTGTTCCTGCAGGCTGGCCAGCGTGCGCTTCACCAGGGCGCGGTTGCGAAGATCGAGCTGGTTGGTGGGCTCGTCGAAGATCAGCAGCTTCGGCTCCGTCACCATCACAGCGGCAAGCGCCGCAAGCTGCAATTGCCCGCCGGAAAGCTCATGCGGTCGCCGATCTGCCAGCCCCTCCAGGGCAAATCGGCCAAGGATCGCGTCCACCCGTTCCTGCACCGCCTGTCCCGTCAAACCCCGGCTTTTCAGCCCAAGGGCAATATCGTCGCGGATGATCGGCAAAATGATCTGGTGGCCGGGGTTCTGGAAGATGAAGCCGGTTGCCGCCCGCACCGCGGCCTCATCCTCCACCGTGTCCAATCCGTCCAGCGTCACACGCCCGCCGCTCGGCCGGGCGAGGCCGTTTATCAGCCGGGCAAAACTCGTCTTGCCGGAACCGTTCAACCCGATCACGCCCACGCGGTTTTCCGCAAGCTCCAGAGAAAGCGGATGCAGCGCCACTTGACGGCTTGAGGGGCTGCCGAAAGAAAGGCTGGCATTTTCGAAGATGATGCGCACGCGTCTCGTATCCTCTGGGTCCAAGTCTGGCTTCTATAGCGGGCGCAACTCTTTCAAGCCAATTTTTTTGATTGTTTGCGCTATTGAACAAAGGGAGAACAAAGGCTAGCTTGCACAACCATGACGATCCTGTTCGACAACCTGCTGGCACGAAACATTTTCCTGGATCGCCAGGGGCTTTCCGCTGCACCCAGCCGTGCGCTTGGGTACCAGGGTCTACAGCGGATGATCGAGGACATCGGTTTCGTGCAGATCGACAGCGTGCAAACGGTGGAGCGCGCCCATCAGCAGATCCTTTTCTCCCGTAACCAGACCTATCGGCGCGAAGATCTGACGCGGTTGCTGGAGCAGGAGCGCAGCCTGTTCGAACATTGGACGCATGACGCCTCCATCATTCCTTCCGCCTTCTTTGCCTATTGGAAGCATCGTTTCCGGCGCCGCGAACCGATCATTCTGGAACGCTGGCGGCGCTGGCAGGGGGAGGGCTTCGATGCCGCCTTCCAACAGACGCTGGCGCGTATTCGCGATCACGGCCCTGTAATGTCCCGCGATGTGAAAGTGGAGGATCACAAGTCAGGCGGCTGGTGGAACTGGCATCCTTCCAAGACAGCGCTGGAATTTCTGTGGCACACGGGGCATCTCGCCATTTCCCGGCGGGAGGGATTCCAGAAGGTCTACGATCTGATGGAGCGGGTCATTGCGCCCGCGCATTACGAGGCGGAGGTTTCGGAAGCGGATTTCGTCGATTGGGCCTGTCGTTCAGCGCTGGAAAGGCTGGGCTTTGCCACCACGGGCGAGATTGCAGCCTTCTGGGATCTCATAAAGGCACAAGAGGCCAAGGCCTGGGTGGAAAGCCATCGCGATGAATTGCAGCCGGTCAGCATTGCTTGCGTCGATGGCCGCCAGCGCCTTTCCTTTGCGCTCAAGGATCGCATCTCTGATCTGATGAATGCGCCGGAACCACCGGCACGCCTGCGGGTGCTCTCCCCCTTTGATCCGCTGCTCAGGGATCGCGATCGTGCGGAGCGCCTTTTTGGCTTCAACTACCGCATTGAGATTTTTGTGCCGGAGCCGAAGCGGCAATATGGCTATTATGTTTTTCCGCTTCTGGAGGGCAATCGCCTGATCGGACGCATCGATATGAAGGCAGAGCGCAAGGCCGGGGTTCTGGCCGTCAAGCGTTTGTGGTTGGAGCCGGGTGTTAAGCTCTCCACTGGACGCATGGCGCGACTGGAGGCGGAACTTACGCGCCTTGCACGCTTCACCGGCGTGGAGACGGTGGACTTTCTGACGGGTTGGACAGGAAAAGATGGTGGCTGAAAATGAATACCGCGTCGAACCGCGTGTCGTGGATATCGACGATTACATGCGGCTGAGATTGATCTCTGGCCTCACGCCTTTCTCGCGAGAAGCAGCGGAGAAAGGCCTGCCGCACACGCAATTTGGCGTGCGCGTGCTGTTTGGGGATGAGGTGGTTGGCATGGGCCGCATCATCGGCGATGGCGGCTGCTTTTTTCAGGTCACCGATATTGCGGTCGATCCCGCCCATCAGGGCAGGGGGCTCGGCAAGGCCATCATGGCTGCACTCTCCGAGCATATCCGCGACGCTCTGCCGGAAACGGCCTATGTGAGCCTGATTGCCGATGTTCCGGCAAACAGGCTTTATGAGCAATTCGGCTTCAGGGAAACCGCGCCACGCTCCGTCGGCATGGCGCAGTGTGTGCGCCGCCCGGTTTAACGGATTTTGCCCGTCTGGCCGCGGTCGCGCAGATAATGGTCTGCGATGGCGCAGGCCACCATGGCTTCGCCAATCGGTGCAGCGCGAATGCCGACGCAGGGGTCGTGACGGCCCTTGGTGCGCACTTCCACATGGTTCCCATCCACATCGATGGACTGGCGCTCGGTCAGGATCGAGGAGGTGGGCTTGACGGCAAAGCGTGCCACAATCGGCTGTCCGGTGGAAATGCCGCCCAGAATGCCGCCTGCATGGTTGGAGAGGAACAGCGGCTTGCCGTCATTGCCCATGCGCATTTCGTCGGCATTTTCTTCGCCGCTCAGTTCTGCGGAGGCAAAACCCTCGCCAATTTCCACGCCCTTCACCGCATTGATGGACATCAGCAGCGAAGCGATGTCCTGGTCGAGCTTGGAATAGATCGGTGCGCCGAGCCCTGCCGGAACGTTTTCGGCCACCACTTCAATCACCGCGCCGATGGAGGAACCCGATTTGCGGATCTCATCCAGATAGGCTTCCCAGACAGGCACCATGGCAGGGTCCGGGCAGAAGAAGGGGTTGCGCTCAACTTCGGCCCAATCCCAGTTATCGCGGTTGATCTTGTGCTTGCCGATCTGCGTCAGCACGCCACGAACGGTCACACCCGGCACCACCTTGCGGGCAATCACACCGGCGGCCACGCGGGCTGCCGTTTCACGGGCGGAAGAACGGCCGCCGCCGCGATAGTCGCGAATGCCGTATTTCAGGTCATAGGTGTAATCCGCATGGCCGGGGCGGTAGCGGCGGGCAATCTCGCCGTAATCCTTCGAGCGCTGGTCGGTATTCTCGATCAGCATGGAAATCGGCGTGCCCGTCGTCGTCATGGTCACGCCGTCTTCCGAAAGCATGACGCCGGAAAGCACCTTGACCACATCCTCCTCGCGCCGCTGGGTCACGAAGCGCGACTGGCCGGGCTTGCGCTTGTCCATGAAGGACTGGATTTCATCCTGCGTGAAGGTCAGGCCGGGAGGGCAGCCATCCACCACGCAGCCAAGCGCTGGCCCATGGCTTTCGCCCCAGGTGGTGACGCGGAAAAGATGACCGAATGTGTTGTGCGACATGAGACCCGACCATAACGCGGCTTGAAGCGCCGCCATTGCCTTTTGATGGCGTCTCTTTAAGGGAAAACCCCGTGCGGAGGAAAGCGCTTTTACCGTGCCAGCGGTTCGCCAGCGGCAATTTCCTGTCAGCTTGCCCGCAGGAAGCCGTCCAGAGCGCCGCTGGTGAAATTGTCGAAGGGCAGCGGGCGGGCAAAGGCATAGCCCTGTAGAAGATCACAGCCCAGCTCGCGCAGCATTTCGGCGTGGTTCATCGTCTCCACGCCTTCCGCCACGGTTTCCACGCCCAGCGATTTGGCAATTTCGATGATGGAGCGAACCAGGGCGCGCTCCTGCGGCGAGGTGAGGATCGGCATGACCAGCTGCCGATCGATTTTCAGCCGCTTGGGCCGCAGCTTCAAAAGGCTGACGATCGACGTGTGGCCCGTGCCGAAATCATCGATCTCGATGTCGATGCCAAGCGCCTTGATCGCTTCGAGATTACGCGTCACGGAATCCTCGCTCTCGTCGAGGAAGATGGATTCCACCAGCTCGAAGGAAATCCGCCCCGGCGTGATTGGCAGGGTCTTCAGCGTCTCGATCAATGCCTCGTCCTTCAGGCGCCGCGAGGAGACGTTGACCGATACCTTCGGCACATTCAGGCCCATCGCAGCCCAGCGCATCTGGTCCTTGAGAACCGTCTCCAGAACGATCTGGTCGAGATTGGCCGTCACGTTCAGATCTTCGGCAATGCTGAGGAAGGCATCCGGCGCCAGAATGCCGCGATGCGGATGGCGCCAGCGCACCAGAGCCTCAACTCCAGTCAATTCCTTGCTGTTGGCGCAGAATTGCGGTTGGTACCAGGTCACGAACTGCTGCTCTTCGATTGCGGTCAAAAGCTCGTCGGCGGTGCGCTTGTGGTTGATGATTTCCGCCTGGAGGTTCTGCGTGAAGAACTCGAAGCGGTTCCGGCCCTGGTTCTTGGCGCGGTAAAGCGCAATATCGGCATCCACCAGCATCTTGCGGCCATCCACATTCGGCCCGCTTGCCTGCGCAATGCCGATGGAAACGCCGCAACGGCAGGAAAATCCCTCGAAATCCAGCGGTTGGCGAATTTCATTGATAATGCGCGTCGAAAGCTCGGCCATGGCATCGGCATCCGCAGTGTTCTTCACCACGATGACGAACTCGTCGCCGCCAATGCGCGCGACCAGATCGTCCGGCTTCATGTTGCGGCGAAGAACATCAGCCGCATAGACCAGCATGGCATCGCCTGCCGCATGGCCCAGCGTGTCGTTGATCTGCTTGAAGCGGTCGAGATCGAGATGCAGTATGGAAACCTGGGTGCGGCGGTTGCGGCTTTCCCGCGTCAGCTCATCCAGTTCCATGTCCAGCTTGCGGCGGTTGGCAAGGTTGGTCAGCGGATCGTGCAGCGCATTGTGCTCGATTCTCTGCCGCGCCAGTTCCAGTTCCACATTCTTGGCCTCGGCCTCCTGCTTGGCTGCCTGAAGCTGCTGGGTCATGCGCATGTCGGCGGTCACATCGAAGGCAATGCCCACCAGCTTCACCGCTCCATCGCGGCCCACATGCGGCTTGCCGATGGAGCGCACATAGCGGATCGAGCCATCCGGCTGCGGCACACGCACCGTCAGCGGCGCACCGGTCATATTGTCCGGGAAGCGCGTTGCCAGCCGCTCTGCCAGATGCCGGTCTTCCGGGTGGATCATCGCCAGCCACTCCTCATGGCTGACTTTCCGGTTGGCATCGTTCAGGCCGTAGAGCTGGCACATCCTCTCGTCCCATATTTCGGTCTGAAGCGCGGTGGAGGTTTCCCAGATCCCGCAATTATAGGACGCCAGAGCCACGTTCAGGCGGGTGGAAAGCTCTTCCAGTTCATGCTCGCGGTTGGAAAGCTCATCCAGCGCCAGCTCCAGTTCCGCATTCTTGATGTCGCTATCGGCCTTGGCCTCGCGCAGCGTCTGGTTCATCAGCATGTCTGAGGTGACATCCCATACGATGCCCGTCGTGTGGCTTGTCAGGTCGCTCTTGCGATAGCTGGCGCCCGCCGAACGCAGATAGCGAACATCGCCATTGGCAAGCGTCACGCGATAGACGTTCACACAGGGTTGCGTGGAACAGATGCTGGTGAAGAAATGCGCTTCTGCTGACGCCAGATCATCAGGGTGAATCGCGCTGAACCATTCCTCCAGCCGGTTAAGCGAGGGGTCGTGTTCCTTGCCGTGCAGCGCGGCGGCGCGCTCGTCCCATATGAGGACATTGTCGCCCTTGATCTCCCAGATGCCGATGTTGGAGCTTTCCATGGCAAGGGTGAAGCGCTGCGACAATTCCAGCAGATTGGCCTCGCGCGCCTTCAGCTTGCGAATGTTGCGGTTGCGCTCGCCGATCAGGATTGCCGCCACGAAGGTCGGCACCAAAATGCCGGCACCGGCCAGCAACAGAAATGTGCGGAAGGTGAACTGGCTGGCGGGGGCAATATTCCAGCCCCCCTTGGGTGCCGCCATGATCTGCCATTGAACGGTGGGAAGAATATCCACCGTATGCAGAAGCGGCGCCCGCGATTTCAGCGATGCATCTCCCAGAATCAGCGTTTCATAGGCGCCGTTTTTCTGGACGATGGTGATATCGAGAAGGGTTCCGTCGCTGGCGGCAATGGTGGCGTGATCGTCGTGATGTTCATGCACGCCGCCTTCCCTAAGGAATGTCGGCCGATCCAGCGCCAAAAGCACGGAACCCCAAGGCTTGCCGTCACTCTGCATCACTGGCTGGATAACGAAGAACAGATCCAGAAGCCGATCCTGCGCCATGACGGGCGCCCGATCCGCCGACATATTATCCAGACGGTCGGCGAAGCTTCTCACCTCTGCGTCGCGACCGTGGATGCTCAGATTGTGCGTGAAGTCGATCCGCCCGTCGCGTGTGCGCAAGTGGGATAGCGTGTTGTTCCAGGCGAAGGCAATGGCGGAAGCGTGACGGTTGGCCGCCAGCAATTGTGAAACATCCTGATCCAGATCCGACGCCTTGAACTCGGACTTGTAACGCAGAAGATCGATCAGCTTGTCGGCCAGCATCAGGTCGCGGCGCATCTGCTTCTGAAGCAGTCCGGCGGTGGTGGCCAGCGTGTTTGCAGTGGATTGACGGATTTTTGCGCGGAAGGCGGCAGACCGCTCCAGATCGAAGGCAATGCCGACGATCAGGAAGGCAATGCCAATGAGACATGCAATGGCAATGGGCGAACCGCTGCGCAGCCGAAAGTAGCTGATGCGCCGTGTCATGAATGTTGGAATTTTAAAGCGCACCCGCCAGCTCAGCCTCTCTCATCTCTTGATTGGACGCTAGGCGGTTGAAGTTAATTTCAGCTTTCGCGAGAAAGGTAATTTCTCGTTAGTCATTGAGAAAGCGAAGTTTTCCCCCAATCATTCCTCGTCGAAAAGCTGATTTGTGCTCGCTTTTGGTGTGTGTCTTGCCGTTTTGGTTAAGACAATATTATCTTCTGCAACCACAATGGACGAATCATTGCAGAAACCGTGACAGCCGAAGGGCCGGAGCGGGAATGAGCGGGGATGATGTCGGCCTTGCACAGGGAGTGGAGGCGGGTGTTGTTCGAGCAGTGGGAAACTTTGCAAAATTGTCATCGTGAAGGGCGAATTTCGCCACAATCGAAGAGCAAAAACTTGTTTCGAAACAGAACATTCGTCACGTTCATGAAAGCATTACCTCCATGCGCATCCTGATTGCAGCTCTTCTGGCAACTGCCAGCCTCCTGTCACCGCTTTCAGCGAGTGCGCAAAGCATGGATGTCGAAGCGACGATCAAGGCAGTCGATGCGCAGAAGCTCAATCTGATGCTTGATGACGGCAAGACCTATAAAGTACCGGAGGAGTTTAACTTCGAAGGTCTGAAGGCTGGCGTGAAAGTGGTCGTTTTCTACACGGTTGTGGACGGCAACCGCGTGGTGGATGACCTGCAGATCGTCGATTAATCTTTGCCCACCGCGTTGTTGCGGTTCAGTACCATTCCGCGCGCGGATGATCCCGGTCTATAATCAGAACACGGTCCTGCGGAATGTCGCATTTGGCGGCTTCCGTCTCATCCCAGCCGCCCACCAGTTTCAGAATGGAACGAATCACGCCGCCATGGCTCACGCAAACCGTGGGTTGCTCCACCGATTGCAGCCAGGCACCCACGCGCCAGGAAAGAATTTCATAGCTTTCGGCATCCTGTCCCGGCGGGATGAATGACCATTTCTGGCGGGATCGGTCTTTCAGACGGTCTGGTGCGACTGCGCGAATATCGTCCAGCGTGTGGCCTTCCCAATCACCGAAGGAAAGTTCCACCAGCCGATCATCGGTGCGGTAGGAGAGGGGGTCGAGCCCCATGGCCTCGCGGGCCAGTTGCATGGTTTCCCGCGTGCGGGAGAGGGGCGATGCAACGAAATCGAAGCGTTCCACGTCCGGACCCACGAGGGTCCGGAGTGTCTGTCCATTCTGGCGAGCCTGCCCGCGGCCTTTATCGTTCAGGCCAATATCCTTTTGGCCCTGAAGCCTCCCCTCGGCATTCCAATCGGTCTGTCCGTGGCGGATCATGTATATGAGCAAAGCGCTGGCCCCGTTTTGAAACTCAGTCTTTTACCACCGAGATGTCAGGTGCGTCGACGGCCTTCATGCCGATGACGTGGTAACCGCTGTCGGCGTGATGCACTTCGCCGGTGACGGAGCGGGAAAGATCGGACAGCATGTAGAGGCCCACATCGCCCACTTCCTCGATCGTAACCGTGCGGCGCAGCGGTGCGTTATACTCGTTCCACTTCAGGATATAGCGGAAATCGCCAATGCCGGAGGCGGCGAGCGTCTTGATCGGACCGGCGGAAATCGCGTTGACGCGGATGTTCTTCGGGCCGAGATCGACGGCCAGATATTTCACGCTGGCTTCGAGAGCAGCCTTGGCAACACCCATGACGTTGTAATTAGGCATGACCTTTTCGGCGCCGTAATAGGTGAGGGTCAGCATGGAGCCGCCATCGGTCATCAGCTTCTCGGCGCGGCGTGCGACAGAGGTGAAGGAATAAACCGAGATCTGCATCGTCTTGGCGAAGTTTTCCGGAGTCGTATCCACGTAACGGCCGGTCAGTTCGTCCTTGTCGGAAAAGCCGATGGCATGCACGATGAAGTCGATCTTGCCCCAGACCTTTTCGATATGATCGAAAACAGCATCGATGGAAGCTTCGTCGGCAACATCACAGTGACCGGCCAGAATCGCACCCAGCTCATCGGCCAGTGGTTCCACGCGCTTCTTCAGGGCATCACCCTGATAGGTGAACGCCAATTCGCCGCCCTGTGCATGAATGGCCTTTGCAATACCCCAAGCGATGGAACGGTTGTTCGCAACACCCATGATAATGCCACGTTTGCCTGCCATTAGGCCGGTTGCCTGCGCCATACGGTATCCCCTACGAATAATAAGTGGTTTGCCTATGGCATAGCCGGACACGGCGTTCAAGAAGGTCGGGGATCATCTGATGTAAGCACGCGTAATAGAGCGTGCTTGTCCAACGAAAACGTCACAGAAAGATCACATTAGATCAGACGTAGAGCCCGTAGCGCATGTGGCGCATCAGATCGATGACCTTGTCATCCGGCTTTTCCCAAAGCAAAACCCGGAATTCGACAATCAGATCGCCGCGTTCTCCATCCTCTTTCAGCAGGCCGAGGCCGGGAACGCGCGCGATCTGGTCGGATCCGGTCCAGGCGGGGATCGAAACCGGCACGGATCCGCCAAGCGTCTCCACCTGCGCCTCGCCGCCCAGAACCGCATCTTCCAGCTTGATCTTCAGCACGGTGTGCAGATCGTGGCCTTCCACGTGGAAGCGCTCGTCGCGGGCAACGCTCAGCGTCACTACCAGGTCGCCGCGCTGCATGCCGGGCAGGCGCAAGCCCTGGCCCTTGAGGCGGATTTGCTGGCCGTCCGTCATGCCCGCTTCCAGGTTCACGCGAACTTCGCGCTCATCCGCCAGCGTCACATAGGTCGGGTTCAGCGATACCAGATCCTCCAGCGTGACAGTTGCAATCACGGCAAGATCGGGTGCCTTTTCCGGCGGTGGCACTTCACCCCGGATGCGGCGCATCAGCGACGAAATCAGCTCGATGGCCTGAAGCGGCAGCGGCAAAGGGGCCTTCGAGGCATCGTTGGCATGGGTGTCTGCGGGCGAGGCGTCTGCGTCAGTATCGCCATCCTCAGCCGAGGCATCGCGGCCACCATTTGGCTGGGGCCTGGAGGTGGAGGCGTTGCGGGCGCCGGGCTTTGCCCCTGCGGCTTGGGCTCCTGCAGGTCCGTTGCCGAAAATGCGTTCCACCATATCCTCGGCACTTTCGGAGGTGTTGGCGGATTGCGCGCCCTGCTGGGGCTTGGCCTGGGATTTTGCCTGCTGCTGTGCCTGAGAATGAGACTGTGATTGCTGTGCTTGCGCCTGCGCCTGCGCCTGGGCGCGCTGTGCATTGGCGCGCGCCAGTTCCTCCATCACCTTTTCCGCATTGGCCCGGGCCGCCTTGGCGCGCTCTTCCGCCTGTCGTGCCGCTTCCCGCTGTTGCAGAATGGTCTGCGCTGTCTCGTATCTCTTGTCGAAGCGGCGACGCCGCTCCGGGTCCTTGAGAACCTCGTAAGCCTGGCCGACTTCGGAAAACCGTTTCGCAGCCATGGGATCATCCTGATTGTGATCGGGATGAAGCGACTTCGCCTTGGAACGCCACGCTGCCTTGATCTCGTCAGGACCGGCGTCTCTTTTCACGCCGAGAAGGGAATAAGGGTCACGCATCTTTCGCCACCGGTTCATGAAGGCGGCCATCGATCAGGATGCCGCCGGGATCAACTCCGGCCAGGCGCTTGGGTTCCGTGTCTCAGATCCCAGCCCTGGCGCTTTGAGTGAGACTTTAGCGAGGGAGAATCTAAAGATGGTTTTATCGGATGTGTAAAAGTCGGATTAAGCTTAACCTAACCTTCCCGAGTGGGAACGCGCCGTCAATTCTTCTGCGGCGCAAAGGAAAGCATGTTCCATTCCGCGCCGATCAGGCAGGCATTGCCCCTGAAGCGGGAAATGCCTTCATAGGAATGGCGCGTGGTGAGAAAGGCGCGGCATGGCTGGTTGTTCATGCTGACTTCGCGAATGTCCGACACCACGCCGGCGCTGCCTGTGGATGTATTGGCCCAGGGAAGCGGAGAGGAGCCGAGCTTTATGAGGTCGGCAGAGGAGACCGCGTTGAGAATCGTCTTCTCGTCGGACATTGATTCGGTGCTGCGGTTCTGGTTCGGAACGGTGGCGGTGGAAAGCGTGCGGTCCACTTTCTGCGCGGAGCCGAACAGGTCCAGAGCCCCTGTGGTGCAGCCGCTAACCCCTGCAGCGACAACAAAAACCGAGCAGGCTTTAATGATGAGTGACAGCCTTGGCCGGGTAATGTTGAATATGTTTGCGGTCACTGCCACCTTGCGTCCAATCACATTAAGGTTCTAGGGCTGCATTCGATCAGATCGGGAGCGTTTTAGTCAATATGTCGGAAGAACGGTTAACAAGCGGTGACTTCACCGCAGAGAGCGAACCCTTTGCCCTTTTCGCCAACTGGCTGAAGGATGCAGAGGCCTCGGAGATCAACGATCCCAATGCGGTGGCGCTTGCAACCGTGGACCATGAAGGCTTGCCAAATGTCCGCATGGTTCTGCTGAAAGGCTTCGATGAACGCGGCTTTGTGTTTTACACCAATTTCGAAAGCCAGAAGGGGCAGGAAATTCTGGGCCAGAAGAAGGCCGCCATGTGCTTTCACTGGAAATCCCTGCGCCGCCAGGTGCGTGTGCGCGGGCCGGTGAGCGTGGTTTCCGATGAGGAGGCCGATTCCTATTATGCCTCGCGCCCGCGCGGCAGCCGCATCGGTGCCTGGGCCTCCAGGCAATCGCGTCCATTGGAAGGGCGGTTCGCGCTGGAAAAGGCGGTTGCCGAATATACAGCGAAATTTGCCATTGGTGAGATTCCGCGCCCGCCTTTCTGGTCCGGCTTTCGCATCGAGCCAAGCTCCATCGAGTTCTGGCACGACCGTCAGTTCCGCCTGCATGACCGCGTGGAATTTCGCCGGGAGGGCGAGGGCTGGTCGAAGGTGCGGATGTATCCGTGACCCGCTGGCTGCTTTGGTACAGCGATCGATTCCGCGCCTTTTTGACCAAAATCATGCGCGGGATCGAATTTGTGCCCCATAACGGAACTATCTTTCCTCATCCGACCAACGAAAGATGAGAGGTTATGCGGATAACGTGGTTCCTGTTGCTGGTGGCACTCATCGCCATCGTATTGAGTATTCCGATGATTGATCGCCAGTTTGTCGCGGGCAGGCCACCCAGCCATTCCCCCGGCGATGACAGCCCGCTTCTGCCTGTGCCGCAGCGTCAGCAGCCGTGATCAATGATAACCGATTGTGATGGGATTATCAGAGACGTTCAACGTTTCGAATGAGAAATTTCCGTGTTGCGCCCGCTGGCGCAACATTCTTTCGATCCTCAAAGAGCGGTCAAAAAAATCTTGACCCGTCGCGGCCACAGGCTTTCAGTGGCCCGAATTTGCGCCACAATTGGCAATTGAGGAGAAGATCATGCCCGTCAGCACCGAACCCCGCAGCACCACATGGACCTTTGTGGAGGGAGAGTGGATCAGTGGCAATCCGCCGCTCATCGGCCCCACATCCCACGCCATGTGGCTTGGTTCCACGGTGTTTGACGGTGCGCGCTGGTTCGATGGCATTTCGCCGGATCTCGACCTGCATTGCCAGCGCGTGAACCGCTCTGCCATCAACATGGGCATGAAGCCAACCATGACGCCGGAGGAAATCGAGGCGCTTGCGCTGGACGGCGTGAAGAAGTTCGATGGCAAGACGGCAATCTATATCAAGCCGATGTATTGGGCAGAGCATGGCTCGCCCATGTCGGTCGTTGCGGCCGATCCGGACTCGACCCGCTTTGCGCTCTGCCTGTTCGAAGCGCCCATGCACACCGCCAAGCCCGGCTCGCTGACTGTGTCTCCCTTCCGCCGCCCCAATCCGGAAGTGGCCATGACCGGTGCCAAGACCGGCAGCCTCTATCCCAATAGCGGCCGTGCGATCATCGAGGCGCAAAGCCGTGGCTTCGATAATGCCCTGATGCGCGACATGAACGGCAATGTGGCGGAAACCGCTTCGTCCAACGTGTTTCTGGTCAAGGATGGCGTGGTGATGACCCCCGTTGCCAACGGCACTTTCCTGGCTGGCATCACCCGCTCGCGCGTCATCGGGTTGCTGCGCGCCGCCGGTCACGAGGTGCGCGAATGCACGCTGACGGTGGAGGACTTCAAGAAGGCCGATGAGATCTTCACCTCCGGCAATTACTCCAAGATCGTGCCGATCAACAAGCTGGATGACCAGTCCTTCCAGGAAGGCCCTGTCGCCCGCAAGGCGCTTGAACTTTATATGGATTGGGCGCGCTCCGGCAAAAAGGCCGCTGCCTGACCACTGCCTTGTCATTGTGACTTTGCAATGAAAAAGGGTGCCGCAGAGGCACCCTTTTTCATATCTGCCCGCCAAGCGCCGCGCGCGCAAGGGCGGGATCGTTCACCAGAAAGCCGCCAACGCCTGCGGCCTGCATTGCGCGCAGATGCTCGGCGGCAAAATCGCCGAGCTCCCGGCCTGTGCCCCAGCCCCCCACTGTCATCCACATCGGATGCCCCTGATCGGCAAGCCGTGCAATCCGATCCATTGAGGTCCTGCTTTCCCAGAGCCTTAATGTGGTTCCGCCAAGCGCGAAGAATTGCGCATCTTCCTCCTCCTCTCCATTCAGCAGGCCAAGGATCGCAAGATCCGTATGCTGGCGGCAGAAGGCGAAGCAATGCAGGCTGCGAAGCCCCAGAATGATATTGTCCCTTTGCCGAAAAGCGAGGAAATCCAGAAGGATGAGCAGCGTCTGCTGATTCTCTTCCTTTACATCAAGAACAAGCGGCATGTTTTCGGGTATGCAGCGAAGGGCAGCCTGCCATGCGGGTTTGCTGTTTTCGCGCAGCCGGGCTGACGCGCCGCGATGGGCAATGATGACTGTCATAAAGTGATTCCCGAAGCATGATAGACCATCAATCATGACGTGTAGGACGAGGAAGAAAAGCCCGGCAATCCCGGCTTGACGAAACCAACAAATCCATTATTCTGGATATATGGATGAGAAATGAGCGATCGAAGTTCTTGGGGTATTGGCGCAGTCAGCGCGTCTGGGCGCGTTCCGCCTGCTGGTGGCCCACGAGCTCCACGAGCCCCCATGGCCCCTCACGAGCTTATGTGTGCACGCCGCTGATTGCTGAACTCACCCCTTGCTGCGGCGAGGATCCAACCTGCTCTGCCACTTGATCAAATGGTGAAACCGATGACTGACAAGATCTACAACGTGCTGTTTCTCTGCACTGGCAATTCCGCACGCTCCATTATGGCGGAGTCCATTCTGGCCAAGGAAGGGCAGGGGCGTTTTCGCAGCTATTCGGCGGGAAGCCAGCCGAAGGGCGAGGTGCATCCGCTTTCCCTGAAAACGCTGGCGGCGCTGGGCTATGCCCATGAAGGTTTCCGTTCCAAGAGCTGGGATGAGTTTGCCGGTGGCGGGCAGGGTGAGAGCCCGGTGGAGTTCGATTTCATCTTCACCGTCTGCGATAATGCGGCGGGTGAAGCATGCCCCGTCTGGGTGGGTCATCCGGTAACCGCCCATTGGGGCGTGGAGGATCCGGCGGCATTTGAGGGCACGGAAGCGGAAAAGCTGCAGGCCTTCGCCAAGGCGGCACGTTATCTGCGAAACCGCATCGCGGCCTTCGTCAATCTGCCGCTTGCCTCGCTGGACAAGCTGACGCTCAATTCGAAGCTGCACGAAATCGGCAGCATGGAAGGCGCGACCACCGGATTCGAGAAGGCCTGACATGTCTGTCTTTGAACGGTTCCTCACGCTCTGGGTTGCGCTTTGCATCCTGGTTGGCGTGGCTTTGGGCTCGGTCTTTCCGGCCGCCTTTCATGCGCTGGGCGAAATGGAGGTGGCCAAGGTCAATCTGCCGGTGGCGGTTCTCATCTGGCTGATGATCGTGCCCATGCTGCTGCGGATCGATTTTGCCGCACTCACCCATGTCGGGCGGCATTGGCGGGGCATCGGCGTTACACTCTTCATCAACTGGGCGGTAAAGCCGTTTTCCATGGCGCTTCTGGGCTGGTTGTTCATCGGTTGGCTTTTCCGGCCCTGGCTTCCGGCCGAGCAGATCGATTCCTATATTGCCGGCCTCATCATTCTCGCTGCGGCACCCTGCACGGCCATGGTTTTCGTATGGTCAAACCTCACCCGTGGAGAGCCGCATTTCACCTTGAGTCAGGTTGCATTGAACGATGCGATCATGATCGTCGCCTTCGCGCCGATTGTCGGTCTGCTGCTGGGGCTGTCGGCGATAACCGTTCCCTGGGATACGCTGCTTCTTTCGGTCGCGCTCTATATCGTCGTGCCGGTCGTCCTGTCGCAGCTTCTTCGCCGCACGATCCTGCAAAAGGGTGGCGATGCCGCGCTCTCGCGGTTTCTCAATCGCCTTCAGCCGATCTCGCTTGTGTCTCTGCTGGCAACGCTGGTGCTGCTTTTCGGCTTTCAGGGCGAGCAGATCATCGCCCAGCCGGCCATTATTGCGCTTCTGGCCGTGCCCATTCTCATCCAGGTCTATTTCAATTCGGGCCTGGCCTATCTGCTGAACCGGGTGGCGGGCGAGCAGCATTGCGTTGCCGGTCCATCGGCACTCATCGGCGCTTCGAACTTCTTCGAACTGGCCGTGGCGGCCGCCATCAGCCTGTTCGGGCTCAATTCGGGCGCAGCGCTTGCCACCGTGGTGGGCGTTCTGGTCGAAGTGCCAGTCATGCTCTCCGTGGTCGCCATCGTCAACCGCAGCAAGGGCTGGTACGAGCGGGCTCCCGGCGTAGCCGCCAAGGCCGCGCCGGAAGCATAGGATTATTGAACGAGATCACCCGAGCGAGTTCTCGATCGTCTTGAGCATGGCGAGATGCGTTTCGATGGCGGGCACTGCCACCATGGATGCGCCTCTCGCCATCTCGTCTTTGCCATTGCGGGCATAGTCCTTGTGAATTGCCAGCAGTTCCTCGTGGCCCTGAATCTGGCCTTCAATATACATCTTGTCGAACTCTGCGCCCTTGGCGGCTTTCAGTTTTTGCAGCATGGCCGTGTGCTTTTCGTCCAGCCCCGCAGAGCCGGGCTTTGCGCCGAAGGCTTCGGCAACGGCGGCCTGTTCGCGAATCTCGAGCTGGGCGAAGGTCTTGACGGCAGGCGACGAGCCCTGTTCCACCGCCAGCTTGCTGGTTTCGGTGGCAAAATCGCCGCCCATCAGAGCCTTCATCTTCGCGCTATCCGGCTTGCTTGTCTGGGCCATTGCGTCAAGCGTCAGTGCGCCGGTGAGGGGAAGTGTGCTTGCCAGCGCCACGCCGGCCAGAATGTGACGTCTATTCATCGCGTTTGCTCCTTGCGTCCGCCCGGCTGGCGAACAGGCAAGGGCTGACGAAGTTGCACAGAGCGGTTGGAATTCCTTGCGAATTATGGCGCTGCACCGTTGCCTCTTAGCGGTTCGACACCTATGTTCCCGCTCAACCTCATTTCAAGGTTCCTGCCGAAAAGGAGTAAGATCATGGCTTTTGAACTTCCCGAACTTCCCTATGCCTACGATGCACTGAACCCCTATATGTCGGCGGAAACGCTGGAATTCCACCACGACAAGCATCACAAGGCCTATGTGGATAACGGCAACAAGCTGGCGGCAGAAGCCGGCATGGCCGATCTTTCCGTCGAGGAAGTCGTCAAGAAGTCCTTTGGCACCAACCAGGGCCTCTTCAACAATGCAGCCCAGCACTACAACCACATCCATTTCTGGAAGTGGATGAAGAAGGACGGCGGCGGCAACAAGCTGCCGGGCAAGCTGCAGGCTGCAATCGACAGCGATCTGGGCGGTTACGACAAGTTCAAGGCAGATTTCATCGCTGCCGGCACCACGCAGTTCGGCTCCGGCTGGGCCTGGCTTTCGCTGAAGAACGGCAAGCTGGAAATCTCCAAGACCCCGAATGGCGAAAACCCGCTGGTTCACGGCGCATCCCCGATCCTCGGCGTCGATGTCTGGGAACATTCCTATTACATCGACTACCGCAATGCGCGTCCGAAGTATCTGGAAGCCTTCGTCGACAACATGATCAACTGGGATTACGTGCTGGAAATGTACGAAGCCGCTTCCAAATAAGCGACTTTCTCCCATCCTCAAGAGCGCCCGGCCGGTCCAACCGCCGGGCGTTTTGCTGTCATGCCTGTGTCACTCTGCGCGCTTAATCAGCGCGGTCATGACCGACGAACCGCTTCTCAGCTTTGGTGTCATCGCCGATCCGCAATATGCCGATCAGGATGATGATCTCGCCATGAACCGCTACTTCCGCAACAGCCTCAACAAGCTGGCGGAGGCGACGGCGACCTTTGAGAGTGAGGACCTGTCCTTCATCATCACGCTTGGCGATCTCATCGATCGCGGTTGGCAGAATTTCGAGGCGCCGCTGGAAATCTATCGCCGCTCGCGCCATGAGATCCTGTTTCTCGCGGGCAATCATGATTTTCTGGTGGAGCCGGAAAAGGTGGCCGAGGTGCGGCCCCGGCTCGGCATGCCGCGTGGCTATTATTCCTTCTGCCGCTCCGGCATCCGTTTTCTCGTCGTGGATGGCTGCGAGGAAAGCCTGTTTGCCGCAGGGCTGGACGAGCGGATAAAAGCAAGCGCCACAGAGCGACTGGACAATCTGATCGAACAGGGCGCAATCAACGCGAAAGACTGGAATGCTGGAATGTCGCAGAGCCAGTTTGTCTGGATCGAAAGCGAACTCGAAACGGCACGCCAGAAGGGGCAGGAGGTGATTGTGCTTGGCCACTACCCGCTGGTGCCCCTCACAGATCACTGCCTTTGGGATGCCGACGTGCTGTCTGATCTTCTCGCCCGCCATGCGCATGTGCGCGCCTATCTCAACGGCCATGATCATCGTGGCGGGCTGGGGCGGCAGGGCGACTGCTGGTTTGTTACCTTCAAGGGAATGGTCGATACGGCACAGGAAAATGCCTTCGCCATCGTCGATGTCTTTGCCGACCGGCTAAAGATCCGCGGCTTCGGCAGGGAATTGTCGCGAAGCCTCGATCGGTGATCTGTCAATCCGGCCGTTCTGGAAGGCTATAATGGCAGGCTCTGGGTTTGCTCTGTGCTTTCATTCGATGGCGCTGAAGCAAGAGGGAGCAGGAGGATTGAGTTTCACAACTTTGTGTGTTCAAAAAAATGCCATTTCTTTCAATAGGCTGCTGTGTAATCTGCGTGACGTTACTGAGGTGTCGCAAGTTGCGCGCCCGAGAGAGGGAGAATGCCCATGAAGTTCAAGTTTGCCGTTGCTGCCACTATTGCTATCTGTCTTGGCACCGTTGCTGCGGGTGCAGCCGATGAGCCGCAACTGGTCCGTCAGGGTCTGATGAAGCAGATCGGTGGCTCCATGGGCGCGCTCGGTGCCATCGCCAAGGGTGAAAAGCCCTATGATGCCGAGGTGGTGAAGAAGTCGCTGACCACGATTTCCCAGGCCGCGAAGGATTTCCCGAACCACTTCCCGGCAGGCACGGAAACGGGCCAGAACACGCAGGCCGCCCCGGCCATCTGGCAGAACATGGATGACTTCAAGGCCAAGTCCCTGAAGCTGTCGCAGGATGCGGAAACTGTGCTCGCCTCCATGCCCGCAGATCAGGCAGCCGTCGGTCAGGCCCTGAAGACGGTCGGTGCCGATTGCAGCTCCTGCCATCAGGCCTATCGTCTCAAGCGCTAAGGTCTCGCCTTACACTTCGTCACTCTCTCTGGTGCTGTAGCCTGTATCCTCGGGCTGCAGCAGTTTTTAAAGTTCTGAATTTCAAGAACAGTGGTTTGAGAGCAAAGAATGGCATCTACCCTGGCGAAATTTCTGGTGGCGGGATTGGTCGTGGCGGCGGGCGGTGCAGCCGTCGCCTATGCCATTACCAAGCCGCAACCGCATCCGGCAGAATACTGGGCAAATCTCGGGCAGCCGGATGTTGCCAATGGCGAGAAGCTGTTCTGGGCCGGCGGTTGCGTCAGCTGTCATTCCGCAACGGGTGCGCAAGGCGATGCCCAGAAAGTGCTCTCCGGTGGGCACAAATTGCCGACACCGTTTGGCACCTTCAACATTCCCAACATTTCACCCGATCCACAGGCTGGCATTGGCTCCTGGACACTGGCGCAGTTCGGCGATGCCATGACGCGTGGCGTCGGGCCAAAGGGCGATCATCTTTATCCATCTTTCCCCTATAGTTCCTATGCGCGCATGACGCCGAAGGATGTCAACGACCTCTTCGGCTACCTCAAGACCTTGCCGCCGAGCAGCAATGTTGCGCCCCCGCATGAACTGAGCTTTCCCTACAATATGCGTATCGCGCTTGGCGGCTGGAAGTTCCTGTTCTTCAACGACAAGCCGCGGGTCGAGATTGCCAATGCCAGCGATCAGGTGAAGCGCGGCCAATATCTCGTCGAAGGTCCGGGCCATTGTGGCGAATGCCACACGCCGCGCAATGCGCTGGGCGGTCTCGACCTCAACAACTGGCTGGCGGGTGGTCCCAATCCCGAAGGTGAGGGCACGATTCCCGATATCACGCCGGGCTCCGAAAGCATCGGGAATTGGAGCGAAGAGGACATTGCCAGCTATCTGGAAACCGGCTTCACGCCGGATTTCGATAGTGTTGGCGGCTCCATGACCGAGGTTCAAAAGAACATCGCGCATCTGCCGAAAGAGGATATTCAGGCAATCGCTGCCTATCTGAAGGCAGTGCCAAAGAAGTAGCGGACGGTCGGCTCCCCCTTTTCCGTCAGCGCCCTTGCCCTAGATTATAACCTTGGAAAAGGGAGAGCATGATGAAATTCTCCAGTCTTGCCGAAAGGCAGATGCTGAAAGCCCAGGCTGAAGGCCAGTTCGACAGGTTGAAGGGCGCAGGCAAACCGCTCAACCTCGAAGGCGATCACAGTGCCGATGCCGCAGGCTTCCGCATCATGGCGGAAGCGGGCGCTTTACCGCGCGAGATCGAATTGCGAAAGGCAGTGGAGGCGCAGGCCCAAGTGCTTCGCGATGCCCCGGATGAGGACAGCCGCAAACGCGAGATGAAGAAACTCGCCGATCTTCAGCTGCGCCTCGATATCGAGCAGGAGGCTCGCCGCCGGTTTCACGGCAGCTGACGAAAAGACATGGCTGTCCTTCGCCATGTCACCCGAACTCATACCAAATGTCGATGATAGAAACCGATTGCGCCGGAACGATTTTGGCTTTGCGATTTTGGTTTGCGGCAAGGAGAAAACCACAGTCGGACCCGACGGTCCGGCGCGGATTTTCGACGATGTCCGTTGGGCCAAAAGCGTCCGGTCCTTCGGATGGGCCGGATTTCCTCCCCGGACTGTGTCGCAATCCTCGACCGATGCAAAAGCATCGCTCTCCGGTGTGCTCCTCGTCGGATGAAGGCCTCCTGGCCCATGCAATCGGTTCATATCATCCTTTGGTATCGGCCCTGAAACCCGCAAGCTCGACCTCAATCTCCGGGCTCCACAGGTCCAGCGCCTTCAGGGTCTCCATCGCGAAGGTGAAAGGCGAGGTGCCCGGTGCCGTGACAATCCCTTTGTCATGGATTGCTTGCGGCTGATCGACATAATGCGCCTCGCCATCATATCCGGGATGCGCCTTGTGGGCCTGAAGGCTGTTGCCCGTATGGCGAACGTCATCGAGAATGCCGCTTGCCGCTAGCGCGCTGGATGCGGCGCAGATGCCGGCAACCACTTTTCCCGCATCGCGAAAGCGGTGGATCAGTTCGTTCAAGTCAGGCGCATTGCCTTTCTCCCAGCTCAATCCGCCGGGAATCACCAGTGCATCGAAGCTGGCGGCGTCCAGTCGGTCATAGGCGGTCTCGGCAACAGTCTTGAAACCACCCATGGAGCGCACCGCCTCTCCGTCTGGCGATGCAGTCACAACCTCCACGCCAAGAAAGGCGTGGCCGACTGCGACCAGTAGAGCGCATTCCCAGTCGGCGTAATCGGGGGTGAGGGCAATGGCAATCCGTTTCATCTTCCTGTCCTATCATCGTTGATGGATGCGGGGATCAAGCGAGCGCTTGCAGGAAGCGCATGCCGGTAACCGGGCGGGAGATGAAATCCATGTGCTCGTAGAAGCGATGGGCGGCGAAATTGCCGGTCGCTGCACTCACGGACAGGAAATCGCAGCCGCGCGCTCTGGCCTGGTCACGGGCGCGGTTCACCAGATGCTGGCCAATGCCGTGGCCGCGATGCCCGTCGCGCACGAAAAGATGGTGCAGATCCAGCCCGCGCTTGCCTTCCTGGGCTCTGTAGAGCGGAACCAGAATGGCATAGCCGATCAATTCCTCGCCCGTATCGGCCACGAGCGCCTGAATCCAGGGGCTGTCGCTGAACAGGTCGCGCTCCAGCTTTTCCGGGGTCATGCCAGCGGCATCGCCATGATGGGCGGCTAGAAGTGCGATCATCTCGTTCAGTTCGGGAAGATCCCGACGCTTGGCGGCGCGAATGTTCACGACAGCAGGGCGGGCGAGGGAGATTTCTGTGTCTTCGGTCATTTCGGCATCCTCTTGTTCTTGGGTGCCGTCAGGTGCCGTCTTGATACAACAAAGCCGCCTGACGGCGGCTTGTTGACAAAGTGATCTGTCGAGCCGCCCGTTACCGGTAGGCCCAAAAATACGTGCAGGAGATGGGTGCGCGTGCGATCAACATGGCGCTATGGATGCGCTCTATTTTTCCGCGAGTCAAGCGCAATCTGAACGATTGAAAAAAGCTCTGGCTCTTTGTTTATCGCAGTGGCGCAGGCAAGACCGCCCCGCACTGTCCATGGAATTGCTCAATGTTCGTGCTCGCACAATCCATGATCGGAAAGCGAGCGAATGACATAGCATTCCTCCACCGTATGGCCGCCATCGCAGTGGGAAACGATGCGCGCCAGCTCCATCTCCAGCTTCTTCAACCGCTCTATCTTGTCGCGCACATCCTTTAAATGCGTGGCTGCAATGCGGTCTGCATCCTGGCAAGGCGCGTGGGGATGCTGGCTGAGCGCGATGAGATCGCGGATCATGGTGATTTCGAAACCCAGATCCCGCGCATGGCGAATAAAGGTCAGCCGGTCGAGGTCATCTGCGGAATAGCGGCGCTGGTTGCCCTCGGTCCGTTCACCCGGCGGCATCAGCCCCATCTGCTCGTAATAGCGAATGGTCGGCACTTTCACGCCGGTTCTGCGGGAGAGCTCACCAATGGCATACATTTGCAAATTTTCCTCTTGAACCTCTAGTGACTAGAGGGATTATGTAGGCTGTCACCAGATCAAATCCAAGCGAAAGGTGACATCATGAGTGCGGGCTGTGGCCATCATCACGGAACATTCGAGGGGTTGTCAGCCGATTACAAGCGGCGGCTCTGGGCGGTCATCATCATCAATGCCGCCTTGTTCCTGGTGGAAATGACGGCGGGGCATATGGCGCGCTCCCAGGCGCTTCAGGCCGATGCGCTGGATTTCTTCGCCGATGCCGTCACCTATGGCATTTCGCTCGCGGTCATTGGCGCTTCCTTGAAAATCCGCACCATGGCAGCGGCTGCCAAGGGCATAAGCCTGTTCGGCATGGGGCTTTGGGTCTTCGGCTCCACGCTCTATCGGGTGTTCTACACCGGCGTGCCGGAAGCGCCGATCATGGGCGTCATCGGCTTCATGGCGCTGGCTGCCAATCTCGTCAGCGTGTTCCTGCTGGTCAATTACAAGGATGGCGATGCCAATGTGCGCTCCGTCTGGCTGTGCTCGCGCAACGATGCCATCGGCAATGTCATTGTCATGCTGGCAGCGCTTGGCGTCTGGGGCACATCCAGCGCCTGGCCGGATCTTGCCGTTGCCGCCGTCATGGCCGGGCTCTTTCTCACATCCTCGTTCCAGATCCTCACCCAATCCTTTGCGGAATGGAAGGAGAAGGGTGCGATCGATCCGAATCTCGATCCGCACGATCATGGAGCCGAAGGCCATACGCACGCGCATGGTTCGGCCTGCTGCGCCGGCCACGAGCACGATGGCCACCATGCAGATGTGTCTCATCGCCACTGAATGTCACTGCCATCTCATTCTTCAAAGCGGGCTCCACGGCCCGCTTTTTTGTGGCGCCTTGCGTGGACCGCACAAGCAATATAGGGTACCCCCCTATACTATGAGGACGAGATGGCACACACACATCACGGCAAGGATAAGCTTCTGGCCCGCATCCGGCGGCTGAAGGGGCAGATGGAGGCAGTTGAGCGTGCGCTGGAGAGCGAGCAGCCCTGTGGCGATGTGCTGCAATTGCTGGCCTCCATTCGCGGTGCGCTGTCCGGCCTCACGGTGGAACTGATGCAGGAGCATCTGACGGAGCATGTCGTGGCCGCCGAAAACGAGGCGGAGCGGCAGGTCGCGGCGCGGGAGCTTTCCGAGGCGCTGCGCACCTATATGCGCGGCGAATAGGCAGGAACGGGAAAGAATTCCATATGGCGGCACATTTCGAAGATCTGCAGCACGAACACGTGTTTCTGGGTGAACAGCACAGCCGGAACGAGCGCAAGGTCTGGCTGGTCATTGCGCTCACCGCCAGCATGATGGTGCTGGAAATCGTGGCCGGAAGCCTGTTCGGCTCCATGGCGCTGCTGGCCGATGGCTGGCACATGTCCACCCATGCAGGTGCCATGCTGATTGCCGCACTTGCCTATTGGTATGCGCGGCGCGAGGCGAAAAGCAGACGCTTTACCTTTGGCACCGGCAAGCTGGGCGATCTGGCGGGCTTTGCCAGCGCGGTCATCCTGGCCCTGATCGCTCTTCTGATTGCCGCCGAAAGTGCGGTGCGCCTGGCCAATCCGGTGGAGATCGAATTCGGGCAGGCCATTCTCGTTGCCATCCTTGGCCTTGCCGTCAATCTGGTCAGTGCATGGCTGCTGCGCGATGAGCCGCACCACCATGGTCATGGCCATGCCCATCATCATCACGATGACCATCACCACGATCACGATGTTCATCACGGTCATCATGGCGGCCACCACCATCATCACGGCGGTCATCACCATCACGGCACGGATCATAATCTGCGCGCGGCCTATCTGCATGTTCTGGCCGATGCGCTCACATCCATCCTCGCTATCGCCGCGCTTCTGCTCGGCAGAAGCTATGGCTGGATCTGGCTCGATCCGGTCATGGGTATTGTCGGCGGAGTGGTGATCGCCCGCTGGTCCTATGGCTTGATCCGCGATACGGCGGGCGTGCTGCTGGATGCCGTGCCGAATGAAGGGCAAATGGCCGAGGAAATTCGCCAGCGTGTGGAGCGTGACGGCGACCGGATTGCCGATCTGCATGTCTGGCAGGTCGGACCGGGGCATCATGCCGCCATTCTCTCCATTCTGTCGAATGCACCGCAGGAACCGGCAGCCTACAAGCACCGCCTCGCGGGCCTGCCGCAGCTGTCGCACATCACGGTGGAAGTCACGCAGGCGGCGTGATCGAGCAGCCAAAACTGAAAGGCCCATCCGCCTTGCTGGCTGTGGGCCTTTGTCGTTTGGAGCCTATCCCGGAAAACCGTTTTCAGAACTCGGAATAGACGTTTGTGATCTGTGTGGGGGAGAGGGGAGAGGATGTTTCTTCCGCCTCTTCCTTGGTTCCCTCGACAGCCCAGAGCGCGCTTGCCAGATTGGTGGAAAGCAGGGTGCTGCTGCCGGTCAGCCCGGTGAGCGAGCGAATGCGCACTTCCGGTGCCTGAGGTGCCTTTTCGTCTGTTTTCCGCTCTGCCGGGTAGGGACGAGCAGAATAACCATAGTTATTCAATCCGCTGTCGATCTGCATCGCGTCGAGCCCAAAGTGGTTGTTCTATTAACCACTTTTTAATTCACGAAGCTTGCGCGAAGCTTGCGTCATGGGCGATCGCCATGGCGAACTGCATTGACTTCAAGCAGGGCTTGGGGGGTGGCTCATCTGCGCTTGCTTCGCCAGGCGGATGCACAGCGCAAGGAGGTTCAGGCCAGCTTGGCAATCCAGCGGTCTTCCGGCCCGCGAATCAGCGATTGAACGGCGCTGGCCGGGGGCTCGATGTAATCGCCAAACACTGACAAAGTGTTACGCCCCGCCGCCTTTGCGCCGTAAAGGGCGGTGTCGGCGGCCTTGATCGCTTCTTCCATGCCGCTTTCGCCGCGACGGGCCACGAACAGGCCACCGGAGAAAGTCAGGGCAAGATCGTTCACGCCGGGAATGGTGCATTGCGCGAGCTTCGCCTGCCAGCTGGCGGCACGCTCCATAAACGCGGCGCGGTTGACGCCATCCATCACGATCAGGAATTCCTCCCCGCCCCAGCGGAAAGCACAGCCTTCGCTGCCAATATCCTGCTTCAGCATGTCGGCGAAGAGCTGCAGAACCTGATCGCCCGTCTGATGGCCATAGCGATCGTTGAACAGCTTGAAGTAGTCGATATCGAGAATGGCCACGGAAATGACGGAAGGCGTGCCAGCCTGTTCGAAAAGCGCGGGCAGAACCTCCTGCGCATGACGCCGGTTGTAAAGTCCGGTCAGGTGGTCGCGGGATGCTTCTTCCCGCAGCTGGGCCTGCAACTCCATCTTTTCGATCAGGCGTGCCTCAAGATCGCGCGAAAGTGCGGCCAGGCGCTCTTCCGTTGCCTTGCGCAGCGATATATCGCGCAGCACGATCATGCGTCCGCCTGCGCGGCCCCAAGGGGTCAGCGAATGGCAGGAGAGTTCGAAGACGCCCTTGTTGACGATGGTGATTTCATGCCTCTCGCCATCGCGGTGAATGGAGGCATTCACGATGGGCTCGAGTTCGGGGAAATCCTCCAGATTCTGGCCAATCGTCTTTTTCGGCATGCCGGGCAGGGCCGCGGCCGCCGGGTTGAGTTCCAGAATGCGGTTTTGCTCATCCAGCACGATCACCGGATCGGGCAGAACCGCAAAAATCGCATCGCGCCCGATGGGCGGCAAAACGAACAGGTGGCCGAACAGCTGAGCGCCCAGCATGAAGGCGCCCGTAGCGGCGAAAATGAACGGGGTCGGGTCGTCGTTGAACAGCGTGAAGCCGTAGGTGGTGTAGGCAATATTGCCAGCCGTGGGGAAGGAGGCGGAAGCCAGCAGGGCCCAGAGCTGCCACCGGTGAATGCCGCGGGCGCGGATCGTCATGGACATGCCCAGCAAAAAGGCAATCGCCACCGTGCTATAGGCAATGATCATGGCCGCCGGGTAGAGCCAGCCATGTTCGAACTGCATGGTTCTTTCGTCGATCAGGCCCTTGTACATCCAGTGGTGCCAGTCATTGGTCAGTGCCAGCACACCGAAAGTGGCACTCACCAAACCCGTGCCAATCAGCTGGGCATTGGTTTCAACGCTTTTTCCGCGGGCATAGGTAATGAAGCTGAGCGACCAGAAAAGTGGCGTGCCAATCACGCCGAACCAGGCGATCTTGCAGGCGAAAATCTTGAATTCCAGATCGCTGGATGTGTGACGTGCCAGCACCCAGGCTGTCCACCAGAGCGCCACGAGGATGGCCATTGTAAAAGCACGCCGTCCAGGCACATCCGGCGCGCGGAGGGCTCCCGCCAGAATCAGGATGGCAAGAACCACCACCGATATCAGAAGCCAAACCGATGTTTCCACAACCCGTTCCTCATCCCATCGTCTAGCCTGTATAAGGCTAAATTCTCGTCAAACTAGCAATTAAATACTAACAATATGTTTTGTTTCAGGACTCTATCAGTGTTCTCTCAAGTGTTTGGCTGTTGAGCAAGCTCTCTTCCGCACCTAAGGGTTGAACAACTGAAAATTTTTTCAGTATTGTCTTTTATGTACGTGTACAACCAGGACCAGTGCACAAAATGCCGCAGGGGCAAGGTTCGCAGTCCGGGTGACAGTGCAGCGGCTCTATGGCATGGCATCTTTTATGAAAGATGAAGAGCGTAACATTTCGATCCTGCTCGGCAAGGGTCTGACGATAGTCCTGTTGGGCTATGCGCTTGTCATCCAGCTTTTCGTCGGTGCCTATCTGCAGCAAAGCATGGTTGTGCAGAGCCTTAACGGCGGCTTTGTCATCTGCTCCAGCCATGCAGGCGGCATTCCTCCGCTTCAGGAACAACCGGCAGATCCTGAGGGCAAGGCGCAATGTCTCACGCTGTGCCAGCTTGCCTGTGGCGTTGGCCCCGCTCTTCAGGCGCATCTTCGGTTTCTGCCATCCCATGCGCCGGATAGTTTTGCCATCCGCTGGACAAGAGCGGTGGTCGGCCCCGGCCCATCGCTTGCGGTTCTCAGTCCGCAGGCGCGCGGGCCGCCTGCAAATTCCATGATCCTCTGAATTCATCGTCTTCCACTCGATCATGGAACAACAGTCATGTCTTCTTCAGCGAAGGGCGCTGCCTCGCGCGCGCAACAGCGTTCGCCATCCTCAGGTTCGGAATTTCGGGCCTTTCTGACGCGCCTTCATTTCTACATCGGCCTCTTCGTCGGCCCGTTCATTTTCATCGCGGCGCTGTCCGGCACGCTTTACGTGCTCACCCCGCAGTTGGAGAACTATCTCTACCGGGATTATCTCACGGGCTCGCCAACCGGCGAAAGCCAGAGCCTGAAACACCAGATACACGCGGCAAGGGCCTATCTTGGCGGTGATCGGGCGGTGTTTGCGGTGCGTCCGGCCACGTTCCAGGGCGGCACGACGCGCGTGATGTTTGCCGATCCGCAGCTTGGCGAATCCGAAACCCGCGCCGTGTTTGTCGATCCGGTCACGCTGGATGTGAAGGGCGATCTGGTGGTTTACGGAACCACCGGCATTCTGCCGCTGCGCCTTTTCATCGATCTCTTCCACCGCAATCTCCATCTGGGTGATCTCGGCCGAAACTATAGTGAGCTTGCTGCCTCCTGGCTGTGGATTGCGGCGCTTGGCGGCATTGTCATCTGGTTCTGGCAGCGCGGCATGGCGCGCGCCCGGTCTGCCGGGGATGGCGTCAGCCGCTTGAAGCGGGTTCACACCCTTCTCGCGCTTTGGATTGCGCTCGGCCTTTTCTTTCTTTCGGCAACGGGGCTGACCTGGTCCAGATATGCAGGCGATAACATCGATGCTCTGCGAAGCGCACTCAACTGGGTCACGCCCTCGGTTTCGCTGAAGCTCGATGCCGCGCCGCAAATGCCGGGGATGGATATGGCCCATATGGATCATTCCGCCCACATGGATCATGTCATGCCGGGCATGGCTCCGGCGCCCGTTGACGGATTGCCCGATCCGGCCACATTGATGGATGCGGTTCTGGCGACGGCGCGCAAGGCGGGCATTGAATCGCCGCTGGTCGAGATCCGTCCCTCCAAATCCGCCGACAAGGCCTGGATGGTGCGCGAATATGACCGCTCCACGCCCACGCAGGTGGATACGATTGCCATCGATCCGCGCAGCATGACGGTGACGAGCCGCGCCGATTTCGACACCTTCACCATCATCCCGAAGCTCATTCGCTGGGGCATCGATATCCACATGGGCATCAAGTTCGGTCTCATTAACCAGATCGTCGTCGGTGCGATTGGTGCGGCGCTGTGCGCCTCCATTCTTTATGGTTATGCGCTCTGGTGGAAGCGGCGTCCGGCGCCGGGTGCACCGGCCAGAACGCTCGCGCAGTCCTTCCTCTATCTTGGCTGGACTGCCCGTGCAGGCGTTCTTCTCGTGGCCATTGCGCTCGGTTTCGCACTGCCTCTGATGGGGATCACCCTGCTCGTCTTTGTGGCGGTGGATGCTGTGCGCTGGTGGCTGGATAAATCCCGCCGCGCCAGCCGAAGAGTGGCTACTGCCGCAGCGGAGTAAGGGGAACAGTCTACGAATGAGCGCTCTCTTGCTGTTGTGTGAGAGAGCGTTCTTCATTTCTCATACGGAAAACATACCTGAAATTCCGCGCGGCGACACCTCACGCCTTGCCAGCAACCTTCAAGGCAAAGGCATATTCGAAGGCGATTTCTTCCAGCCGCTGGAAGCGGTCGGGGCAGCAGCTTGTTCAGGTAGGAGTCAAAAATGCTACCAATGCGTTCTTTTGCAGTATTGAAATGGTAACACCTGCAACCTAAATGGGTTTCGCCCAGTTATGGTAGTCATAAAAGAGGAATCTAATTTGAGCAAAACGAAAAGAACGTCGGAAGCTGAGATCTCGGAAATTGTGCTGAAGATTCTGTCGGCTAAGTCAAGTGGAGAGGCAACTTTCGGGGAACTGTTTGCTGAAATTCCACGACACCATAATTTGACACCGGTAGACCTGAAAGTGTCTAAAACTAGGGAGGGTGAATATCTCTGGGAGCAAAGGGTACGAAATATCCGTAGTCACGCTAAATCTCCCAACAACTATATTGCGCGAGGATATTTGCTTGGTATCCGCGGTGGGTTGAAAATTACAGCGCTGGGGTTGCAGAAAGCGGGGCGCTAGGTCGCCCCCTGTAATCGTCTGCCCTTTCCAGAGAGCGTCTGCACGGGGGCACCCATCTTAGTTCGGTGGTGCTACCTTCGTTGCCTTTGAGCCAAATAAACCATCCGTAACCGGTCGCAGTAGATGCTTTTGGGTCTACTCGACCTTTAACCATAGGGACGCGTTCAGAAAATTGTGCAAAGATCGTCGGTGGAGTGAGGCGGAAAATCCCTTCATAACGTCCGACGCTTTCCAAAAATACAGTTCTTGCCAGTATTGCAAAGCCAACGCGCGCGACAAGGCGGGCCCGTTCTACAAACTGCTCTGCCAGTCTGAAGGGTGGATTGGTAATGACCCAATCATGTGATTGAGCCTTGTAAGGATGTTCGAGAAAGTCCTTTATCTGGCAGAAACCATAGGGATAAGCATCCGCAGATTCAACTACTTCGAAATACTCGCTTAATGGAGTTGCCATGTAGCCGCGGCCCGCAGCAGGTTCAAGGCAACTCCGACCTCGAACTGTCTCCGCGCCTAAGATATGCTCAACCAGAGCTCGCGTTGCCCAGGGAGGCGTCGGAAAATCGTCTGCACTGTCTTTGGGTTCGAACCGTTGAGACATGACAGCGTGGGTAGTATTCTGCATGAGAGGCTCCCTTTTGGGGCATGATGTATAGCTATGCTTATCTCAGGCTTAACTCACGCTTTACCTGCAACTTTCAAAGCAAACGCATATTCGAAGGCGATTTCTTCCAGCCGCTGGAAGCGTCCGGATTTGCCGCCATGGCCTGCCGCCATATTGGTCTTCAACAGGAAGGGGCCAGAATTTGGCGCGCGTTCCCGCAGGCGAGCGATCCACTTGGTCGGCTCCCAATAGGTCACGCGCGGATCCGTCAGGCCGGAAAGCGCCAGGATCGGCGGATAGGGCTTGTTGTCCACATTGTCATAGGGCGAATAGGCGGCAATCCATTCATATTCCTCAGCCGATTCAATCGGATTGCCCCATTCCGGCCATTCCGGCGGGGTCAGCGGCAGCGTGTCATCCAGCATGGTATTCAGCACGTCCACGAAGGGAACGGCGGCGATAATACCGGCGAACTTCTCCGGCGCCATATTGGCAATCGCGCCCATCAGCATGCCGCCCGCAGAGCCACCTTCGGCGATGATGTTGTCGTAGGAGGTGAACTTCTCCTTCACCAGATGGTCGGCTGCGGCAATGAAGTCTTTGAAGGTGTTCTGCTTGTTCTCCATCTTGCCGTCTTCATACCAGCTGAAGCCCTTGTCCTTGCCGCCGCGAATATGGGCAATGGCATAGACGAAGCCGCGATCGGCAAGCGAAAGCGCATTGGTGGAGAAGCTGGCCGGAATGGTGATGCCGTAAGCGCCGTAGCCATAGAGCAGGCAGGGGGCAGAGCCGTCCAGCGCGGTATTCTTGTGATAGAGCAGGGAGACCGGCACCAGTTCGCCGTCATGGGCCGGGGCCATCACGCGGCGGGTCACATAGTCGTCCGGATTATGGCCGGAGGGCACTTCCTGCGTCTTGAGCAGCACACGCTCGCGCGTCGCCATGTTGTAGTCGAACAGCTGGCTCGGCGTGGTCATGGAGGAGTAGGAGAAACGGATGACATCCGTGTCGTATTCGGCAGCCCCTTGCAGTCCCAGCGAATAGGCTTCCTCATCAAAGGCAATGGCGTGTTCCTCGCCCGATCTGCGGTCGCGAATAACGATGCGCGGCAGCCCGTCGCGACGCTCCAGCCAGATCAGATGGCGGGCATAGGCGGCGTGCGACAGAATGAGGCGGCCCGGCTCATGCGGCACCACATCCGTCCAGTTCTCCTTGCCCGGTGCATTCACCGGAGCCGATACGATCTTGAAATCCTTGGCCCCGCCGTCATTGGTGAGAATGTAGAAAATGTCGCCGCCCTCGGTCATCGAATATTCGATGCCTTCCTCACGGGCCGCCACCAGCATGGGTTCGGCGGTCAGATCCTGCGTGGAGAGAAGGCGATATTCCGAAGTCTCATGGTCGTGGATGTCGATATAGATGAAATCGTCGAGCAGCGACCCGCCGACACCCATGAAGAAGCCGGGGTCCTTCTCCTCGAAGACAAGCCGGTCGGAGGATTGCGGCTGGCCGATGATGTGGTGAAACACCTTTGAGGGGCGGTGGTTCTCATCCTGAAGCGTATAGAAAAAGCTCTTTCCATCGGGGGCCCAGACGCCGCCGCCGGAGGTGTTTTCAATCACGTCGTCAAGGTCCTGGCCGGTGGCCAGATTGCGCACCCGCAGCGTGAAATATTCGGAACCCTTGTCGTCATAGCCCCAGATGCCGTGGCTGTGGTCGCTGCAATGGTCGATCCCGGCCAGACGGAAGTAATCCTTGCCCTCCGCTTCCTTGTCGCCATCCAGCAGTTCCTGTCTGTCGCCGCCATCGCGCGGCGTGCGGAAGTAATGCGCCTGTTCGCCGCCTTTCACGAAAAAGGTGCCATAAGCAAACTGGCCATCCTTCATCGGCACGGAGGAATCGTCTTCCTTGATGCGGCCCTTCATCTCGGCAAACAGTGCCTTTTGCAGCTCTGCCGTATCGCCAAGCGCTGCCTCCATATAGGCATTTTCCGCCTCCAGATGGCTGCGGATCTGCGGGTCGAGGATGGAGGTGTCCTTGAACATGGCCTGCCAGTTATCCGCCCGCATCCAGGCGTAATCGTCGGTGCGGGTCTTGCCGTGGCGGGTGTCGGTCACCGGCTTTTTGGCGGCAACGGGGGCTGAGGGCAGGTTCTGGAAGGCGTTTCGCTTGTAGGCCAAGGGGTGCTCCGGCATCAGGTCATTCGGTGGGTTGGTTGAGAGATAAGACCGCCGGGGCGGAAGGGCAAGTTCCGCCTTCGCCCATTGCAAAGCTGATCACATTTCGTGTTTCGCTAAAGAAACGGGTAGCCAAGCCTGCCTCGCCCTCCTAGTTTCCGCTCCGTCCGAGTCACATTGGATGGAACATGACATGATAAAAAGACTGACCGCAGCACTGGTTCTCACGGGTGCCACGGCAATTTCCGCCCATGCTCTCGATAGCAACATCATCCGCCAGCTGGATCGCCTGACGCCCGACGAACGGCGTGAACAGCGTTGCGATATCGAGGCCATGAGCCGGATCGCCAAACAGGGCGATGGCTTCAAGCCTGACAAGGTGATTGCCTATACCTTCGGCGATACGGAAGAGAAGAACGGCCTCCTGCGGGCTCCGGGTGCCGTATTCCGCAGCGCCGGCGACTGGTATCGCCTGCGCTACAAATGCAAGACGGCGAAGGATGGCATCACGATCCAGTCCTTCGATTACAAGGTCGGCTCCAAGATCCCGCGGGAGGACTGGAGCAAGCATTACCTCTACGAGTAACGAGCGATGGACGGCGTATGACATCATGCGCCGTCCGCTCCTCGTCTTACCCCGGCAGCGATGGCGCGGTTTTCCGCTCCGGGAACAGCTCATGCATCATCGTCATCACGATCAGCGAAAGCGGCAGCGCCAGCATGGCACCCACAGCGCCCCACATCCAGGTCCAGAACAGGATGGCGACGAAAACCACGAAGGGGTTTATCTCCCATTGCCGCCCCATCACTGCCGGAAACAGCAGATTTTCCATAACGAGGTGGACCATGAAGAACACGAAGGCGGGCAGAAGGCCGATGATCAGCGTGTCATGGGTCAGGACGCCTGCCACCGCCACGGAAAAGGTCATCAGCGTAATGCCGAGATAGGGCACGAAGCTGGAAAGAAAGGCGAAAATGCCCCACAGAACCGGCATGGAAAGCCCGCCGAAATAGGCAATCGCCGTCATGACCACGCCAAGCCCCAGATAGATCAGGCTTGCGGTGGCGAAGTAATAGCCCAGCACTTCCTCCACGGCATTCAGAATGCGGATGGCCAGCAGGCGCTGCCGGCGGGAGGGAAAGGCCATGATGATGCTGCGGCGAAGTCTCAACCGGCCATAGAGAAAGAGCAGCAGCGCGGCAAAGAAGATGAGGGCCTGAATGATGGCGGGTGTGACGCTGGAGGAGAGCACGCCCAGAATATTGCTGCTGTTTTCCAGCAGTTTTTCCATCGACATCGGCCCGGTCTCGAAGGTTGCGGGCGTTATGTTCAGCCAGTGGTGCCGCTCCAGAAACGGCGTGATGCGGGCAAGCGCGTTCTCCACCACATCCGGCCCGTTTTGCACCAGTGTCGCAATCGGCTCTGCAAGCGCATTCATGATCAGGAAGACGGACGCCATCACCAGGCTTGAAAGAATGACGGCAATGCCGAAACGCGGAATGCCGAATTCGCCCATGCGCTCGGCCACAATGCCCAGGATCATGCCCACCACGACCGCAAGCGTCACAGGCTTGAGAATGAGGGAAAGGTGATGCACCACGGCAAAGCCGATGATGAGAAAAATCCCGATCACCGCCCAGGCCTTCGCCACCTCCAGCGCATCGCGCCCCAGCGGCATGAATTCGGTATGATCGCTGGAATAGACGGCCATTTCGTCCTGTCGCGCGGCTTCATGCTCCAGAACCTGGCGTTTATGCCGTGCACTTTGCCGGCTGTTTGAACCCGCTACTGTCGTTCCCATGGTCGAGGCCCCCTGATGACGGGCTACAACGCACGTGGGAAGCGACGGTTCCAAGCGTGATTTACGGGCTCAGGCCGCCAGTGTAAGGCCAATTCCCCAGGGGTCTTGCAGCGTCCAGCCGGTGCCGGTGCGGGTGGCGGCAATCTCCAGTGTGTCGAGGTTCTGCACCGCCTGATCAAGCGCTGCCTGATCGTTGAAGCGGATCGTGTAATCGGAGAGGCCGCTCATCGCGTCTTCGCGCGCCATGGCGCCGCGGCTGTTCCAGATATTGGCCGCGATGTGGTGGTGATAGCCCCCGGTGGCGAAGAAGCTGGCGCCGGGGTAGCGCGCCATGATTTTCAGGCCCAGCACATCGCGGTAGAAGGCATCGGCCTGCGGAATATCGCCCACCTGCAGGTGAATATGGCCGATGACCGTGCCCGGCTCCATGCCGTTGAACCGCTCCTGCGGCGCGCTGTTATACAGGGCTTGCAGGTTCAGCCGCTCGGTGGCCATCTCCACGGTGCCGTCGGCGTGATAGTTCCATTCCATCGGCGTCCGGTCGCGATAGATTTCGATGCCATTGCCTTCGGGGTCGGAAAGATAAAGCGCTTCGCTCACCAGATGGTCGGATGCCCCGTCCAGCTGTACCCCGCTTTCGGCTGCGTGAAAAAGCCATGCGGCCAGCGCCTTGCGATCCGGCACCAGAAAGGCGGTGTGGAAAAGCCCCGCTGCCTGCCGTGGCGCACGCCTCACATTGTTGCCCGTCGTCAGGCTCAGAAGCGGTATGCCATGCGCGCCCAGAACCTGGCCGCTGCCGCTCTCTTCCAGAACGCTGAGGCCAATGATGCGCTGGTAGAAGCTGCTGACGACATCGAGGTCCTGCACCACCAGATGAGCGCCATCCACATGGGCGGGCCGGGTCAGGGCAAAGGGGCGGGCAGGGCTGTGCGTCATAGCGGTCATCTCTCGGTTCGCGGCGTCAGGCAGACTATGAGTCACCGGCATTGTTCACGATAGACGGAAATTTGCGGATAATTCGTTCAATTTTATTGAGCGATAGCTTCCTTGGAAACTTTGATTTCCATCAACGCGGGAACCGCCTCAGTGTGGATGATAGGCTTATCAACCCTCGGGAGAAACGCCATGTATAGATCGATTATCGTCGCCGTTGATGTCGCACAGCTGGAAAAGGGCGAGCGCATTCTGCAAAAGGCGGTTGCACTTCTGGATCAGGGCGGTCGTATCACGCTGGTGAATGTGGTTGAGGAACTGCCTACCTATCTTGCCATCGATGTGCCGACCGATCTCATGGGCGCTGCCCGCAAGGATGCGAACGATAAATTGCAGGAATTGCGTGATCGCGCCGGCGTCAGCGCCACGGTGGATGTGCGCACCGGCGCTCCGGCGCATGAAATCCTCGGTGCGGCCCAGGCCTATGGCGCGGATCTGATCGTGCTTGCCTCCCACAAGCCGGATTTTTCCAATTATCTGATTGGCGCAACCGCCGATCGCGTGGTGCGCCACGCAAAGTGCTCGGTACTGGTGGACAGGTGACACATGGATACGCAGCATTACCGAGACATTCTCAAGGCGCGGCAGGCAGAGCTGGAGACACGCTTGGAGCGGATTGAAACCGACCTCGATCAACCGCGCAACCCCGATGATGACGACCGCGCCGTGGAGCGAAACAATGACGAAGTGCTGGAAGGACTGGGAGAAGCAGGACAAAGGGAGTTGGAAGCCATCACTGCCGCGCTGGGCCGGATCGAAGCCGGAAGCTTCGGGATCTGTGCGCAATGTGGCTCTCCTATTTCCGAAGCTCGGCTGAAGGCGGTGCCGCACGCGGCCCTTTGCAGCGATTGCATGGCGGGCCACGGATAGCCCGCGCGGCCCTACGTTGCGGCCCCATGTTGCGGCCCCATGTTGCGGCCATGCCCTGACATTTGTTGAAGGCGCATGACACATTGTGATGCGCCTGCATGCTGCAATGCGTTGCGCCGGAGCCTCGCATTTGGCATGCTTCCGGCATTGAACGGATCGCATTGCAGGGCAGCGAATGACCGAGTTTTTCGGCCTGGGAAGACATTACGATTTTCACGAGATCGTTGCGGATGGCGTCGTGCACGGCATTGGCATCGTGCTCGCCCTCATCGGTGTCACCGCGCTGATTTTCTATGCCACGCTCTGGTCAAGCTATGGCGAACTGGCCGCAGCCTATGTCTATGGCATCGGCCTGCTTTTGTGTCTGTCCGTGTCCTTCACCTATAATATCTGGCCGCATTCACGCACGAAGTGGATTTTGCGCCGCTTCGATCATTCGGCAATTTTCGTGCTGATTGCAGCCACGTACACGCCCTTTCTTCAGCGTGGTTCCGAAGATCCGATGGTGTTCGGAATGCTGATCTTCATCTGGGTCATCGCAGCCTTCGGCATCATGCTGAAATGCCTCTTCCCCGGCAGATACGATCGGCTCGCCATCCTGCTCTATCTCGGCATGGGCTGGAGCGGCGTGGTTGTCGTGCCGCCGCTTTCCCAGCTTCTGCCTTCGGTAACGCTCTGGCTGATCGTCATTGGCGGCATCATTTATTCGCTCGGGGTCATCTTCCATGTCTGGGAGCGTCTGCGCTTCCAGAATGCCATCTGGCACGCTTTCGTCATCGCCGCCGCCACCGTTCATTATTCGGCGGTCATGACCTGCTTCAGTCTGTCTCCGGCGGCGACCTGATATCCCGCCGCACCTTGCGGTCCATGAACTTGCCAATCGCGCCCAGCACCACGAAGCAGGTCGCGGCTGCCACGAAGCCGATGGCCCAGAAGCCGAAGCCCAGCGCCAGTCCTACCCCGCCAGACAGCCATAGCCCTGCGCCGGTGGTGAGACCGTGCACCTGCCCGCGGGAAAAGACGATGAGGCCCGCTGCCAGAAAGGCAACGCCCGCCGTCACCGCCTCGATCACGCGCAGCGGGTCAATCCGCGCCTGATCGGTATCGAGCACCGCCATGCGCGTACTTTCAATGGCAATGATGGCAAAAACCGAGGCTGAAAGGGAAACGAGAATATGGGTGCGCAGGCCCGCGGCATGATCGCGCCTTTCCCGCTCGAAACCCACCAGCGCGCCGCAGATCATCGCCCCGATCATCCGCAGAAAAATGATCGGATAGGGAAGATGATGGTCCGGCAGGAATTCGGCGATCAGCGTTTCCATGCGCCGGTAAATCCCCAGGCGCACAGGAAGTTCCAGAACAGGCCCCCGGCCGGATGCTTGCTCGACAGGTCAGAGTTTCGTCTGTTATGGAATGCTTCTTTTCGCTGAATGGAATGAAATCCCATGCCCGCCGCCCCCATCATTCGTGACGCCAGCCCTGAAGATCTGCCCGCCATCCTCGACATCTATAATGATGCCGTGGCCAATACGACCGCCATCTGGAACGATAATCTGGTGGATCTCGCCAATCGCAAGGAGTGGTATGCGGTGCGCAAGGCGCGCGGCTTTCCGGTTCTCGTGGCAGATGTCGAAGGAGCCGTGGCAGGCTATGCGGCCTATGGCGATTGGCGCGCTTTCGAAGGCTTTCGCCACACGGTCGAGCATTCCGTCTATGTCCATTCCGGTCATCGCGGTCTGGGGCTCGGGCGGTTGTTGATGCGTGAGCTGGTTCAGCGCGCCCGCCAAGGCGGCATTCATGTCATGGTCGGCTGCATCGAAGCAGAGAACACGGCTTCCATCCGACTGCATGAAAGTCTCGGCTTCCGCCATGTCGGCCGGTTCGAGCAGGTCGGCACCAAATTTGGCCGCTGGCTGGATTTGACCTGCATGGAGCTGCGCACTGGCGCGTAACTCTCGGTTCCTCCCCATGGGGAAGGGGAGGTCGAGAGAACCCCTGTGTCAGATCGGCTCGAACACCATGGCATGGCCGTTGATGCAGTAGCGAAGCCCGGTTGGCGGCGGACCGTCGGGAAAGACATGGCCGAGATGGCCGCCACAGCTGGCACAGCGGATTTCCGTCCGGATCATGCCGAAGGAGCTGTCGCGGTGCTCCGTGACGGCATCGGCTTTGACCGGCGCGAAATAACTCGGCCAACCGCAGCCGGAATCGAATTTCGTATCCGAGATAAACAGAGGCTCGTCGCAGCCCGCACACCGGTAGAGCCCTTTTTCCTTGCTGTTCCAGTAAGGGCCGGTGAACGCCCGCTCGGTGCCATGTTCACGCAGAATGCGGTATTGCTCGGGCGTCAGCTGCTCGCGCCATTCCGCATCGCTCTTGTGAACCTTGGTGGTTGTGTCGCTCATAGGTCTCTCCTCTCAAGCGTCCGGGCCAACAGTGCGTCAGCGGTTTTGCATTCGGACTGCATAAAAACAGATGTGGTTGAGGGATTTCCCCTCTATTGACACTCAATATAAGAAGTCACGGACAGATCACAAACACGTAGCGCACGGACGGAAGGACTGATTTTTGCCCAAATGCGTTGAGTCGCGGGAAGTGATAGCTTAAGCAAGTGTTGCGATTTGGCCCTCGGTTGGCTTCAAGCGCAATGCGGAATCTGTGAATGGAACAGGAGGAATATCGGACGGTGGTGACTCTGGTTTGTCTGCTCCTTCCTTTCCTGGCCGCGCTTCTTGCACCTTATGCAACGCGGCGTCTCGGTCATCATGCTGCATGGCTTCTGGCGCTGGCGCCGCTTTCTTCTTTCCTATACTTCACGGGTTATCTGCCCGAGATTGCGGCGGGGGAAGTGGTAACCGGCGGCTATATCTGGGTGCCAAGCTTCAATCTGTCCTTCTCCTGGTTCATCGATGGGCTGTCGCTTACCTTCGCCCTGCTGATTACCGGCATCGGCACGCTCATTGTGCTTTATGCTGGCGGCTATCTGAAAGGTCATCCGCATCAGGGGCGCTTCTTCGCCTTCATCCTGCTCTTCATGGGCTCCATGCTGGGCGTCGTGCTGTCGGATAGCTTCCTGATGCTGTTCGTCTACTGGGAGTTGACCTCCATCACCTCCTTCCTGCTGATCGGCTTCGATCACGAGCGGGAGGCGGCGCGCCGTTCGGCGCTGCAAGCCCTGGTCATCACCGGTGGCGGCGGTCTTCTGCTTCTGGCGGGGCTGGTCTTCCTCTGGAATATCAGCGGTGTCACGCAGCTCTCATTGCTGGTGCATGGCGGCGATGTGGTGCGCGAAAGCCCCTTCTATATGGCGGCGCTGCTTCTGGTGCTTGGCGGCTGCTTCACCAAGTCCGCCCAGTTTCCCTTCCATGCCTGGCTGCCCAATGCCATGGAAGCGCCCACGCCCGTTTCCGCCTATCTTCATTCGGCCACCATGGTGAAGGCGGGTGTCTATCTGCTCATGCGGTTGAACCCGGTTCTGGGGGAAACGCCCGCCTGGGAAATCCTGCTGCCCTTCTTCGGTGGCATCACGCTTCTGGTCGGAACATTCCTGTCGCTGCGCCAGACGGATCTGAAGCTGATGCTGGCCTATACCACCATGGCCTCGCTCGGCCTTCTGGTCATGCTGACGGGGTTCGATTCCGAACATGCCATTGCTGCCGCCGTGCTTTACCTGGTGGCCCATTCGCTGTTCAAGGGCGCGCTGTTCATGGTGGCGGGAATTGTCGATCATGAGGCCGGAACGCGCGATGTGACCAAGCTCGGCGGTCTTCGTTCGGCCATGCCCGTTACATTTGTCGCCGCCTTGCTGGCAGCGCTTTCCATGGGTGGTCTGCCGCTCTTCTTCGGCTTTCTGGCAAAGGAAGAAATCTATTATGCGCTGGCGGGCAGCCATCCGCGCGCCATCCTCTTCACGCTTGTTGCTGTTGTCGGCAACGGGCTGATGTTTGCTATGGCCTTTGCGGTGGCGCTGAAGCCTTTCCTTGGCCAGAAGGTCGAGACGCCCAAGCATGCGCATGAAGGGCCGGTTCTGCTCTGGCTGGGGCCGGTTGTGCTTGCCCTGCTGGGGCTTGCTGCCGGCATTTTCTCGCAGATCGCCCATGCCTATATTTCCTCGCCCATGGTCAGCGCCATCAAGGACAGGCCGGAGCAGGTGACGATCAGCACCATTCCGCATCTCGGCATGCCGCTGGTGCTGTCATTGATCACGGTTGCGCTTGGCATTCTGGTCTATCTGAACCTCGCCCGCGCCCGCAGCCTGATGGTGAGGTTCATCGATATGCTCGGGCCGGGGCCGGATCGCGCCTTCGATGGCTTCATCTCCGGTCTCGTGCGCCTGTCGGTTGCCGTTACCCGGTTCGTGCAGCCGGGGCGCATGGATGTCTATGTCACCATGACCTTCCTCATTCTGGCGGTCACGCTGCTTGTGCCGCCCTTCCTCTATGGGGAACTGCCCGCCATGCCCTCCTGGCCAAGAGATGCCATGCTGCATGAATGGGTCTTTGTCATCATCGCGCTTCTCGGCATTCTGGCCGTGCTGACGGCGAAGAACCGGCTCACCGCCATCGTGGCGCTTGGCATACAGGGCTTTGCCGTGGCTGTGCTCTTCCTGCTGTTCGGCGCGCCGGATCTTTCCTTCACGCAGTTCATGGTGGAAACGCTTTCGGTCGTCATTCTGGCGCTGGTCATGACACGGCTGAGGCTGATGCCCTCGGATCATCGCCCGCTCTGGCAAATTCTGTGCGATGGTGTTGTCGCCATTGCCTGCGGCATCGGCTTCATGCTGCTGCTGTTGAAGGTCACGCAGGGGAATTTCGATCCCAGCCTCTCCGAATTCTTCAACACCTATTCCAAGGTCATCGCCCACGGCGCCAATGTGGTGAACGTGATCATCGTCGATTTCCGCGGTACCGATACCCTGGGTGAAATTGCCGTGGTGATGATCACCGGCCTGTCCATTCTGGCGCTCATCCGCATTCGCTCCGGCGGCGGCCATGTTCGCCCGCGCGATAACGATCCCGATGCTGCGGATTACGAGGCAAGGGAAGGAGAACGCGCATGAACACGCTGATCTTTCGCACTGTTGCACCCGTGCTGACGGCGCTGATGATCCTGTTTTCGGTTTTCATCCTGCTGCGCGGGCATAACCAGCCGGGTGGCGGCTTCATCGGCGGGCTGATTGCCGCCTCCGCCTTTGCGATCTACGGTATTGCCTATGGAGTGGCCGCAGTGCGCCGCGCTCTGTGGTTCCACCCCATGTCGATTGCCGGGGCAGGGCTGCTGCTGGCGGTTGTCTCCGGCCTTCTGTCGGCTTTCACCGGCACACCCTTCATGACAGGTCTTTGGGTTTATCCGCATGTCTTCGGGGTGGAGGTGCCGCTCTCCACCGTGATGTCCTTCGATATTGGCGTCTATCTCGTCGTGGTCGGCGCCATCAGCTCCATTGCGCTGGCGCTGGAAGAAAGGGAGGGAGATTGATGGAAGCGGTATTTGCCTTTCTGGTCGGCGCGCTTTTCGCTGCCGCGATCTACCTGCTTCTCTCCAAGCATTCCGTGCGTATGATCCTTGGCGTGGCGCTTCTCGGCAATGCGGTCAATCTGCTGCTGTTCACCGCCGGGCGGCTGACGCGGGAAGTGCCTCCCATTATTGGCGATGGGCTGGATGTGCTGCCGGCAGGCACTGCCAATCCCTTGCCGCAGGCACTCATTCTCACGGCCATCGTCATTTCCTTTTCCTTCTTTGCCTTCCTGCTGGTGCTGACCTACCGCGCCTATCAGGAACTGGGCACGGACAATACGGATGAGATGCGGCTTGCCGAGCCGAAGGATGAACCCATGCCGCCGCTCGGCTACTGAAGAGAGAAGTGATGGCTGCTCCCACCTCTACGCCTGTCGATCTGTCTGCCGCGCTGGTGCTTGTGCCGCCCGGTGCTGCCGATTGGCTGGTCATTCTGCCGCCCGCGCTGATGATTACCGCTGGCGCTGTGCTGATGATGATGCGCTCTCGCACCCGATGGCATGGCTTTGTGGCCATTCCGGCGCTCATCCTGCTGGTTCTGATCCAGGCCCTGCTGCTCTGGCAGGTGACCATGCATGGCCCCGTGACCATGACCATGGGGCGCTGGCTGCCGCCCTTCGGCATTGCCTTTACGGTGGATGTGCTGGGCGCGCTGCTGGCGCTTGTCTCGGCTGTGGCGGCGCTCGCCGCAGGCATTGCAGCGCTCAGCGATATCAACGATAGCGGACGCCGTTACGGCTTCTTTCCGTTCCTGCTGCTGCTGATGGCAGGTGTCTCCGGCGCTTTCCTTACCGGCGATGTCTTCAACCTCTATGTCTGGTTCGAAGTGCTGCTGATTTCCTCCTTCGGCCTGCTGATCCTGGGGTCGCAGAAGGAGCAGATCGACGGTGCGCTGAAATATGCCATCCTGAACCTGCTCGGCACCACCTTCTTCCTCATTGCCATTGGCTATCTCTATGCCGTCTTCGGCACGCTCAACATGGCCGATATTGCCTTGAAGGCGAGGGATGTTTCCGGTGCGCCGCTGATGACGCTATCGGCGCTGTTCTTCATGGCCTTTGCCATGAAGGCGGCGGCCTTCCCGGTGAATTTCTGGCTGCCCGCTTCCTACCACACGCCGCGCATCACGGTGTCGGCCCTGTTTGGCGGGCTGCTCACCAAAGTCGGCATCTATGCGCTGCTGCGTGTTCTGGTCATGCTTTTTCCGGTGCAGCGGGAGGAGCTGAGCTTTGTCATCGCGCTGGTGGCGGTGGCCACCATGCTGCTGTCCGGGCTTGGCATGCTGGCGCAGAACGATCTGCGGCGTATGGCAGGCTTTGCCGTCATTCTCGGCATTGGCAATATGCTGGCAGGCATTGCCACCGGCACGGTCGCCGGGCTCTCGGGGGCGGTGTTCTATGCGGTGCATTCCATCATTGCCATGACAGCGCTTTATCTGGTTATCGGCCGTGCCGCGCGTCTCTCCGGTGGCTGGACGTTGTCGGCGACGGGTGGCATCTACAGGCTGTCGCCCGGCTTTGCACTGGTTTCGCTGGCGCTGTTCCTTGCTGTTGCCGGTCTTCCTCCCTTTTCCGGGCTCTGGCCCAAGATCATGCTGGTGAAGGCCTCGCTGGATATCGGTGCCTGGTGGCTTTCAGCCAGCATCCTCGTTTCCGGCTTCCTCTCCACCATTGCACTTGGCCGCGCCTTCCTGCTGGCCTATTGGAAGCCCGCGCGCGATGGGGCGCGAATGCCGGTCGCCACGAGCCGACGGCGTCCGTTGGTCGATACGCTCCCGCTTGCGCTTCTCATCGGTCTGGTCGTCATCTTCGGTCTTTTCCCCGAAGAGATCATCAAGCTCGCCCAGGCATCGGCAAGCGGTCTGGCAGATCCCAAGGCCTATATCGGTTCCGTCTTCGAAAGGGATGCCGCGCCATGATGGCCTTCACCCTCAACACGCTCTTCGCCATCGTCTGGGTGGCCATCAGCGGCAGTGCCACCTTCATCAATTTTCTGTTCGGCTTCGTGCTCTCGGCATTGGCGCTTGGCCTCATCCGCGAGCAGGCGCATGGGGTAAGCTATCTGCGCCGCCTGCGCCTCATCGCTTCCTTGACGCTGCTTTTCTTCAAGGAGCTTGCGCTGTCTGCCTGGAAGGTGGCGGTGCTGGTCACCCGCCCGAAGATGGAGCTGAAACCTGGAATTTTTGCCTATCCGCTGACGGTCCAGCGCGACTTCGAGATCACGCTGCTGGCCAACATGATTACGCTGACGCCGGGAACGCTTTCTGTTGATGTGTCCGAGGACCGCCGCTTCCTCTATGTGCATGCGCTGGATTGCGCCGATCCGGAAGCGGCGAAGCGGGATATCGCCACCGGCTTCGAGGCCAAAATCATGGAGGTCTTCCGGTAATGGCAGAGAATGAAATTCTTGTGGTCGCCATCTGGACGGGCCTTGCCCTCCTCAGCCTTGCCTTTCTGGCCACGGTCTATCGTGTCTTCGTCGGGCCCACGCTCGGAGATCGCGTTGTGGCGCTGGATATGCTGGTGGGCATTGCGATCGGCTTTATTGCCATCATCGCCATCAAGACCGGCTTCATGCTGTATATCGATATTGCCATCGCGCTTGGCCTGATCGGCTTTCTGGCCACCATCGCCTTTGCCCGTTTCATTCTCTCGCGCAAGACGGCAGACGAGGAGGGGCCTGTGGATCCCGGCATCACCTCGGCCGGACCGGCGAGACGCGCAAAAGCCAGCGGCAAGGGCCGCAGAGGACGTGGCAAATGAGCATGCTTGCAAACATCATCATCGCCCTTGTCATTCTCGCCGGCTCAAGCTTCAGCCTGATTGCCGCCATCGGCCTCAACCGCCTGCCGGATATGTTCACCCGCATGCATGCCGCCTCCAAGGCGGGGACTGTCGGTTCAGGCTTGCTGTTGCTTGCTGCGGGCCTGCACGCAAATGATCTTTCCGTTCTGTCCCGCGCACTTGCTGGTTTTCTGTTCTTTATTCTGACAGCGCCAATCTCTGCTCATCTGCTGGCTAAAGCAGCGCATCAAGTAGGTTACAGGTTGCATAGCTCCAGTCTCGATGATCTGCGTCGGGATAGACCGCTTGAATAATTCCGATTGAGGTCTAATTATTCCGCTCTGCCTGCGTTGCTCATGAAGCCGGAAATAGTTCCTCTGGTTCAAAGCGAGACAGAAGAATAAACACATGCAAATTGTATTTGGACTTTCAGCGGAACGGTGTTATTCGCTTTTCAGCAGAGCGTGAATATTGATACAAGCAGACTGCGACGCTAGAATTGTCTCATCATGATTTTCCTGCTGTGATGTGGTAACTCTTCGCAAGTCGCAATCAATCGTTAGTATCAATTCATTCGTTTTCGAGCATCGGTTGTTCCCGGTAGGATCTAGGGGTGGGTCCTTCTTTCTTTTGAGAGCGGGACAGCGCGAATCGGAAACGTTGTTCTGTGTGTGGCGGTCGGGTCCGACCCTGCTGTCAAACGAAGAAAAACAGGAGATCTGAAATGACAGAACTTGCAGCGGGCAGGGCCCCTGATCTTTTGGTAGAGCTTACTGCGGATATCGTCGCTGCCTATGTCAGCAATCACGTCGTGCCCGTTGGTGATCTTTCCAATCTGATTGCCGATGTTCACTCTGCGCTGAGCAACACCACATCGCCCGCACCGGCGCCGGCACTTGTTGAAAAGCCGAAGCCCCCGGTTCCGATTCGTAAGTCGATCGAAGACGATTACCTGATCTGCCTTGAGGACGGTCAGAAGTTCAAGTCTTTGAAGCGCCACTTGATGACGCACTACAACATGACGCCGGAAGAATATCGCGAAAAGTGGGGCCTGCCCGCCGATTATCCGATGGTCGCTCCGGCCTATGCCGAAGCGCGTTCGCGCCTTGCCAAGGAAATGGGTCTTGGCCAGCGCCGCAAGCGCTCCAAGTAAAGCGAAAAGCGGCATCTTGCGGTTCACCGCAAGCTGCTGGCCGTCACGCGTGATGTCCTGATCGAAATCTCCGAAGAGCCTGCGCTTCGGAGATTTTTTATGCGTGAGGGGGTGTTTGCTTCCGGTCCCTCACGCCGTCTGCCATGGCTCTTCCGCCCGTGCTTGCCCTTCAGTCACGCAATAAGCGCGGCAATCGCCTGCGCTGTTTCCATGCAACAGGTTTGGTGCATGGTTATAGGAAAATAATCCTATATCCACATTTTTCCTGCTTTGAAAATCAACCATATAGCGAAATGATGCCGCTGCGAACGCATTTTCTCATGCACCATTCCTGAGGCTGGTGTATGAATTAATTCCTATCTTGGGAGTTGTTCATGCCGTTTAAAACCGAAAAACATTTAGGCGCCTCTGCCGCCAACCCAGTCATTGGTCATCGATCCCCGGCAAAGGCGCGCCAGATGCGCCTGTGCCATCCAGCCTCGCTCTCTTCCCTGCAGCTCTGCGCCCTTGTCCGCGAGCTGGTGCGCGAAATGCTGCAAATGCAACAGGATGGCTGGTGCGCCGCGCGCGGCCGCAATGCCCTGCAGCGCCACACATGCCAGATCGCCATCTATGTCTGCGTGGTGGGGCTCAGCATTCGCACGGCGGATGTCGCAGCCGCCTTTGGCCGCAATCGCAGCACTGTTCGCCATGCCTGCATGCGGGTGGAGGATCAGCGCGATCAGCCCGCCTATGATCGGATGGTGGAGCGGATCGAGCGTGTGGTCGGCCTCCTCTTTTCCCGCCCGGAGGCCGGTCATGGCGAGTGATGGTCAGAAGCATCTGCGAAGGTTCCTCCAGCTGCTGTTCAAGGCTGGGGGGCACGCCCGCATGGAAGCGGATCGGGGCGAGAGCCTCGTCCTGTGGCTGGACAAGACCTCGACACGGCTGGAGGCATCGCTGTTGGATGAGGCATCCAGGCGCGGTTTCGTCACCTGCGAGGGATTGACGGTTCGGGCAAGGCCGGAGGCGCGCAGTTTCCTGCGGCGCAGTCTGGCAGAGGAGGAGGAGCGGCGGTTTGCAAGCCAGCACGGTATGGAACTGCGCGAAGAGCGAGAGGTGGAGGGCCATGTGCAGCCGGTCTTGCGCAATGCGCTGGATTCTCCGCTGTCACAACTGGCGCGCTTGAAGGATCGCAGCGGTCAGCCATTCCTGCCCGCCGAGGCGCTTGAGGCGGGAGAGCGACTGGCGGGTGATTTCCAGCGGGCGCATCTGCAACCTGCCATCACCATGCGCTGGGAGCCTCGCCTTTCCCAGCCGGTCAAGGGTGGCGGGCAGGGCGGCAAGGTGGATCTGACCGATAGCGCTCTGGCGGCGCGCGAAAGGGTCTCGCAGGCCGTGGATGCCATGGGACCGGAGCTGGCAGGCGTTGCGCTGGATGTTTGCTGCTTTGCCAAGGGGCTTGAAGTGGTGGAACGGGAGCGCGGCTGGCCCGCCCGTTCCGCCAAGCTGATGCTCAGAACGGCGCTTCTGGCGCTCGCGCGCCATTATGCCCCGCCGGCGCGGATGCGCCGCCGCCATCACTGGGGCGATGAGGGGTATCGCCCCGATTTAAGCTGAAACGCGCATGGCCTCTTCACGGATGCGCTTCACCATGGAGCGCAGCCCGTTGGCGCGCTGCGAGGAGAGGTTTTCCACCAGCCCCATGCGCTCGAAAATCGCGATAATATCCATGGAGGCGATTTCGGATGCCGGCTTGCCGGAGGAGGCCGCCAAAACAATAGCCACCAGTCCGCGCACGATATGCGCATCGGAATCGCCCTCGAACGTCATCACCGGATCCGGCCCTTCGCCCCGGTGCGATACGAGCCAGACCTGGCTGGCGCAGCCATTCACCTTGTTGTCGGGATTACGCTTTTCCTCTGGCAATTCGGGCAGCGCCTTGCCGAGTTCGATCACGTAACGGTAGCGATCTTCCCAATCGTCCAGAAAGGCAAAGTCGTCGATGATCTGGTCGATGCTGGTCATTCTCACTCCGATGGCCTGATGATCCCGTGCTTCATATAGGAATTGATCCGGATGGTGGAAACCAAAAAAAAGCGCCGCAAGAAGCTTGCGGCGTCAGCAGTTGCTGTAATCAGGGGCAGTCACAACCAGCACCGGATACCGGCACGGGATCTCGTCATTCACGTTCGCGAAAATTCGTCAGCGGTCCGGGCGCTTCATCGGCAGCGGCACGGTGCCTGTGGTCACCTCATCGGCCAGATGAGCGGCCTCCGGCCTGGGCGGCAGAGGCTGGGCATCGGGGGCGCGGCTCAGTGCATCGTTGGCGGCAAGCTTCGGCGTGTCCTTGCTTTCTCCAGCCAGTTGCTTGTCGAGGAATTCGTAAGCCACGCGGGCGCCTTCCTTGGCGCGAATGGTCAGCGCGGTAAAGGTCTCGCCGCCCTTCTCGCACACCTCGGGCTTTTCAGTGCAAAGCCTGGAGATATAGCCATAGGCCTCGCTCGCGGCGGAGAGGGCGTCCGTCAGTTGAATCTGGCTTTGCGCACCGTTCGGGCCTTCAGGCGTCTGGGTGCTGAAATAGGACAGCACCACCAACCCCATGCCGAAAACAAAGCTCGTCTTGATCAGGAACCACATCGACGTTGTCCGTCCGCCCGTTTTGCATCCACTCTGTCAGATCACGCTTCAGGAGGTGCGATCTGGTGTGGGGCTCACCCTAGAGCCGATGAAAAAACGTCGCGTTTCGCGAAAAGCTGCAAATTTTCTCAAATTTCACTCGAATTTTATCGATCGGCCTTTTTGCCCGCCGATCACTGCAATTCGGAAGCATTTTAACAAGCTCTGTTAAGCATGAATGTGGCAAAGGCTCACAAAACTGGGGATTCTGCGGGCAGTGCTTCGCCACATTCCTTAACGTAATTGGGAAAATACAAGCAAATCCGTCGCTTACCTCCCATTAACCACGTTTGATATTGCCCCGTTCCGGCACAGCCAGAATGGCTTTTTGGGGTGTTTGAGGGGCTTCCGGAGGCACCTTTTTATAGTTTCCTTAAGTCGCCGGAGCCTATGTTCGCACATCAAGATTCGCGGTTAGGTATCGGCGTGCGCGTAATGAACAAGATCAGTGGGAAAGCGGTCCAGGTCATGGATCGCCTGTCCCTGCGATGGCTCCAGATGGTGAGCGATCGCAATGACGTGCGCGGCACCCATGTGGTTGCGCTTCGGCTTCTCTGCGCCGTTTGCCTTGCCTGCCTGTTCCTGCTTCCCGTGCTGTTTGTCTCGGTGCTCAGCCCGGCGCTCGCCCTGCCTGTGTCTGCCGCCCTCATGCTGGCCACGCTGGTTTGCGTTACGGCTGCGGCCATCCTGCTCACGCGCGAAAACAAGAGCGAGCTGGCACACGAAGTCGTGGGCGGGGAGGCGGAAGGCTGCGTGCTGGATGCCGTTCCCGGTCTGGCGCTCGTTTGCGATCCGCAGGGCCGCGTGCTGCGCGCCGGTGGACGTGACCGTTATCTCCTGCCTTCCAGCCGGCTGGATCCGCGCGGCCTCACGCTTGCGGAACTGGTTCATGTTTCGGATCGGATTGCCGTTCAGCAGGCGCTCGATGTTCTGCGCCAGGGTGGCAGTTCCGCCCAGGTGGAGGCCCGCATCGAACATGGTCTCGATCAGGCGGGCGGGCGTCAGTTTCTGGCCACCGTTCTCGATATCAGCCCGGTCTGCGATGAGAATGGCGATCTGGCGCAGGTTTTCGTGCAGCTGCGCGAACAGACGGAAACCGTGCTTCTGCGCGAGGAAGTGGCGCGGCGCACGGCAGAAGCGCTCTCGGCCAATGAAACGAAATCCCGTTTTCTGGCCGCCGTCAGCCATGAGCTTCGCACGCCGCTGAACGCCATTCTCGGCTTTTCCGATGTGCTGGCGGGCGAATATTTCGGCAGGCTGGAGAATGATCGCCAGCGCGAATATGTCGGGTTGATCCGCCAGTCGGGCGCGCATCTTCTGGCCGTGGTCAACGCCATGCTGGATATGAGCCGCATCGAGGCTGGCCGTTATGAATTGCTGACGGAACCCTTCCCGCTGGGCGATGCGGTTGAAGCCTGCCGCGCCATGCTGGATCTGCAGGCGCGCAACAAGGGCGTTACGCTCACCACGCGCCTTGGCCGCAATCTGGGCGAACTGGTTGCCGATCCGCGCGCCGTGCAGCAGATCCTCATCAATCTGGCGGGCAATGCAATCAAGTTCACCGATGGCGGCGGCGTCGTCACCATCGATGCCGTGCGTGAAGGTCCGCGCATGAAGCTCATCGTCAGCGATACCGGCATCGGCATTGCGACAGAGAAGATGGCGCTGATCGGACAACCCTTCTGTCAGGTACAGGATGATTACAGCCGAGGCTTCGAAGGCTCGGGCCTTGGGCTCTCGCTGGTCAAGGGCCTGGTCGCCCTTCACGGTGGACAGTTTGCCATTGAAAGTCGCCTGGGCGAAGGAACTGTGGTAACGGTCACCCTGCCGGTGGATGGACCCGCCGGTGAGATCGCCGTTTCCGAAACGGGCGAGACCGTCGAATTTCCCCCGCGTTTGGCCGCTAAGGCAGATGCGGTTGTAACGAGTAGACAGGGATTAGCGCATGACCGCGCGCAAGCGAAGAGCGCCTGAGCGGAAGAAGCGACCGAGCAAGGAACCGGGCCTGTTATGGCAGATCCTGGCCGTTCCCGGTCGCGCTGTCGCCCGGTATCCGCGCAGTGTGGCCGGTCTTCTCTGTGTCTCCGTTGCCTTCAGCTTCGTTGCGGCCAATGCGCTGTGGTATCAGCCGGAAAATCATCCGGCTCCCTTTCTTCGCACGCGCGATCAGCATGATCCCAATGCCATTGCGGGCTTCCGTCCCTTGCCACGGCAGAACGACGACGTTGTCACCACCTTCCGCATCGAGCGGGCGAGGAGCGACGATGCCGTGCGCCAGCTGATCTCCGGCGATGAACCGGCTGAAAAGCTTGCCGCAGGCGCACCCGCTGCCGATCCGGTGCGGGAGCTGATCGCCCAACCGGCACAGACCGCCGCGCCATCTGCGCCCCATGCGCCCCAACCGGAAGTGGAGCAGGTGGAAGCGCCGCCAGCCGTGGCGCATGTGGCCGTGCCGATCCAGCGCCCCTCCGGCAATCTTGCAGGCGAGGATCCCGTGGCGGCCGCCATTCGCACCGCCCAGCATCAGCCGGCACCCAGACCGCCTGCCGATATTCCAGCCGTTTCCAAGGCCAACAAGGCGGCCCAGGCCACACCGCAGCCAACGCGCGTTTCTGCCCAGCCAGGCACCACCACGCCACAGGCCATCGGTGCTGCTGCTGGCAATGCCAATGTCTCGGACAGCATGAACCTCATCATGCAGATCCAGCGCGGGCTGGTGAATATCGCCTATACCGATGTTACGGTGGATGGCGTGGCGGGTAGCCAGACCAAGGCGGCCATCCGCCACTTCCAGAAACATTACCGCCTGCCGGAAAACGGCGAACCGTCAGAGCTTGTTCTGCGCAAGCTGAAATCGATTGGCGCGCTCTGAAACGGCTGCGGCAAGCGCTGGCGAGCTGTCCCGGTTCAGCGCGGATGTTCCTGCGCAAACACCAGCAGGGACCAGCTCACGGGCCCGAGAAGAAGATGCTCGTGATGGTTTGCAGGGATCGGCTGACCCTTGGCAACGGCAATCTCGTTCCCGCAGGTCCTGCAGCGGTATATGCCACTATTGGCAACCACCTGTCCTGGCTTGAAGGACTGATCGAATGCGCCGCCATCACTCTGGCTCACATGCTGAGGATATTTGTACTTCGCCATGTGCTGTTTGAACCCGATCAATGATTACTTGTGAATCAAAGCTTCAGGTTGAGGATAGAGTGCAATATCTTAAATAACTTAAAATGCTTCGAAAGAACTGCATCATAATAGTGCGTGCGGATTGCGCAAAAACAGAAGGGCAGAGCGTTTCGGAGGATTCCGTTTTCACCGGAAAGGCTCTACACGAGGCCCCATGCGTCTGAAATCCGAGATCTTCATTTCCGCCCTCACGCGCCGTGCCTTTGCGCAAGGCGGCTTTGCTGCGATTGAGCACCGGGGTGCGGATGAGGCGGGGGCCATCTTCATTCGCCAGCGGTTTCGTGATGGGTCGGAAACGCTCTATGCGCCTGCGCCTCAGACCTTGGTGGAGGAAACGGGCGAGCGACGGTTCGAGGTAAGGCTGCACAAGGTGTCAGCCGAAGAGGTGGAAGCGGCCCTGGCAAGAGAGCGGCGTTTCGATAGCGACCTCTGGGTGGTGGAGCTGGAGGTGGATGAGATCGGCGATCTCATCCCGCTTGTTGGCTGAAGGAGTCGGCTGAAGGAGGGAGGCTGTGTTTCACGGAAACACAAAGCCGCTCTCACACGGTGTTTCACGCATTTCTGAACGCAAAACCGCGGCGCACTTTTCCTGAAATGCGTTACCGGCCCGCTATGCGGCGCAGCGTGTCACCTGGCTGCTCCGCTTCATCCTGCGATCTGGCGGGCACGGGGTTTGTATCCGCATAGGTATAGCGGTCTGCGCGGCACCATGCCTCCAGGCGGCGGTAGCATTCATCCGGTTCCAGCGAGGACCAGAGAATTTCGCTGCGCGGCACGTCCCCCACGGTTTCCTTCAGGTGGCTGTAGAGCCGCTCCAGAATGAAGAAGGCCTCTTCCCGGTCCATGCCCAGCGCTTTGAGCGTCGTGGCCAGCTGATGCCCGGAAATGTCCATCATGATGCGTTCGGCCAGCCAGCGGCTGGAGGTCAACGTATCTGCCAGGCAGGTGGCGAAGCAATCTGCATCTCTGGCGCGGGCAAAGCGCACCAGGAGCGCCTCCTGCACATCGGTGGCGGTGCGAAGACCAAGACGGTCGCTGGCGGGGCGTTGCTGTAGATTGGCCAGATGTTTGATTGTCTGGCGCAGCGCTTCATCGCGCGCTGCTGCCGCCTCGGCATCCGCCCGGGCATCCGCCCGGGCGTCTGGCTGGGCGTTCGTGTGAGCCTCCGTCTGGGCATCGGAAGCCGCGGCTGGCGGCTGAACCTGCGCTAGAGGGGCAACCGGCTGGGCGTGCGGCTGCGGGCTGGGCGCTGCGCGTCCGGTGTCTGCACGTCTGCCCGTGGAGCCGGTGCGCGCATGGCGAAGCCCGACCAGCGCATCGATGACCGCCGTGGAAAGCTTGGGCCGCCGCACGATGGCGCGGGCGTGATCGGCGCCTTGCATGCGGGCAATGGTAATCAGCGCCTCGTCATCGAGGCATGGGGAGGACGCGATGAAGGGAGCCGCAATCGAAATTGGTTGGCTTGCAATGAAGAAGGCGACACTTGCCGGAATATTCTCGTTCTGCGAAAGGGCAGCCACTGCCTGACGTCGCGCCTCTTCGGTGGAGGCGTTGTAAAGAGGGCTGAACAACTCGGCGAACTGGCGGAGTTCCGATTTGGTGGGATGCTTCAGATCTTCAAAGCTGGTGACGGTTGCCATCAGCACAACATCCTTCTTGCGCATTGCCTGCGGCCTCTCAAGTTCCCGATAGCGGTCCACGCTCATATCCACCGACGCATTACAAAAGACAGACATACAAAGCTCGCCACCGCGCCTCATGCGCAGGGTGTACCAACCGTCCGGCCAAGAGAGGCGGCGGACCGAGACCGGGAGGTCACGGCTCCGGCATAGTTAAATTAGTCTGCTCAGAATGGGGTTAATGCGGAGTGAACGCCAGCCGGATTATGCTCAAATTTAATCAAATCCGTGCCATTTCAATAAGATTTACCGTGAAAGACTGTCCATTCATGCATCTCCTCTGATATAATGGGGATGTCACAGGTCTCCCTCAAGTTGAAACTAATATAGAGAGATCGGAAGAAGTTAGCGTCTTGTTAAGCAATTCCTGTCTGAAATGGTATCAGGCCGCAGGAGTAATCCCTCGGTAAGAGGGGGGCATGCAGGGACTGGCCGGTTGGAACCCGGCCCTACCGATGTCGAAAAGGTGAAGAAACCACCGGACCGTTTCCTGCGTTGAAAGCCTTGCCGGAAGGAGGACCTCCGGTGTTGAGGAGAAAGGCGCAGATGCCTCTTTGGAGGATGCGTCGGCCCCGAAAGGGGCAGGGTGAAATCGACCATCTTCATCCGTCTCATCCTGTTATGGAGACGAGAATGGCAGAGATCGTAGTATTGAAGACATGGCGTGAGACCCATCCCGGGCGGGCACCCGTTCGGCTGAAATCACCCATGCCTGCTGAACTGGTGTTTTTCATGGGTGTCCGCTACGAGCGGCTGGAAGATCTCACGCATCGGCAGATGGATGAGATCTCGCTTCGTCGCGATACGCACTGAAAAACCGCTGCGCCGGTATTGCTGGGCGTGCTCTAATCCCATTCCATCGTGCTGCACTCGGCAGCGCCGAGAAAGGCTGCGGTGGCTGGCTTGAAGCTTGTCTGCGGCGCCAGCGCGCGCAAAACCGCGTAGCCCTGTTCTTGCGTGGTCTCCACGATGATGGGCTGAAGCGCGGATGAGGGCAGGGCCTTTCTCAGCGCCGTGGCCTGCACGGGCGTCGCCACGATCAGATCCAGCTTGCGGTCCGCCGCCGTGCGGTCATTGATGCTGAAGGTCTCGTTCGATGCGCTGTCGAATGTGGCGAAAGACCAGAAAGGCACCGGCTCGGTGGCCTTCATGCGCACCGGCTGGTCGGAAATATCGAAAGCACAGACCGCCACGTCCAGAAAGGGATCGTCTTTCACAAGGCCCGCCGCATCCGGCTTGCTGCCAATGGTGTGAAAGCGAAAGGGTGCCCCTTCTTTTTCCACGCGGCTATAGGCGTCGCGCTCGCTGAAGGAGGGCAGCGACAGAATAATCACCAGATGCAGCAGCCCCGCGCCCACAATGCCGGTCAGAACGGTCAGGATCACCCTAAGCATTGCCGCATCCGATCTTTTCCAGTTTCGGCATGGTCAGGTCCAGAAGGCCGGAGCTTCCGGCCGTCGGCGTGTCCAGCAAGGTCAGGACCAGCCGGAAGGGGCGGTTTTCCGGCAGCGAAAGCCAGTTGCCGGGCCGTGCGCCCGCCGAAAGCGTAATGTCGAAGCTGCCATCGGCCTTGCGCAGAACGATGCGGGAATTCAGCGCCACCGGCCGCTCTGCCTGCGCTTGCGGGGGCGCAAGGCCGCCGCTTGTCACAAACAGCGTCCACAGGCGCGCCTGCGGCGTTTGCCCGGTCAAAAGATAGGTGCAGTTGCCGGTCAGCGGAGCACCATCGTCATCCACGGCAGCGGTAAAGCTCAGGCCTTCGGCACTGCCCAGCAGCAGGCGTCCCGCATTGGCGCGGTGGGCCTTGGCGTAAGGGTCTGCATCGATGGTCTGCGCCTGCGGAAAGGCTTCCCAGGGCCCAAGCTTGATGGCTCCGAAGCCGGTCGTTGCATCGAGCGCGACAAGGGTGGACCAGATGCCGCCGCCAAAGGCGACGATCAGACCGAGCGCAACGAGAAGGGGAAGACGGAACAAGCGGAGGCTAACCTTTTCAAATCACGACAGAGACCTACCATTGTTTACCGCGCGGGTGAATGGTGTGCTGAAATGGAACGGTCGGTTTCTGTCGTGCTTGCGGTGGTTGTCGTATCCACTTGCGCTGCGGCCACCTTCTGGCCGGGGGCGAGCGGCGGGGCGGATGCAAGGCTCTGGCCAATCCTGCGCAAGAGGCGGGTGGTTTCTGCGGAAAGTGAGCGCGGGCGAGAAATGGCCGCCATGCCGCCGGAGGTTTCCTTTGCCGCCACCGAAAGGCCGGGGGCGTGGTTGCCGGTGGGCAGCGGGTTCTCGATGCCGGGAATGGGCTTCAGCTCAATTCCCTGATGGGCGTAATCCATCAGCTTCTTGAAGGTCATGGCGGGCAGCGAACCGCCGGTCATGTTGTTCATGGAGGTGAAGTCATCGTTTCCGAACCACACGGCGGTGGTGTAATTGCCGGTAAAGCCGATGAACCAGGCATCGCGATAGCTCTGCGAGGTGCCTGTCTTGCCGCCGGTCACGATGCCGCCATCCAGCGCCGCGCGCCGTGCCGTGCCGATCACCGGGATCTGGGTCAGAATGCGGTTCATCGAAGCGGTGGCCTGCTCTGAAACCACGCGTTGAGGCGGCGGCTCGTCGCGCTGGAAATCGTAGAGCACGTCGCCCTCGTAATCCAGAACCTGCGCAATGCCGTGGCGGCGCGATTGCAGGCCGCCGGCGGGCATCACCGCATAGGCGGTGGCCTGATCCATCACGGTCACTTCCGTGGTGCCAAGCGGTACGGTCTTGTCGCTGCGAAGCGGCGTTGCCACGCCCATGGCCTTGGCCATTTCCACAATGGGCTTGATGCCGAGGCTTTCCTTGGCCAGCCGCACCGGCACGGTGTTGAGCGATTGCACCATGGCCGTCAGCAGGTTCACGCGCCCCTTGTAGGAGCGGGCATAGTTCTGCGGCGACCAGTTGCCCCAGGAAATTGGCGCATCGGAAATCATGCTTTCCGGCGTAAAGCCATGCTCCATGGCCACGGTGTAGGTATAGAGCTTGAAGGAAGAACCCGGCTGGCGCAGGGCCTTGGTGGCGCGGTTGAACTGGCTTTCGCCATAGTCGCGCCCGCCCACCATGGCGCGCACATCGCCGCCGTTCTCAATCATCACCAGCGCGCCCTGCTTCACCTTGTAGCTATCGCCATATTCGCGAAGCGAGCTTTCCACCGCATCTTCCGCCGCCTGTTGCAGGCCCATGTCAATGGTGGTGCGCACCACCAGAGAGCGTTTGCGGATCTTGCCTTCCTCCGCCAGCTTTTGCACCTCATCAAAGGCCCAGTCCAGAAAATAATCCGGTGCGGGAGATTGCGCCCGGTCAATCACGGTTGCCGGGTTGCGGCGGGCGGCAATCACCTGTCCCTCGGTCATCAAGCCGCCCTGCACAAGGTTGGTCAAAACCTCGTTGGCGCGGGCACGCGCAGCGGGCAGGTTCACGTGCGGGGCATATTTTGCAGGCGCCTTGAACAGACCGGCCAGCATGGCGCTTTCCGCCAGGGTTACATCGGTAATGTTCTTGCCAAAGTAAAACTGTGCCGCAGCCGCCGCACCAAAGGTGCCGCCGCCCATATAGGCGCGGTCGAGATAAAGCCTCAGGATTTCCTTCTTGGAAAGATTTGCCTCCAGCCAAAGGGCCAGAAAGGCTTCCTTGATCTTGCGTTCCAGCGAGCGTTCATTGGTGAGGAAGAGGTTCTTCGCCAGCTGCTGCGTGAGTGTAGAGCCGCCCTGCACGACACTGCCCGCCTTGGCGTTTTCGTTCATGGCGCGGATGAGGCCGAGAAAATCAATGCCGAAATGGCTGAAGAAGCGGCGGTCTTCCGTTGCCAGAACCGCTTTGACCAGATGATCGGGCAATTGATCGACCGGCACGGAATCTTCGTGAATAATGCCGCGATGGCCAATCACATTGCCGTAGCGGTCGAGGAAGGTCACGGCAAAATCGCCGCGTGAGCGCCAGTCTTCCTTGGTTTCCTCAAAGGCGGGCAGCGCCAGCGCCAGAAGCAGCACAAAACCGGCTGTGCCAAAGGTCATGGCCTCATCGGCAATTTCCACCACCCAGCGCTTCCAGCCGCGCACGCGGAACCTGCGGGAAAAGATGGTGATCTCTTCCCAGATTTCGCCAAGCTTGAAGCCTAGGTTCCAGATTGTGGAATCGATCCAGCTGTCGATGCGCAAGAGCAGGTGGCGCTTGCGGCGACGCTTTTTATCCGGCGGATTGGAATCGTCCTGCACCCTGGATTTTCCTCATCACGACCATGACGCTTGACGCCTTCCTCATGAAGGACGAAAAGCCAAGGCTAACTCAATTACCTGCCAATGGCTGATAAATGGTTGATGAGCGCTTAATGCGTGTCTCAATCTTGCCCTTCGCTCAACTATGCCTACTGGCATTAAGAAAATACAAGATGGAAAATCCTTTCTGGAAAACCAAACCACTGGATCAGTTAACGCAAGCGGAGTGGGAAAGCCTCTGCGATGGCTGTGGTCTCTGTTGTCTCAACAAGCTGGAGGATTGGGAGACGGGAGAGGTTGCCTTCACCTCCGTTGCCTGCCGCCTGCTGGATGGGGAAAGCTGTCGCTGCAAGGACTATGAAAACCGCCAGGCCACCGTGCCGGATTGCATCCAGCTGACACCAAAGGCCGTGCACGAGATCTCCTGGCTGCCGCCCACCTGCGGCTATCGCCTCGTGCGCGATGGCGAAGACCTCTACTGGTGGCACCCGCTCATCTCCGGCGATCCGGAAACGGTGCACCAGGCGGGCATTTCCGCCAAAGGCCGCACCATTTCCGAGGAAGAGGTGGATGTGGAGGATTTCGAGGATTACCTCGTGGACTGGCCGTTGAAGGTGGGCGAGGGGTAAAATTCCCCGTGCAGAATAGCTTTCATATTTTCATAACTTTTAGCGAACCGGTTTGCTAGTTGCTGCATATAAGACCCTAGTCGTTCCAGCCTGTTTGGTAAACATTGTGGCCCCGCACACACCTTCCCATCTGCCTCCTATCCTCTAACTCTGCCCTGAAACAGTGATGCGGAGGATAGCATGGGCATTTTCACGCCGGGAAACCCCTTGAAGAATGAGCGCACCCGCCACCTCTATGCGCTTTACGAACTGATCTATACTGCTGTCGATCTGGCGGCGGCGGTGCTGTTCGTCATCGGCTCGTTTCTGTTCTTCAGCGAAGAAACCAAGACTGCTGGTACCTGGTGCTTTGTTGTCGGTTCGATCTTCTTTGCCGCCAAGCCGCTTTTGCGCATTGCTCGTGAGTTGCATTATTGGCGCCTTGGCAATCTGGATAAGCTGGCCAAACGCGCCGAGGGCTGAGGCGGGCCGCAAATCCTCATGCGAAATATCGGATAGGCACTTTTCCCTGTGATCCCCATCCCCTATCTCTGCCCCCTCACAACACACATGCGGAGGGCATAATGGGCAAGCGGATCATTTTCACTGGCGGCAGCGGCAAGGCGGGGCGGGAGGCCATTCCTTACCTGCTGGATCAGGGGCACACGGTTCTGAACCTCGATCTGAAGCCCTTTCCCGGCGGCAGAGTGCCGACGCTGATCACCGATCTCACCAATTCCGGCGAGGTGTTCAACGCGCTTTCGCAGCATTTCGGCTTTGAGGGGCTGGAAACGGGTGAAGGCGTGCCGAAGGTGGATGCGGTGGTGCATTTTGCCGCCGTGCCGCGCATTCTCATCCAGCCGGATAACACCACGTTTTCCGCCAATGCGGTCTCCACCTATAATGTCATTGAAGCGGCCATGAAGCTTGGCATTCGCAAGGTGGTGATTGCGTCGAGCGAAACCACCTATGGCGTCTGCTTCGCGGAAGGCGATAAGGATTATCACGAATTTCCGCTGACCGAGGACTATGATGTGGACCCGATGGATAGCTACGGGCTTTCCAAGGTGGTGAATGAGAAGACGGCGCGCGCCTTTGCCATGCGCTTCAAGGCAGATATTTATGCGCTGCGCATCGGCAATGTGGTTTCGCCGGAAGATTATGCGAATTTCCCGGACTATCTGGCCAATCCGCCCATGCGCAAACGCAATGCCTGGAGCTATATCGATGCGCGTGATCTCGGCCAGATCGTGCATCGCTGCATCGAGACGGATGGCCTCGGCTTTCAGGTGTTCAACGCCGTCAACGATACGATCACGGCCAACGAAGACACCCGCGAATTTCTGGCGAAATGGGCACCCGGCACGCCGATCAAGGGTGAGCTTTCCGGTCAGGATGCGCCCATCAGCAACAAGAAGATCCGCGACATGCTGGGCTTCAAGGAAGAGCATAACTGGCGCAATTATGTGAAGGCTTAAGAGGTCACGCGGGTGCCGCGATAATTTTCGGCACTCGCCCTTGACCTTCCCATCATGGGAAGCCCTACATGGGAATGGAGCAAAAGGAACTCCCTTCCCATGAACCAGATTGTCAAACCCGATCATTCCACCGAGCCGCTGATCATACCGGTCGAGGGCATGAGTTGCGCCTCCTGCGTGAAGCGGGTGGAAAATGCGGCCGCCAAGGTGCCGGGCGTTGCGGCCAGCTCCGTCAATTTCGCAACCGAAAGTCTCAGCGTCGAGCCGGGGCAGGGCTTTTCCGCCTCCGCTCTGGCTGAGGCCATCCGCAAGGTGGGCTATGAGCCGAAGGCCGAGCAAATCGCGCTGACGCTGGAGAAGCCTTTGACGCCGGATGCGCTGGAGCATCTGCGCACCGCGTTCAGCCGCCTGCCGGGTTTTGTGTCCGCAAGTCTTGAAGCCGGGCAGACGCAGATTGCCGTGGAAGCCTTCGGGCGCGATCTTCGCCGTCAGCTCGCAAGCGCGGTGAAGGTTGCCGGGCTTTCGCTGGCAAGGCCCAAGCCCCATGCAGGGCACGATCACTCAGCAGATGACGCCGGCCACAACCATCATGAGGAGGATGCAGGTGTTCTGCGGCGCGATCTCGCCATTGCAGCCCTTCTCACCCTGCCGCTTTTCCTGGCTGAAATGGGCGGCCATCTCTATCCGCCCTTCCATCACTGGCTGATGGGCGCTGTCGATAGGCAATGGCTTTACTACGCCTATTTCGCACTGGCGACGGCAGTGATCTTCGGCCCCGGCTTCCGCTTTTTGAAAACGGGCATTCCAGCGCTTTTGCGCGGCCACCCGGAAATGAACGCGCTGGTGGCGCTTGGCGTGCTGGCCGCCTATTCCTATTCCAGCGTCACAACCTTTGCGCCGCAGCTTTTGCCGGAACAGGCCCGCTATGTGTATTTTGAGGCGGCAACCGTCATTGTCACCCTCATTCTGCTCGGCCGCCTGCTGGAAGCCAGAGCCCGGGGCCGCACTGGCGCTGCCATCCGCCGCCTGCTGAACCTGCAGGCCAGGACGGCGCGGGTGGAGCGTCATGGGGAGACCGTCGATCTGCCGACCGATGAGGTGGAGGTGGGCGATGTGCTGCAGGTGCGCCCCGGCGAACGCATTGCCGTGGACGGGATTGTGCTGGATGGCACATCGCATGTGGATGAGAGCATGATTTCCGGCGAGCCTTTGGCCGTGGAAAAATCCGCGGGCGCAACCGTCATCGGCGGCACCATCAATGGCAGCGGCAGTTTCCGCTTCCGGGCGGAAAAGGTCGGTTCCGATACCATGCTGGCGCAGATCATCCGGCTGGTGGAAGAGGCGCAGGGCGCGAAACTGCCCATTCAGGCCATGGTGGATCGCGTCACCGCCTGGTTCGTGCCCGCTGTCATGGCCGTGGCAGCACTCACTTTCGTGGTCTGGCTGCTGGTCGGTCCAGCGCCTGTGCTTCCGCATGCGCTGGTGGCGGCGGTGGCGGTGCTCATTATTGCCTGCCCCTGCGCCATGGGGCTTGCCACGCCCACATCCATCATGGTCGGCACGGGCCGCGCGGCAGATCTGGGCGTTCTGTTTCGCAAGGGCGATGCCCTGCAGGCGCTGCGGGATGTGAAGGCTGTGGTGCTGGATAAGACCGGAACCGTCACCAGGGGGCAGCCGGAGATGACGGACCTGGCGGTTGCGGAAGGCTTTCGCGAGGAAGAGGTTTTGGCGCTGGTGGCAGCGCTGGAAGCGCGTTCCGAACATCCGGTGGCAGAAGCCATCGTGAAGGCGGCGAAGGCACGCGGCCTGTCGCTTGCCGCCATCGAAACTCTTCGCGCCACCGCCGGTTTCGGCATTGAAGGCAGCGTCGAAGGTCGCAGCGTCATGGTGGGCGCGGACCGGTTGATGGCCCGAAACGGCCTCGATGTGTCTATCTTCGCTGAGGAGGCGGCGCGTCTGGCGGATGAGGCAAAATCCCCGCTTTATGCGGCGGTGGATGGCAGGCTCGCCGCCATTCTGGCTGTTGCTGATCCCCTGAAGGAAACAAGCCGCGCAGCCATTGCGCAACTGAGGGAGATGGGGCTCGCGGTGACCATGGTGACCGGCGATAATGCCCGCACTGCCCGCGCCATTGCCGCGCAGGTGGGCATTGATGATGTGGTGGCCGAAGTGCTGCCGGAGGGCAAGGTGCTGGCGCTGCACTCCCTTCGTGCCCGCCACGGGCCGCTGGCTTTCGTGGGCGATGGCATCAATGATGCACCGGCACTGGCCGCCGCCGATGTGGGCATTGCCATCGGCACGGGAACGGATGTGGCCATAGAAAGCGCCGATGTGGTTCTCTCCTCCGGCGCCTTGACCGGGGTGGCCCATGCCATCGCCGTCAGCCATGCCACAATGAACAATATCCGCCAGAACCTGTTCTGGGCCTTTGGATATAATGTGGCGTTGATCCCGGTGGCGGCGGGCGCTCTTTACCCCGCTTTCGGCATCCAGCTTTCCCCCATGATCGGGGCAGGTGCCATGGCGCTTTCCAGCGTCTTCGTGCTGACCAATGCGCTGAGGTTAAGACAGATGGATTTGAAGGGAGTGGCACGATGAATATCGGTGAAGCGTCCCGGGCATCCGGCGTTTCCGCCAAGATGATTCGCTATTACGAGCAGATTGGCCTCATCCGCCCATCGGGCCGCAGCGAGAATAATTATCGCGTCTATGGGCAGAGCGATGTGCATGTGCTGCGCTTTATTCGCCGCGCCCGCTCGCTTGGCTTCTCATTGGAAGAAACCGAAAAGCTGCTGGCGCTCTGGCAGGACCGTGCGCGTGAAAGTGCGGCGGTGAAAGAGGTTGCCGTTGCCCATATTGCCGATCTGGAGCGGCGTATCGCGGAGATGCAGGGCATGGTTCAGACGCTGAAACATCTGGCCCATTGCTGCTCTGGCGACGGGCGACCCGATTGCCCGATCCTGGAGGATCTGGCCGAGCACACACCGCCACCCGCTGCGCCGCAGCGTGGTTCCCATTGATTTGACGAGAGAAAGGATGAAACCATGACTGTTTTCAACGTGCCGGACATGACCTGTGGCCATTGCGAAAAGGCCGTGACCGCTGCGCTTGCAAAGGCGCTGCCCGGTGTGCCTGTGGCGGTGGATCTGGCAAATCACCGGGTGACGCTGGATGGCGGCGATGCCGACAAGGCGCAAGAGGCAATCCGCGATGCAGGCTATTCGCCGGAAAAAATCGGGCTTGCATAAAAAAAGCCCCTCCCGGTGGAGCGGGAGGGGCTTCTGCCGGTAAGCCTGTGGCTGTGGGGGCGTGTTTCCCCCACCGCAATCAGAACTTTACGCCGACGCCAACATTGACCACGTGCTGATCGAAGCTGATCTTGCCGCCGTCGAATGTCTTATCGCCGAAGTCGTTGTAGCGATATTCAGCGCGTGCGAACATCTTGTCCGTGATGGCGTAGTCTACGCCAGCGCCAATGGTCCAACCATTGAACGTTTCGGAAATCTTGACGCCGGTTGCTTCGAGATTGACATTGGTGCCGGTCCAGCCGCCTGCCGCATAGACGAGGGCGCGATCGAAGCCGTAGCCAACGCGAGCACGGGCAGAACCGGTAAGCCCGGTGCCGAGATCAACATTAGTTCCAAGCACGGAATAGGTGTTCTTGTTCCAGTCGTAACCCAGGTCGCCTTCCAGACCAGCAACGAAACCGCCGGAAACAACCCAGTTGTAACCGATGAAGCCGCCGAGGCGGGCGCCGTCGAAATTATCCTTGCCGTTCAGGCCAGTCGCGCTTCCCTTGCCTTCGCCCCAGCCATAGCCGCCAAAGGCACCGGCATAGGGACCAGCCCAGGTGAAGGCAGATGCAGCTTCTGCAGCAGCAGGCGCTTCCGGAACCTGGGTGACGGCGTCAGCGGCGAAAACGGCCGTGGAACTGGCGAGGAAAATGGATGCAGCAAATGCGAATGAATACTTCATAGCGTCTTTCCTAAAGGTTGTAGGCGCTATTCGGTAACTCTAAAGGGTAGAGTATGTCTGTAGTAAAAAAGTAACATCAAATCAGTTTCGCATCCCTTTATATTACGATTTACTTTATGGTAATAATGTCTTCACTGCCGCACATGAGAAAGGCCCGGAAACCTTGCGGCTTCCGGGCCTTTGAAACCGGGATACGGTCTGTCGATCAGAACTTGACGGCGAGGCCGACATTCACAACGTGCTGGTCGAAGCTTGTGTCGATGCCGGCAATGTTCTTGTCGCCGTAATCGTTGTAGCGATATTCCAGACGGCCAAACATGTTGTCGGTGAAGGCGTAGTCAAGACCGGCGCCAAGGGTCCAGCCGTTGTAGGTTTCGCTTTGATCAACACCGGGGCCTTCGATGTAGCCGTTGGTTGCTGTCCAGCCGCCTGCTGCGAAGAGCAATGCGCGATCCCAGGCATAACCGACGCGACCGCGAACGGAGCCGCCCCAATCCGTGCCGACATCCGTGCTGGCATAGGTGTTTTCGTTCCAGTCGTAGTGTACGTCGCCTTCAAGGCCGACGACAAAGCCGCTGGCCATGGCCCAGTTGTAGCCTACGAAGCCGCCAAGACGGCCGCCATCGAAATCGTCGCTGGCGGAAAGGCCCGGCACGGAAGCGTCACCATTACCCCAGCCATAGCCACCGAGGATACCGACATAGCCGCCATTCCAGGTGAAGGTCGGAACAACGGTCTCGACAGCCATTGGTGCTTCCGGAATCTGTTCCACCGCATCTGCGGCCAGCGCTGCGGAGGAGCCGGAGAAAGCCACTGCGGCGGCGAGAAGAAGAACTTTTTTCATGGATGCACTCCCTTTTATTACGAGATGCTAACAAACTAGGGCATGTGCGCGGAAATGCTGTAGCAGAAGTGCAACAGCAAGCCCTCAGTTGTGATTAATAGTCAGAAACTATCCGGGCGGGATCGCGGTTCTTCCCTTGCGTCTGGCGTTTAAAACCCCAATTTCATGCTATGAAACGCGGCGCCAGTTCCTCTCGTTTCCCGCGTGCCATTCAGGAGCATCACATTGTTTCCATTCGATAATTCCTATGCCAGACTCCCGGAGCGCTTTTTTGCTTCGGTCTATCCGGAGCATGTGGGCGGGCCGGTGCTGATCAAGTTCAATGCGGCGCTGGCAAAAAAACTTCAGCTGGACCTTGATCCGGCGGATTCCCTGCGTTTGGCGGCTATTTTTTCCGGAAATGTGCTGCCGCCGGGGGCAGAGCCGCTGGCCATGGCCTATGCCGGGCATCAGTTCGGCAATTTCGTCCCGCAATTGGGCGATGGACGCGCCATTCTTTTAGGTGAAGTGGTGGATGCCGAGGGTGTGCGGCGCGATATTCAGCTGAAGGGATCTGGCCCAACACCCTTCTCGCGGCGTGGCGATGGCCGTGCGGCCCTTGGCCCGGTGCTGCGCGAATATATCATATCGGAAGCCTTCGCGGCATTGGGCATTCCCGCCACGCGGGCGCTGGCCGCTGTCTTGACCGGCGAGCCGGTCTATCGCGAACAGGCCGTGCCGGGTGCGGTTTTCACCCGTGTTGCTGCCAGCCATGTGCGGGTTGGCACCTTCCAGTATTTTGCGGCACGGGAAGATGGCGATGCCATTCGCCTGCTGGCCGATTACGTGATCGACCGCCATTATCCTGAACTGAAGGGGCGCGAGGATGCGTATCTCGCCTTGCTGCAGGCGGTTGCCGAACGGCAGGCAAAGCTGATTGCCCGCTGGCTGGGTATCGGCTTCATCCATGGCGTGATGAATACGGATAATATGACCATTTCGGGCGAGAGCATCGACTTTGGCCCCTGCGCATTTCTGGATGAATATGATCCGATGAAGGTGTTCTCCTCCATCGATCGGCAGGGCCGCTATGCCTATCGAAACCAGCCCGGCATCGGCCAATGGAATATTGCGAGGCTGGCGGAATGCATTCTGCCGCTTCTGGATGCGAATGAGGAAACGGCAGTCGACAAGGCCAATGGCGTGCTGAAATCCTTCGGCGAAATCTTTCAGGCGGAATGGATTGCCGTTTTTCGCCGCAAGATCGGCCTTGCCAGCGAGGAGCCGGACGATGCGCAACTGGTGCAGGATCTGCTCTCCGCGATGGAGGAGGGGCGTGCGGATTTCACGCTGACCTTTCGGCGGCTGACGGATCTGGCCGCAGCAGAGGAAGGGCAGGCGGCGCTTGATGCGGAGGCACGCTTTCTGGAAGGCTTCGTGCCCTGGGAAAAGGCGGAAAGCTTTTTGCCGCGCTGGCGGGCTCGCCTTGCGCGCGAGCCGCAGACAAGCGATCCGGCGAGCCTGATGCGAACCGTCAATCCTGCCATCATCCCGCGCAATCACCGCATCGAAGAAGCCATTCGCGCCGCCATGGACGGGGATTTGAAACCCTTCCACCGCCTGCTGGAGGCCCTTTCAGACCCTTATGCCGACCACGCGGACTTTGATGAGTATCGGGAAGCGCCGCTGGACGAGCAGAAGGTGAAAATGACGTTCTGCGGCACGTGAGGGAGAGGGCGACTGCGGATTTACGCGGATGCCGCCTTTCGCGGGCGGCCTCCCTTCTTCCCGTTCATGCGAGCAGAAGCGGCTTTCGCTGCGCTCGTGGTGCTGCCGCCAGCGGCGCCGAGTTGCGATGCCATCCATTTGCGTGAACCGAACACGCCTTCCAGCAGGGCAGGCAGGTAGAGATCCACATCGAGATCCGGCCAGTGCAAGCCAAGCCCCGGCGGCTCCACAACCACATTGGCGACCTTGACGGGATCGGCATCCGCCAAGCCTTCCAGTTGTCCTATGGGAAAGCCGACATAGGCGCCTGATGCGAGGGTAATGCGCAGAGCATTATTTTCCTTGTCATAGGCCGCAGCAATAGCGCGAGGCCCTCGCATGGTTTCAGCACCACGCAGGTTTGCGGCATGGATCTCCGCCTCAGAAGGCCCCGTGTAGTCTGGTCCATTCATCACAGGCTGTCTTGCGCGCATCATGGAGGCTCCTTGCAATACTGGCCAATTCCCGGGCTTTGAAACCCATGTTTTCCCGCAAGGTCGGCGGTCCATCCGGGCAATTCATGATGAAGATTGCCTGGCAGCCATTTCCCAAGACGTGAACATGTGCCGGGCGATGATCATTCAGATAAATAACGACCCGCAACCCGTTAAAGGTGAAAACAGTAGGCATAAAATACCAAAACCCAAGCGCTTAGGAAAGACAAAAAACCAAAATCGTTCTGGCTCAACTTATGCTCTTTCCATGCGCGGATAAATTGAAAAATGCCTCCTGTTTTTGATCTTTCATCATCTGAAGTAGAAGCCGAGCATCCCATGCCCAGCCTCCACCCACGCCGCGTTCACGGAAAGACGCGCGCCTGCGTTTCCTCCACCACGCTTGCAGGCGCATGGTGGAAGGGGCAGCTGCGCGGTTCGGTAACGGGTGTCCGGTTGCGCTCGGACCGGAAGGCGGCGGAACGTTCATAGGCAAGCTTGCGCATGCGCATGATCTGGCCGAGCGGCTGATGGTCTGTGATGCCGTTCCAGGGCGAGAATTTCATGCCGTCATCGACGATTTCGGAACGCTCCTGCGACCAGCTTGTCTGCGGGCGGGCCGTGACGGTGGCAACGGTGATATAGGGGCTCTTTTCCTCATCCCACAGGGCCATGGGGTCTTCGATCGGCATTTCCGAGACATCGGTGCAGAGCTGAACCTGCAAATGCCAGACGGCGGTTTCGTGCCTGAAAAATTCCTCGATCAGGTGGCGGTGAACATCCTCATCGCCATTGACGCTGACAGGCTTGTCGATGAGTGCTTTCAGGTTTTCGGAAGCCGGGACAAGGCCGAGCTTGGCGACATGGTGGCCGAAGCGCACCGGCACCTGGGTATAGACACTTTCACCCAGCATATGGGTCATAGGCTGGCCACCCATGACCTTTACCGGGGTCAATTCCTTGCCGACTGTCTCTGCCACGCTTTCCACGCCCCGCAGAAGCTTCGAGAAAATCTTCTTGGCACCTTCTGCCCGGTCGGTCGTCGCGGCCAGGAGTTTCAGATTGCCGAGGAAGGCCTTGCCGCTGGGGGAATTGAAGACCTTGCCATTGACCATGACGAAATCCTGAGAGGTGGAGTGTTCCGAACCGGGCAGGCGGTCGCCCTCCACATCGAGGATTTTCAACGACATGCCCCGCGGTGCCGACACGCTGTCATGCAAGAGGTCGCCGGGGGTGGTGGACAGGCGCAGCACGGCATCGAAAGTGCCGGGATGAGCAAAAATGCCCTGTGCGAGCGGTGAGGGAAGATGATCCAGTATCTCCACCTCAGCCTCCAGCAGGCCATGGCTCTTGGCATGGACGCAGCGAATGGCATGGGCGCTATCGGCATAGGTTTTATAGGCGATGGACAGCATGGTCTCGGTCAAGGCCTCCGTCACCTGTGGCTCATCCGGATCGATCTGCTCAAGGGAAGGATCGAAGCGTTGAAGGCGTGCGGGGATCGTTCCGTTCATTCTGCGGCCTCCTTGGCGTAGAACACTTTGTCGATGGTCATCGGCAGATGGCGCACGCGATTGCCGGTGGCGTGGTAGATGGCGTTGGCAACGGCGGCTGCCATGCCGACAATGCCGATTTCGCCCAATCCCTTGACGCCGAGCGGGCTGGTCTTGTCATCGTGCTCTTCCACGAAAATGACCTCGATATCCTGCACATCCGCGTGCGATGGCACATGATATTCCGCCAGATTATGGTTCATGATCCGACCCGTGCGGTGATCGAACATGCCTTCCTCATAGAGCGCCATGCCAAGCCCCATGACCACGCCGCCAAGGATCTGGCTGCGTGCGGTCTTGGGGTTGAGAATGCGGCCTGCGGCAACGGCGACGACCACCCTCGTGACACGGATGACACCCAGTTCCTCATCCACATGCACTTCCACGAAGTTTGCCGAATGGGTGTAGCTGGAAAAGGTTTTCTGGGTGGCCTGATCGGGGGCGGCCTTGCCTTCCTCCTCGATGAAGGAGAGCCCCACATGGGCAAAGATATCCTCGACCGAAACGCCGACCTGATCGTTCACATCCAGCACCAGACGGCCCTCGCGAATGGCCGTCTGCTCCACGCTTGCCTTGGCGAGCGGCGAGTTTTCCATCGTCTGTGCGTGCTTCAGCAAGGTGGCGCGAACCGCAATGCTGGCGGACTGGACGGCAGCGCCGGAGGAGGCGGCAGTCCATGAGCCGCCTTCCACCGAGGTGGTTGGCAGGGCGGAATCGCCAATATCGACAATCACTTGATCGGTTGTGATGCCGAAACCCTCCGCGCCGATCTGCGCCAGAATGGTATAGGTGCCGGTGCCGATATCGGAGGCGGCGGCGGAGACGAGGAGGCTCATATCCGCATTCAGCCGCACACGGGCCGCAGCATTCGTGACCTGCGCTTCCCAGATGCCGGTGGAAACGCCATAGCCGACGAGATCCTGCCCATCGCGCATGGAGCGCGGCGCGTGGTTGCGATCGTCCCAGCCGAAGGCTTCCGAGCCCTGACGATAACAGCCATGCAGAGCCTTGGAGGTGAACTGCTTGTCCTCGTTCTGATCCATGTGAACGAAGTTGCGGATGCGCATCTCCAGCGGATCGATGCCGACCTTGTAGGAGAGTTCATCAATGGCGCATTCCAGCGCGAAGACCCCGGTGGCCGCACCCGGCGCACGCATGTCGCCCGGGGTGGAAACGTTCATGGAAGCAAGCTCATAGGTGAGCTTTACGTTTTCGCACTTGTAGGCAAGGCCCGACCAGTTGACGACGACCTCCTGATAATCCTCATAACGCGACGTTGCTTCCACCGCATGGTGCAGGATGGCGCTGAGGTGGCCATTCTGGTCCGCTGCCATGGAAACGCGCTGGACGGTGGCCGGACGCCAGGTGAGGTAGAACATTTCCCGACGGCTGAGTTCCAGCTTGACGGAGCGCTGCAAATCCAGCGCCGCCATGACCGACAGGAAGAGCTGGTGCTTGGGGCGAAGGCCGGAGCCAAACGCGCCGCCGACATAGCGGTTGAAAACGCGCACCTTCTCCTTCGGCAGTTCAAACACGCCGCAGACATAGCCCTGGCTGTTTTGCGAGCCCTGGGTTTTATCGTGGATGGTGAGTGATCCATCCTCTTCCCAGATGACCGTGGAGGCGAACAATTCCATGGGGTTATGGTGTTCGCCTTCCAGCACATATTCAGCGGAGATCTTGAAGGGAGACGCCTCGAACGCGCCTTGCGCATCGCCGCGTGGCGGCGGTGGCGGGGCGATGCCGCTGCGCTTTTCCTTCGGCTCATAGGAATTGCGTTCTTCCACGAGAATATTGGTGGCGGGTTCCTCTTCCACGTAAGAGACGCGGATGAGGGCTGCGGCATCGCGGGCGGCTTCGAAGCTTTCTGCCACCACAAGGGCAACAGGCTGTCCATCGAACAGGATGCGATCATTCTGCAAGGGGCGGAAGGGGTGGCCGGGAAGGGCTACATCATCCTTCCAGGCGCTATCCCACCAGGCGGCGCGCGGGCGGTTTTCGTGGGTGTAGATCTTCACGACGCCCGGATAATTGGCGGCATCGGCAAGATCGATCCGCTCGATGCGGCCACTGGCGATGGTGGCGACATGCACGAATGCATGCAGCATATCGGCGGGGAAATGTTCTGCCGCGTAAGGTGCGCGGCCTGTGACCTTGAGCGGGCCGTCAATGCGGGAGATCGGAAAGCCGATCACGCGGGATGTGCTATCTGGCATGGGTTGCTCCTCCCTTAGACAATGCGCTTTTCCGCCTGAACCTGCGGACGGCCTTCTGCCGCCTGACGCATGGCCCGGACGATGGCGCGGTGTGCCATGGGGATTTTGAAATCGTTCTGGCCCTGGCCCTTTGCCCCGGCGAGAAGCCGAGCCGCCATGGCCTCGAAGGTTTGCGGCGTGGCAGGCTGGCCTGCCAGTTCCGCTTCTGCCAGAGGATCGCGCCAGGGCTTATGGGCAACCCCGCCCAGCGCCACGCGGGCATCGAGGATTTTGCCATCTTCGATATCGAGTGCTGCGGCGACCGAGACCAGCGCGAAGGCGTAAGACAGGCGATCGCGGATTTTCAGATAGCTGTAATGCCTGTTGAAGCGGCTGGCATCCACGCGAATCCCTGTGACGATTTCCCCGTGCTGGAGGGTGTTATCCCGCTCCGGGTGATCGCCGGGCAGGCGGTGAAATTCCAGGAAGGGAATATCGCGGTCGCCTTCCGGCCCGGTGACTTCCACCATGGCATCAAGCGCGGCCAGCGCCACGCACATATCGGAGGGATGGGTGGCGATGCACTGATCGCTGGCGCCCAGGATCGCGTGAATGCGGTTGACGCCGCCAATGGCCGAACAGCCACTGCCGGGATTGCGCTTGTTGCAGGGGGTGGACGGATCGTAGAAATAATAGCAGCGCGTGCGCTGAAGCAGATTGCCGCCGCTGGTGGCCGCATTGCGAAGCTGCGCCGAAGCACCGGCCAGAATGGCAGAGGACAAAAGCGGCACATCCGACTGGATGCGCGGATCATAGGCCACCTGGGCATTGGTGGTGAGCGCGCCGATGCAGAGCGCGCCGCTTTCCAAGACCTTGATTTCCTTCAGGGGAAGATCGTTGATATCGATGACCGCCGTTGGATGGGTGACATCGTATTTCATCAGATCGACAAGATTGGTGCCGCCCGCCAGAAGCTGGGCGCTGGGCTGGGCGAGAAGGGCGGTAACCGCGTCCGCGACGGCGGAGGGGCGAATATATTCGAACGGTCTCATTCTGCGGCCTCCTTCCACACCTTGGCGGCATCAGTCCCCATGACCTGCTCAATGGCATCGGCAATGTTGGTATAGGCCCCGCAACGACAGAGATTGCCGCTCATCAATTCGCGGATGTCCTCGCGGCTGTGGGCATGCCCTTCCATGAGCATGCCCACGGCAGAACAGATTTGCCCCGGCGTGCAATAGCCGCACTGATAGGCATCATGTTCCACGAAAGCCTTCTGCATGGGGTGCATGTTTTCCGGCGTGCCGAGGCCCTCGATCGTGGTGATTTCCGCATTCTGAACGCTGACGGCGAGCTTCAGGCAGGAATTCATGCGAACGCCATCGATCAGAACCGTGCAGGCCCCGCACTGGCCGTGATCGCAGCCCTTCTTGGTGCCTGAAAGCTTCAGATGATTGCGCAGCAAATCCAGCAGTGTGACGAAGGGCGGAAGATCGAATTCATGGCTTTCGCCATTGATGGTGAGCTTGATCGGAACACTGACGGACCGGGGAGATGGCGCAATACGCCCGGATTCATGCTGCATCGGAAATCCTCTTGTGCCGGGGTCTCGGAGAAAATGTTCCGGGCACAACGAGGGTTTGCGCGGTTTGTTCCGAAGCTCAAACGGGTGAGGCGGGATTGCGCGATGTCTTGCATTGTCTTACATTGCCTTGCAATCAAGGAGGCTCGTATGCCCAAGACGCAAAGCAGCGACTCTGTAACATTAAGAGTACCAGCCGAAATTCTGGCCCAAGTAGAAGCCATTGCTGAGGCGACAGACCGCTCGCGCAGCTACATTATCGTGCGGGCACTACGGACTTATTTGATGAATGAAGGCGGTGATATACTGTCTGCGATCAAAGGAAAGCAGCAGATTGATGCGGGCGAGACCGAAGATATGGATGCTGTCATTGCTGAAATGGACCGCATAATTGCTGGTAAGGTAGCGTGATTAAAGTTCGTCTGTCAAAAGCGGCAGCGAATTACCTCAGAAGCGAAGCGCATTATCTGCGTCAACGCAGTCCCGTTGCTGCTCGCAACTTTGCCTCTGCCATGAAAGACGCACAGCAGATGCTGCAAGCCTTTCCGAAAGCGGGCAAACGCGGTTATGGCTTGCAACTGAAAGATAGTTTGACGCTGGTGGTGGGTGATTATCTGCTCGATTACCTGTTTGACGGACAACATGTTTATATCATTCTTATACGCCATGGCCGGATGATGACTGCGGTGCCGGATGTTGAAGAGGATGAAGAATAAATAGGAAAATAGTCCTTGACGGCGTCACGCTGGTTTGATAGGGTTTGGGCATAGTCGAAGAAGTGTGAGCGGCGGGGAGGACCTGCTGGCAAACAGGATGGCTTTGGACATGCGGCCTCTGGTTCAGGAATGGATCGGGGCCTTTTTTGTTTCCGGGGTAAAGGAATATTTGCCTATCCGGCGATGGGCTGGGTTCTGGTTAAGGGCTGATCAAGGATGGATGCGTGGCGGGATGTGGACCTTGCGCTGTTTGGCGGCGCGGGAACGGAGGAGCCTGTGCTGGGGCAACAGGCGAAGCGTGCGGCGGACGGGGTTCTGCTTGAGCTGAAAAGTGCCGATGCGGCGGCAAGTGCCGAGGAGCAGCGGCAGCTTCTGGCCGAGATGATGCGCGAGATGCGGGCGCAATTCATTGCGTTTCGCGACCTGCGCGCCAAGGCGGAGGCGCTGTGCGAAGTGGGGGACGAGGCGGCGCAGAAGCTTGCCCGTGCCGATTTGAAGGCCGCAGGCGATGCCATGAGCCTGATTGTGCGAACGCTGGAAAAGGTGGACGGCCTGCAAAGGCAGCTTCTGCGTGACCGCGAGATGGAGGAGGAGCGGCAGGCCAACGAAAGCGGTTACCCGGAGGCGGTGCATGAGGTGGAACGGCTTATCGAGGCCCGCGCACAGGAGCTTTTCGAGCAGTGGAAGCGCGATTTCAGCGCTGGCACAGGCGGATGCCGTGCGGCTGGGGCCGACCCGCCTGAGGGAGGAAATGGATGCTCTGCTGGCGGAGAAAGACCGCCGGATGCGTGAGATTGTGCGCGAACGGGATACCACATGGGGTTTGGCCGACAGGCTGGAAGAGAGCCTTGCTGCTCAGGACAAGGCGCGCATTCGGGATGTTCGCGAGGCGGCTCCGCCGGAAGGCTGGCAGGCGCATAGCCACCGCATTCGCCAGCTCTGGGCGCTGACGGGGCGGCTGGAGCAGAAGCCGCCGCCGGGTGACTGGCGCACCTGGCTGGTGATGGGCGGCAGAGGCTCCGGCAAGACGCGGGCCGGGGCCGAATGGGTTCATGCGCTGGCATCCAGTAGCCGTAAAAGTGAGCTTCGCATTGCACTGGTGGCGGAAACGCTGGGCGATGCCCGCGAGGTGATGATTGACGGTGCCTCCGGCATCTGCCGGATTGCACGGCAGAACCGGCCGGATTTCGAGCCATCGCGGCGCAGGCTGGTATGGCCGAATGGCGCGATGGCACAGATCTTCTCCTCCGAAGATCCGGAAAGCCTTCGTGGCCCGCAGTTTCATTTTGCCTGGTGCGATGAGCTGGCGAAATGGAAATATGCGGAAGCGACCTTCGACATGCTGCAATTCGGTCTGCGGCTGGGGGACGACCCCCGCCAACTGGTGACGACGACGCCAAGGCCTGTGCCAATCCTCAAACGGCTGATGACTGATGAGGGAACACGGCTGGTGCGGATTTCAACGCGGGACAATGCGGCGAACCTTTCCCCCAGTTTCGTGAAGGGGCTGGAGGCGCGCTATGGCGGCAGTCGCCTGGGGCGTCAGGAACTGGAGGGCGAGCTGATCGAAGACAGGGCGGATGCTCTGTGGAAACGGGCAGACCTCGACGCGCTGCGCATTCGCTTTACGGGCTCTCTTCGGCGGGTTGTAGTGGCGGTCGATCCACCTTCCGGGGCGGGGGAAAACTCCTGCTGCGGCATTGTGGTGGCAGGCGTTGAGCCGACGGGCAGGGCGGTGGTTCTGGCCGATTGTTCTGCGCAAGGCTTGAGCCCCGCCGGGTGGGCGCAGGAGGTGGTGAAGGCCTATCGCCGCTTTTCTGCCGACCGGGTGGTGGCCGAGGTGAACCAGGGCGGCGAGATGGTGGCGGCCATGCTGCGCAGCATCGACGAGACTTTGCCGCTGACACAGGTGCGGGCAACGCGGGGCAAGTTTTTGCGGGCGGAGCCGGTGGCCGCGCTTTATGAGCAGGGCCGCGTGGCGCATTCAGGCCGCTTTACAGCGCTTGAGGACCAGATGTGTGACTTCGGGCCGGATGGGCTTTCCGGCGGGCGCTCTCCCGACCGGCTGGATGCACTGGTCTGGGCGCTGACGGCGCTGATGCTGGAAGGGCAGAGCGAGCCGCGGGTGCGCGGATTGTAAAAGGGGGCGTTGCCGGGATGCCTAAGGATTGCTATATTGAAGCTGGAGTGGAGACAGGGGTGCAACCCTGCCTCCGTTTCTCTTAGTTAAAGACACTAACCCGCACCTCAGCCTGCCAGCTTGTGCGGGTTTTTCTTATTCTAAGAGTGATGCTAAAGGGCAGAAACCACATTAGCTCACCTCCAGTCGATGACGAGGCCTTCGCCTTGGCTCGGGTGACCTATTCTCCCAAGTGCGCATGGCAGTGCGCGTCTGCTTTCGTCATCAAATCTCAGCTTTCATGCATCGCATAAAGAAGCCGCTGCCCCTTGGGCAAAGGGCAGCGGCTTGGACTGGAGACATTTAGATTCAGAGTAACTGGCAAATCCAGTTCAACATGCAGCCGGCTTCAAAGGACGCGATGAAGCCGGCGGCAGAAGATATCAGCGCTTGATGGGGCTGGCTGCGCTTTCGCGCATCTGACGCCATTCAGACTCAAGACGGTCGACCAAATGCTGCGGGATAGGCTGCTTCGGCGCCGTGGCAGCGGTCGGGACAGAGGCTGGCTGCTGCATCTTCATGATCTCCTTCTAAACGAAATGCCGGGCAGATAACTGCCTTGCCCGCCGTTGGTTCCATACAGTTATTGGAAAGTAAATAGGGCGCTAAACACCTAAACCGATTAGCATTTTTCAAATCGATTGAAACATTTGCACAAGGTTGCGTCGCTAGGCTGCTGCCCACAGGAAACGCTGTGTTGCAGCCTTGGCGCGTGCCACTATTCCAGGAGATTCGCATGAAGGTTGAGCGCAAGCGCTATTTCGATCAGGTCCGCGCACGGCTTTACGAGGGGCGGATGACGCAAGGCCAAGTGGACGGCCACAATGCGCTTCTGGCCGCATGGGAGGCGAATTACGCCGCAAACGATCCGCGCTTTCTGGCCTATTGCCTGGCCACCGCCTATCACGAAACCGGGCGGCGCATGCAGCCGGTGGAGGAGAATCTGAATTATTCCGCCGAGGGGCTGGTGAAGAACTTTCACCGCTATTTCCTGCCCGCCGATGCTGAACGCTTTGCCGGACAGCCGGAGCGGATCGCCAACCGCATCTATGCCCACCGCATGGGCAATGGCAGCGCTGCCAGTGGCGATGGCTGGCGCTTTCGCGGCCGGGGCCTGGTGCAGATTACCGGGCGCGACAATTACCGCACCTATCGGCTGGAAGACGCGCCGGAAAAGGCGATGGAGCCGGAGACGGCGGTGCGCATTCTCTTCGATGGCATGATTGCCGGACGCTTCACCGGCTATGCGCTGAACGACTTCTTCAACGCCACGAAAAGCGACTGGGTGAATGCGCGGCGTGTGGTGAACGGCTTGAACCGCGCCGAGGAGATCGGTCTTTTCGGCGTGATTTTCGCGACCGCCATCGGGCTTAGCCTGGGCTGAATTTCAGGATCATCACGATGAGATTTCCCAAATGGCCGTGGGCGACCACGGACAAAGGCAAAGCCGTGCCTGAGCGCAAGGCAGCCGGGACTTTTTCCGGCGCGGGCTTTTCCATTCTGGCGGGAGAGGGAGGCGTGCAGTGGACGGGCCGCTCCTACGCCTCTCTTTCCCGCACGGGGCTGATGCGAAACCCCGTGGCCTACCGTGCCATTCGCATGGTGGCGGAGGCGGCGGCCTGCGTGCCCTGGCTTGCCTATGACGGCGACCGCGAGATGGCGGAGCACTCGGCACTTGCCCTTCTGGCACGGCCCAATGCGCGGCAGGTGGGGGCGGATTTTCTTGAAAGCCTGTTTGGCCATCTTCTGCTTTCCGGCAATGCCTATGTGGAGGCTTTGCTTGTGGGGGGCGTGCTTCGCGAACTGCATGTGTTGCGGCCCGACCGGGTGAGCGTGGTGGTGGGGGCGGATGGCTGGCCCATGGCCTATGATTACCGCGTGAATGGCGGTGCAAGGCGGCGGATTGCGGCGCACAGCCCGGATGCAAACGGGCTGCTGCATCTTCGGCTTTTCCACCCGCTCGACGATCACGGCGGCTTCTCGCCGCTTTCCGCAGCCGGGGCGGCGCTTGATCTGCACAATGCCGCCAGCCAGTGGAACAAGGCGCTGCTGGACAATTCGGCAAGACCTTCCGGCGCGCTGGTCTATCAACCCAAGGATGGCGGCAATCTTTCCCCCGATGCCTATGACCGGCTGAAGGCGGAACTGGAAGCGGGCTATCAGGGCGCGGTGAATGCGGGACGGCCGCTGCTTTTGGAAGGCGGGCTGGACTGGAAGGCCATGGGGCTTTCGCCCAAGGACATGGACTTCATGGAGGCAAGAAACGGTGCGGCCCGCGACATTGCGCTGGCGCTGGGCGTGCCGCCCATGCTGATGGGGATTCCCGGCGACAATACCTATGCCAATTATCAGGAGGCGAACCGAGCCTTCTTCCGCCTGACCGTGGTGCCGCTTCTGACCCGCACGGCGCAGAATTTTTCCGCATGGTTCTCAGACCTTTATGGGCAGAGCCTGAGGCTGGAACCGGACCTCGACCAGGTGGCGGGACTTTCCGCCGAGCGCGACGCGCTGTGGAGCCGGATTGGTTCTGCAAGCTTCCTCACCGACGAGGAGAAGCGGCAGGCCGTGGGCTACTGCATAATTCCTTAGATCGTACCCGATCTAAGGTGAAAATTATGCAGCGGTTCAAAGCGTGACAGCGTCCTTAGTGCGCACACGGCGCACGGCGCTGTCATGAATCAGTTTCTGAACAGGCTGAATCAGGCTGTGAGGGATGGGGCTCAAGCGGTTGATTTCAAACATTCAAATGAGGTGAACACGATGGCCGATCTTGGTCAGGATGGCGGCTTGTTTGCCGCAAGGGTGGTGGGGGCCACGGCAGGCGCCTGGGTCTCGCTCGTTTATCTTTTGCCCGACAGCTGGAAGGAGGCGGTGAGCCGCTTCCTGACCGGGGCCTGCTGCGGCGTGATGTTTGGCGCACCAGCGGGGATCTGGCTTTCCGAAAAACTGGGACTGGCGGGGCAATTGACCGCTTTGGAAACGGCGCTTTCCGGCTCTGCTGCTGCAAGCCTGACCGCCTGGTGGGTGCTGGGGGCCCTGGTGCGCGTGGTGGGGCGGCTCGGGACAAGGCCGGAAAGCGGCCAGTAGACGCCTGAACTTTTCAAACAATCGGGAGATTTTCATGCACGTGTATCGCGGGCCACGGCCCAACGCGCGCAAATTTGCCAGTCTGGAGATTTCCGAACTGGGCGGCGACGGCACCTTCAGCGGCTATGCCAGCCTTTTCGGCGAGGTGGATCTGGGCAAGGACGTGATTGAGCGCGGCGCGTTTCAGGCCTCGCTGGTGGAGCGCGGTGCCAATGGTGTGCGCATGCTCTATCAGCACGATCCGGCCGAGCCGATCGGCGCCTGGACGACGATCCGCGAGGACAGTCGTGGCCTTTATGTGGAGGGCCAGCTTGCAAAGGGCGTGGCCCGCGCCCGCGAGGTGCATGCGCTCATGAAGAGCGGCGCGCTGGACGGGCTTTCCATCGGCTTTCGCACCGTGCGCGCCCGCAACGAGGCCAAGACGGGCATCAGGCGCATTCTGGAAGCCGATCTCTGGGAGATTTCCGTTGTGACCTTTCCGATGCTGCCATCGGCGAGGATTTCCAACGTGAAGCAGGCGCGGTTTTTCCGCGACCGTGAAACCGAGCTCGTGCGCACCATGCGCCGGGCCGCAAAATCCATGCTGACAAACACTTTCAAAGGAAAAGCCTTATGAGCGAGACGCAAATGCAGGTGGCACCGGAGCACAAGATGTCGCCCGAGGTGAAGGCCGTGCCCGACACGATGACGGCGGCCTTCGACGACTTCATGGAGGCTTTCGAGAGCTTCAAGGAGGTGAACGACCGCCGCCTCAACGAGATCGAGCAGAAGCTGACCGCCGACGTGGTGACCCGCGACAAGCTGGAGCGGATAAACCGCAGCATGGACGAGCAGAAGCGGGTTCTGGACCAGCTGGCGCTGAAGAAGGCAAGGCCCGCCCTTGGCCGTGGCCCGGAGACGGGACCGGAGGCGGCCGAGCACAAGGCAGCATTTGAGGCCTATATGCGCCGGGGCGATGAGGGGGCCTTGCGCGAGCTGGAAGCCAAGGCGATGAGCGCCGGATCGAGCAGCGATGGCGGCTATCTGGTGCCGGACCCGGTGGATAGCGAAATTGGTCGCCGCTTGAGCGTGGTGTCTCCCATGCGCGCCCTTTCCACCGTGCGCACCGTTTCCACCGCCGTGCTGAAAAAGCCCTTTGCGCTGACGGGACCGGCGACCGGCTGGGTGACCGAAACGGCGGCACGACCGCAGACCGCCTCTCCGCAGCTTTCGGAGCTGACCTTCCCGACCATGGAGCTTTACGCCATGCCAGCGGCAAGCCAGACGCTGCTGGACGATGCGGCGGTGGACATTGAAGCCTGGCTGGCAAGCGAAGTGGACACGGTGTTTGCCGAGCAGGAGGGGGACGCCTTCATTCGCGGCGACGGGGTGAACAAGCCGAAGGGCTTTCTTTCCTATGACACGGTGGCGGACGGTAGCTGGAGCTGGGGCAAGCTTGGCTATGTGGCAACCGGGGCGGCGGGTGCCTTTGCCACATCTGGTGCATCGGATGTGCTGGTGAGTGCGATCTATTCGCTGAAAGCCGGACACCGCCAGAACGCGACTTTCCTGATGAACCGGCGCACCCAAGGGGAAATTCGCAAGCTGAAGGATGCCGATGGCAATTACCTGTGGCGTCCGCCAGCAACGGCGGGGCAGGCCGCGACGCTGATGGGCTTTCCCGTGGCGGAAGGCGAGGAGATGCCGGATATTGGTGCAAACGCTCTGCCGATTGCCATTGGTGACTTCCGCGCCGGATATCTGGTGGTGGACCGCACCGGCGTTCGCATTCTGCGCGATCCTTACTCCGCCAAGCCTTACGTGCTGTTTTACACCACCAAGCGTGTGGGCGGCGGGGTGCAGAATTTCGAGGCGATCAAGCTGGTGAAATTCGCCGCGAACTAAGGGGGTGCGATCATCCCGCCCCTTGGTGGGGTGATCGATCTGACTTCGACTGTCAAAAGGAATTTTCATGACCTATGCCCTGATTGAACCGCCGCAGGCGGAGGTGCTGACGCTTGGGCAGGTGAAGGCGCATTTGCGGATCGACACTTCCGCTGAAGACGACCTGTTGCAGCAGTTGATCGCCACTGCCCGCGAGCATCTGGAGCGTGAGACGGGCCTTTGCCTATTGCGGCAAAAGCTTCGGCTCTATCTGGACCGCTGGCCGAAGGACGGCGTGGTTCAGATTATCAGGGGGCCGGTGCAAGCCATTGATGCGGCGACGATTTATGAGGCCGATGGCAAGCCGGTGAATGTTTCGCTTGATGATCACCTGCTGGATGGGCAGGCGCGACCGGCACGGCTCTGGCTTCGCTCCCCGCCTTTACCGGGACAGGCGGTGAACGGCATCGAGATCGATTTCACCGCAGGCTTTGGCGAAAGCGGCGCGGAGGTGCCGGACCCGTTGAAACGGGCCATGCTGATGCACATTGCGCTGATGTATGCCTATCGCGGTGTGCTGGCCCCCGAGCAGCAGCCGGGCGGCGTGCCGGAGGGCTATGAGCGGCTGTTGGCGGCCTACCGGATGCGGAGGCTGTAGATGGTGCCGCTTCCTCTCGATCCCGGCCAGCTGAACACGCGGCTTCTGCTGGAAGTGCCACAGGAAACCAGTGACGGACAGGGCGGCACGCTGACCCAATGGGTGGCGGTGACGGAGGTTTGGGCGCGGATTGAGCCTTTGGTGCAGGGGGCGGTGTGGCACCGTCAGGTGGAGCTGGCGGGAGCCGAGCGGGCCGTGCTTTCCCATCGCGTGACACTGCGCCAGAGGCCGGACTTGCGGGCTGGGCAACGCTTTCGCCGGGGTGAGCGGGTGCTGACCATCCGCAGCCTGCGCGACCCGGATGAGAGCGGGCGGTTTTTTCTCTGCGACTGCGAGGAGGTGCTTTTATGAGCGCGGCTTCAAGCTTGATGAAGGCCATTCATACGCGGCTTGTCGGCGATGCGGGGCTGGTTTCCGAGGTGGGGCAAGCGGGGTTCATTGACCGGAATGCCGTTCGTCTAGGGTTGCCCTGCATCGTGTATGGCGAGTTGGAAAGCCGCGATTATTCCACCGCGACCGAAAAGGGGGAGGAGCATTTTCTGACCCTTGAACTGTGGTGCGAGGGGGCGAGCAGGCAGCAGGCGCAACGTTTGAGTGCGCGGGTGCAGGCGCTGCTGGGCCAGGGCAGGCCGACTTTGGGGCAAGGCTCACATCTGGTGAACCTCGTTGTTTTGTCCACCCGTGAGCGGCTGGACGGCAAGACACGGGCGCTGGTGACGGAGATTCGCCTGCGGGCAGTGACCGAGACGATTTGAAGACATTTTTGAGAACCAACTCATTGAATGACGGGAGCAGGTGCGATGGTGGCGCAGGCGGGACGAGACCTTCTGTTGAAGGTGGAAAACGGGGCAAGCTGGCTGACGGTGGCGGGTTTGCGCAGCAAGCGGCTGGCCTTCAACACCGAGACAGTGGACATTACCGATGCCGAAAGTGCAGGGCGCTGGCGCGAGCTTTTGGGCGGTGCTGGCATTCAACGGGCATCGTTGAACGGTGGCGGCTTGTTCAAGGATCAGGCATCCGATGCGCTGATCCGAGCCACCTTCTTTGCCGGTGCAATCTTGAACTGGCAGGTGCTGATACCCTCCTTCGGCACAATCAGCGGACCGTTTCAGATCACGGCACTGGAATATTCCGGCGAGCACAATGGCGAAGTGCGCTTTGAACTGGCGCTGGAATCTGCCGGTGCCTTGAGCTTCGGGGCGCTGTGATGGCGGCGCGTGAGGGATTTTCCGGGCGGCGGGCGAACCGCCATCGCGGCGAAGTGGAGGCCATGATCGATGGCGAGCGGCGCATTCTGTGCCTGACACTGGGGGCGCTGGCGGAGCTTGAGACGGCCTTTGGCGTGGAGGATCTGTCGGGCCTTGCCGCCTATTTCTCGAAGGGAAAGCTGAAGGCGGGCGATCTGGTGAAGGTAATCGGTGCCGGTCTTCGCGGTGGCGGCAACCTGTTTCCCGATGAGGAAGTGGCGGGCATGAACATAGAGGGCGGCATTGCCGCTTCGGCCCGGATTGCCAGTGAGTTGCTGGAAAGCGCCTTTAGCGATGCCCAAGGAGACATGCGCCCAAACCCTTGAGAGCCGCAGCACCGCAGCCACAAGACGCAACCCAGCCCGGATGGCCGGAGGTGATGCATATGGGCCTGTGCGTGCTGCGGCTTTCTCCTGAAACATTCTGGCGCTTGAGCCCCCGCGAATTCATGGCCATGGCAGGAGGCTGTCGCCCCCGCCGGGACGCCATGGATCGCGCCGAGATGGAGGCGCTGATGCGGCTTTTCCCCGATGAGGCTGAAAGATCATGACCACGGACAATTCGCCAGTAAGACAAACCCTTTCCGACGCGGAAGCACTATCGCGCACCATGAACGACCTTGAGGCACGCTCGAAGAGCTTTGGCGATGCCTTGAGCGGAGCCTTGCAAGGGGCGGTGCTGCAAGGAAAGGGGCTGGACGACGTGCTGCGGGGGCTCGGTCGGCGCATGAGCGACATGGCCCTTTCCGCCGCATTGAAGCCTTTGCAAAATGCCGTGGCCGGGGCAGCCGGAAACCTGCTTGGCTCGATGGGCAAGGTGACGCCCTTTGCCGATGGCGGCGTGGTGCGCAGCCCAAGCTTCTTTTCCATGGCAGGCGGCAATATGGGGCTGATGGGCGAGGCAGGGGCGGAAGCCATTCTGCCGCTACAGCGCGGGCCGGACGGTGCGCTGGGCGTTGCCATGACGGGCGGAGGTGGCAGTGCCGCACCCATTGTATTCAACGTGAATGCCACCGATGCCGCGAGCTTCCGCAAAAGCGAGGGGCAGATTTCCGCCATGCTGGCGCGCAGCGTGGCGCGTGGCCGGCGTGGTGTGTGAGGGGTTTCATGAGTGCCGGCTTTGTGACACCCTCTCCGCAGAGAATGAGCGGCGCAAAAGGCCAATGAATATTGACTTTTCACGCCGGGACAGTATCGTCATGAACAGATCGTTGGATTTCGGGCGTGAGATAGCCAACACCGCCAGATGAATAATCTGGTTCTCGCGTGAGGCGAGGATAGGGAAACCGAAGAGTTTTGCCCCCAAACCAATTATGGTTGCTGCGGCCCCGAAAGGGGCCGTTTGTTTTTCTACTATTCCTCTGTTGGGTCACTGCTTTGCGAGGCTGCCGTTTTCGGCGTTTTTCGGTGTGGCGAATAATTTCGCGGTGGGTGTTTCCCCCTTTCCCGAACCATCAGAAGATGGCTGAAGCGCACATCGCCAAACGTATCTGGCGGCGGACCGTCGCAAGGATAGGCAGTTCGGACCCTGATCCAGAAATCATAAGCAATATTCCGTTTGACGGGCTCTATGCTGAAGACAATGGAATAGAGGATAGTCTCGCCGTTCTCCGCGACAACAGGGACATGGGCATATCTGTCGTCCTTGCGAAGGTTCCAGATGCGTTGCTCTGGTAGAAGCGCGATGATCTGCGGTAGCCTCAACGACCAGCGGTAACGCACCGGACAAAAGACACCGAATGGGTCTCTGTTTGCACCGGGAAATGCGTCTTTCAGAGTTTCGCCCTCCACGGCATCTCGGGTGAAAACATGATCCTGATAGGTCACGATGATCTGCTTCTCATGGCCAAGTGAATCATGCGCGGTGAAATACGCTTCTGCCAAATGCGTAAAAGAAAAAGTAGCGCCGTTTAATATATAATCAGGCCAAACCTTCTTGGCGATGTAGGGAGATGGCATGATCTTCTTTCAACGAAAAGATGTTCTGAGCGCTATGCCATAGACGGTGCGCAAGGTGAAGCATCTCCATAGAAGCCATGCTGCCAGTGCTCTGATCGCCTTAAGGCATTCTCACAAAAGGCAACATTCATGAGTGGATTTCACGAGGTGCGCTTTCCCCTGCGGCTGGCGCTGGGGGTGAGTGGCGGGCCGGTGCGGCGCACCGATATTGTCAACCTGTCCAACGGGCGAGAGAACCGCAATGCACGATGGCGCAATGCCAGACGCGCTTACGATGCGGGAAGCGGCATCAAATCGCTTGCCGATCTTTATGAAGTGCTTGCCTTTTTCGAGGCGCGCATGGGCCAGCTTTACGGCTTTCGCTTTCGCGACCCGCTGGACTGGAAATCCTGCCCGCCCCATGCGGCCTTGAGTGCCACCGATCAGGTGATCGGCACGGGTGACGGCGTGCAACGCAGCTTTCAATTGGTGAAGATCTATGGCGATGCGGGCGGGGCAAGCCGCCGCACCATTGCAAAGCCGATAGGTCCAAGCGTGGTGGTGAGTGTCAACGGGCAGGCAGTGGCGGGCGACCGCTTTACCTGCGATGCGACAACCGGGCTTGTGACCTTCGCAGCCCATGCGGTGCCACCGGCGGGGGCGGTTATTCGTGCCGGCTTCGAGTTCGATGTGCCGGTGCGTTTCGACACCGACCGGATCGACATCAACCTGACCGCCTTCAATGCCGGACGCATTCCGGCCATTCCCATTCAGGAGATTTTGCCATGAGGACGGTTCCACCGACACTTGCGGCGCATTTGGCGATGGATGCCACGACGACCTGCCATGCCTGGCGAGTAACGCGCACCGATGGTGTGGTGCTGGGCTTTACCGACCACGACGAAGACCTGATCCTTGCCGGAACCCGCTGCCGTGCGGCAAGCGGCTTTTCCGCCAGTGAGAGCGAAGCGGCAAGCGGAATGGCGGCCAATAGCGGCGAGGTGAGCGGCGGCTTTTCCAGCGAGGCGATCACGGAGGCGGATCTGGCCGCTGGTCGCTTCGACCGGGCAAAGGTGGAACTGTTTCTCGTCAACTGGGCCGATAGCTCGCACTATGTGCGGCTGGAAGTGCGCGAGATTGGCGAGGTGACGCGATCCGGCGACCGCTTCAGCGCCGAATTGCGCAGCATGGCACATAGGCTGGACCAGCCGCAGGGGCGCATTTACGGGCGGCGCTGCGATGCGCGTCTCGGCGACGAGCGCTGCCGTGTTTCTCTGGCGGCCTTTCGCGCCAGCGGCCAGGTGAGCCAGCAGCTTGACCGCAGCCGATTGATCGTGAGCGGTCTCGGGGGACGCCAAAGCGGCTTTTTCGACCAGGGGGAAATGCAGTTTGCCGATGGCACGGTTGTGCTGGTGGATCGGCATGAGCGGCAGGCGGATGACGCAAGCCTTGTGACGCTGTGGCTGCCGCTGGAGCGCGATCTGGCCGCAGGCGAAGGCGTGGTGCTGACGGCCGGTTGCGACAAGCGATTTTCGACCTGCCGCCAGCGCTTTGGCAACGGGCTGAATTTTCGTGGCTTTCCGCATATGCCGGGTGCCGATTTCAGCTATTCCTATGCCGGGGCCAATGGAAGCCATGATGGCGGGCCGCTGTTTTCATGAGCCGGGCAGAGCATGTTCTTGCCATCGCCGAAAGCTGGATCGGCACGCCCTATCGCCATCAAGGGGCGACAAAGGGGATTGGCTGCGACTGCATCGGGCTGGTGCTTGGCGTGTGGCGCGAGCTTTATGGCAGCGAGCCGCCGATGACCATTCCCCCCTATGCCCCGGACTGGGCAGAACGCAGTTGCGAGGAGCGGCTGCTGCATGCGGGGCGACAACTGTTCGGAGCGGCTATGCCTCTCAGTGAGGCGAAACCCGGTGACATTCTGGTCTTTCGCTGGCGGGCAGGATGCGCGGCCAAGCATGTGGGCATTCTGGCCGGTGATGGCTGGTTCATCCACGCCTATGAACAGGCCGCTGTGACGCGCTCTGCCCTGGTGGATGGCTGGCGACGGCGGATCGTGGCCGTGCATCGGTTCGGTTGAGCCTGTGGCATTCAAACTTGCTGAGGAATTGCATGGCAACAATCATGTTTCAGGCGGCGGGTGCTGTCATCGGTTCCTTTTTTGGCCCGGTGGGGGCGATGCTGGGGCGCGCAGCCGGAGGGCTGGCGGGGGCCATGGTGGACCGGGCCCTGCTGGGCGGCGGATCGACCGCCATGGGACCGCGCCTTTCCACCGCACGCTTTTCCGGTGCCGATGAGGGAACCGCAATCGCCCGCGTTTATGGCACCACGCGCATTGGCGCGACGCTGATCTGGGCCACGCGCTTTGAAGAGGAAGTGCGCAACGAGCGCCGGGGCGGCAAATCCACCGGCAGCCAGCGGGCCAAGACTTTCACCTACTACGCCAATCTGGCGCTGGGGCTTTGCGAGGGAGAAATCTCGCATGTGCGGCGTGTGTGGGCGGATGGACAGGAACTGGACCTGACCACCGTGGAAATGCGCGTTTACAAGGGCAGCGAGTCTCAATTGCCCGATCCCCTGATCGAGGCCAAGCAGGGGGCGGGCAACGCCCCTGCCTTTCGCGGCCTGGCCTATGTGGTGTTCGAGCGGCTTCCCATCGGCAATTACGGCAACCGCATTCCGCTGCTGCAATTCGAGGTGGTTCGTGCCGTCGGCACGCTGGAGCGCGACATCCGGGCGGTGGTTGTGATCCCCGGTTCGACGGAAGCGGGCTATTCGCCAGTGCCCGTGAGGCAACGCTCCTTTTTCGGCTCCGCCACCATTTTGAACCGCAACAACCGCATGGCATCGACCGACTGGCATGCCTCGATGGATGAGCTGCAGGCGCTTTGCCCGAACCTGAAGCGCGTGGCGCTGGTGGTGAGCTGGTTTGGAACCGACCTGCGCGCCGGAGAATGCCGCATTGTGCCAGGTGTGGAAGTGCCAAAGCGCGGGCTTGAGATACCGGGCTGGCGTGTGGCGGGCATGGCGCGGGGCGATGCCCATCTGGTAAGCCAGCGCAATGGCGCCCCGGCCTATGGCGGCACACCCAGCGATGACAGCGTGCTGGCGGCGATTGCCGACCTGAAGGCGCGGGGGCTGGAGGTCTATCTCTATCCCTTCGTGATGATGGATATTGCAGAAGGCAACAGCCTTCCCAACCCCCATGGCGGCGTGGGCCAGCCTCCCTATGCCTGGCGGGGGCGCATCACCTGCCATCCTGCACCGGGAAGCGCCGGATCCGTGGACCGGACACCTGCGGCGGCAAGCCAGATCTCCACTTTTTGCAACCGGGAGGAAGGCTATCGCCGCATGGTGCTGCATTATGCCGATCTGGCCCGTCAGGCAGGCGGGGTGCAGGGCTTCATCATCGGTTCCGAAATGCGCGGGCTGACGACCGTGCGGGCCGGGGCAAACAGCTTTCCCTTCGTGGAGGAGCTGGTGCGGCTGGCTGACGACTGCCGAGCCCGTCTGGGAGCCGGGACACGGCTGACCTATGCCGCCGACTGGAGCGAATATTTCGGCTATCACCCGCAGGACGGCACGGGCGACGTGTTCTTTCACCTCGATCCGCTCTGGGCTTCGCCAGCAATTGATGCAATCGGCATCGACAATTACATGCCGCTTTCGGACTGGCGCGACAGCGATCTGACGAGCGGCAATCCCGACGGCATGGCGAGCCCGCAGGACCGGGGGGGGTTTGCCCGCGCCATCACCTCCGGCGAGGGCTTCGACTGGTACTATGCGAGCGAGGCAGCACGTCGGGCGCGACAACGCAGCCCCATTACCGATGGTCTGGCGGGAAAGCCCTGGGTGTTTCGCTACAAGGATCTGGCGGGATGGTGGGGCAACCGGCATTTCAACCGCATGGGCGGGCAGGAAAGCACGGTGCCGACGCAATGGGTGCCGGGATCGAAATCCATCTGGTTTACCGAGCTTGGATGCGCTGCCATCGACAAGGGCGGCAACCAGCCCAACCTGTTTCTCGACCCGAAATCCGCGGAAAGCGGCAGGCCCTATTTTTCCAGCGGAGCGCGGGACGATGCCGTTCAGCGGCGGTTCCTCGACGCGCATTTCGCCCACTGGAAAAGCGGCGCGGCCCCGGCCGGAATGGTGGACCCGGAAAGGCTGTTTCTCTGGGCCTGGGATGCGCGGCCTTACCCCGCCTTTCCACAGCAATCCTCCGTCTGGTCCGATGGAGAGAACTGGCGCACCGGCCATTGGCTGACCGGGCGGCTGGGCGCTGCCACACTGGCCGATACGATTGCCGCGATCCTCAGCGATCACGGCTTTCACGACTTCGACGTTTCCGGGGTGTGCGGCGATCTGACCGGCTATGTGCAAGGCGAAATCTCATCGGCACGGCAGATGCTGGCACCACTGGCGGAAGCCTTTCTGCTCGACGTGACCGAGGTGGAGGGCAGGCTTGTCTTCCGCTCACGCGGGAAAACGGCTTTGCCCGTGCGCGAGATTACGGTGCTGGCGGAGCGCGAGGGCGAACCCGCCTGGACCGAGACGCGAGGCCATGACAGCGATTTTGCCGCAGAAGCCGTGATCGGCTTTGCCAATACGGCGCTGGATTACGATCAGGCGAGTGTGCGCTCCCGGCCTCTGCCAGGCATGACGCGGCGTATTCTGCGCACCGATCTGCCAGGGGCCATGAGCGACGAGATGGCACAGGCAAGCGTGGAGGCTTTGCTGCGCGACAGCCATCTGGCGCGGCGCACCATCCGGTTTCCGCTTTCGCCCGCCGATATTGCGCCCATGCCGGGCGATGCGGTGCGGCTGGTGGGCGGGCCTGCCAGCAGCCCGGAGGGCGTCTTCATCATCACGCGAATCGACGATGCCGATGTGCGGCAGGTCGAGGCGCGGCGGTTCGAGGCGGCGTCCGCGCCTCCCGCGCCATCGGCCACGCCGGAGCGACTGGCCGCCGTGGCACCTTCGCAAGGTTTCGATCCGCTGGTCGCGTTTCTCGACCTGCCGCAATACGAGGCGGGACCACCGGAAAGCTTCGCCCGCATTGCAGCCTTCGCCAAACCCTGGACGCGGATGGCGGTTTCCAGTTCGCCGACCGGGGAGGGCTATCGGGCGCGTGTGCTGATCGACCGGCCCGCACGGATCGGAAGCCTGCTGCAACCGCTGGAGGGCGGCTGTGTGGGGCGTTTCGACCGGCAGAACAGCGTGATGCTTTCGCTGCCCTTCGGGGGGCTCTCCACCGTTTCGCGGCTTGCTGTTCTGAGCGGCGAAAACCGGGTGGCGGTGCAAAGCCGATCCGGTGCCTGGGAGGTTCTGGCCTTCGAACGGGCGGAAGAACTGGGGCCGGGGCGCTGGCGGCTGACCAGCCTGTTGCGGGCTCTTGCCGGAACCGAGGATGCCATGGCGACAGGCGCGGCAGAAGGTGCCCGGCTGGTGCTGCTGGACGAGGCGGTTCTGCCGCTGGGCCTGGCGGCGGAAGAGCGGGGGCTTGCGCTCAACTGGCTGCTGGAGCCGCTGGGCGGGCAGGGCGACCGCACCGAACCGCAACGCCTGATGGCGGGCAGTCGGGCGCTGACGCCACTTTCCCCCGTTCATGTGAGAGCAACACGAAACGAGGCCGGGACAGCGTTTACCTGGGTGCGCCGCGCGCGGACAGACGCCGACGACTGGGAGGCAAGCGAGGTGCCGCTGGATGAGCCGGAGGAGCGCTACCGGCTGGAGCTTCTGAACCCGCAGACCGGCGCGCTGGTGCGCCGATTCGAGGTGGGCGAGCCCGGCTTGCTCTACCCGAAGGCTTCGGAACTGTCGGATTTTGCAGGCATCCAGACACGTTTTCGTGTGCGGGTGCTGCAAATGGGGCGGGCGGTCCCCGCAGGCATTGCCGCCAACCGGATAGTGAACGTTAAAAATCAGGGAGTTAGATGACATGGACGACGCCAAGGCCTGGTATCAATCCAAGACCGTATGGGGTGGGCTCATTGCGATTTTCGCCGCGCTGATGCAGGCGCGGGGGCACGCAATTCCCTTTCAGGAACAGGTGGGGCTGGCAGACGCGCTGACCAGTACCGCAAGCGCTCTGGGCGGACTTCTGGCGATTTACGGGCGCCTGACCGCCACGCGCGCCATCGCCTCTGTTGACCGGAACGGATGAGGCAAAATTGGCTGAACCGGACATTCATTTGCCATTCAGCCGTCATTCGATACATAATTTACCAGTTGGTTTGGTAATCAAACCCATGCGTGGTTGTGAGCGGAAGTTGTAGTCATGGCATCAAGAAAGATGATCGCGATCGTCGCGGCGGGCCTGATGAGCCTGTCAGCTTCGCAGACCTTCGCCCGCGATTATCTGCTTCTTGTGGCAGGCGATTGCGGCGATGCCGCGACCAGGGTGGTACGCGAAACGGGCGGGCAGCTTCTTTCTGCCCAGCCTTCCAAGGATGGCGCGACCTGCATCGTGACCGTTCTGGTGCAGGGGAGCGGCGAGCGGCCCCGCAAAGTGACTGTTCGCGTTCCGATGTAAAGCTTGCTAAAAGGCTTACCGATTCCGCACTCTCATCGTGACGAAGGACTTCCATGCGCATTCTCGTGGTCGAAGACGACGCCAACCTGAACCGCCAGCTGACCGACGCCCTGAAGGAATCGGGTTATGTGGTCGACCAGGCCTTCGACGGCGAAGAGGGGCATTATCTCGGCGAAACAGAACCCTATGACGCGGTGATCCTCGACATCGGCCTGCCGGAAATGGACGGCATTACCGTGGTGGAGAAATGGCGTGCCGAGGGCAAGGTGATGCCCGTTCTGATGCTGACGGCTCGCGACCGCTGGAGTGACAAGGTGGCGGGCATCGATGCCGGTGCCGACGATTACGTGGCCAAGCCCTTCCATGTGGAAGAGGTGCTGGCACGTGTGCGCGCACTTATTCGCCGCGCCGCCGGTCATGCCTCCTCCGAGATTACCTGCGGTCCGGTGAAGCTCGACACCAAGGCTTCCAAGGCAACCGTGAACGGCGTTCAGCTGAAGCTGACCTCGCACGAATTCCGCCTTCTCTCCTACCTCATGCACCATATGGGCGAGGTGGTTTCCCGTACCGAGCTGATCGAGCACATGTATGATCAGGATTTCGACCGGGATTCAAACACGATCGAAGTCTTTGTCGGTCGCCTGCGCAAGAAGATCGGCGTCGATCTGATCGAGACGGTGCGTGGTCTCGGATACCGCATGCAAGCGCCGACCGATGTACGTTAGGTCGGTTACCGCCCGCGTTCTGCTGCTTGCCACGGCATGGTCTGCTGTGGCGCTGGTGGTGATCGCACTGGTGATTTCCGCCCTCTATACCAAATCCTCCGAGCGGGCCTTTACCGACCTGCTGCGCGCCCAGCTCTACAACGTGGTGAACTCCATCACCATTGGCGAGGACAACAGCCTGGCAGGCAATCCGCAACTGGGCGACCTGCGCTTCTCGCAGCCGGAAACCGGCTGGTACTGGATTGTGGAGCCGCTTGGCACCTTTGCCGCAACGCCTTTGTCTTCCTCCTCGCTCGGCACCTCGAACATCAAGGTGCCCTCCATCCTCAACGTGCCGTTCAACAACCGCTATGAGCGTTTCTATCAGGCCACCGATGCCTATGGAAACAGGGTGCTGGTGGCGGAAACGGAGGTGGTGCTGGATGCGGAAGGCCGTGCGGCCCGCTTTCGCGTGACGGGCAATCTGAATGTGGTGGACGAGGATGTGCAGGGCTTCACCCGCAGCCTTTACATTGCGCTGGTGGTGTTTGGTTTGGGCAGCCTTGTGGTGAACGGACTTGCCATTCTCTTCGGCCTTCGGCCACTGGATGAGGCAAGGCGGGCACTGGAAAAGGTACGCCGGGGCGAAGCCGAGCGGCTGGCCGGGGAATTTCCCCGCGAGGTGCAATCGCTGACCGTGGAAATGAATGCGCTGATCGACAGCAACCGACGCATTGTGGAACGGGCGCGCATGCAGGTGGGCAATCTGGCGCATTCGCTGAAGACACCGCTGGCCGTGCTTTTGAACGAAGCACGGCTCATCGACAAGGACCATGGCGGCGTTGTGCGCAGCCAGGCGGAAGCCATGCAGAGCCAGGTTCAATCCTACCTGAACCGGGCGCGCATTGCCGCCCAGCGCGAATCCATGCTGGCGCGCACGGAAGCCGATGCGGTGCTGGAGCGTCTGGTGCGGGTGATGCGGCGGCTGAATCCGGACAAGACTTTCGAACTGACCGCCAGCCAGCCGGGTCTGGCGCTGGGCATGGAGCAGCAGGATGTGGAGGAAACCGTTGGCAACCTTCTGGAAAATGCCGCCCGCCATGCCAAGAGCGGTGTGTGGCTGACGGTTCAACCGGCGCTGGCACCGGAGGGTGTCGATCCCGTTCGCCGCAACTGGATCGAGATTGCGGTGGAAGACGATGGCCCCGGTCTGAACCCCGACGAAATCAAGGAGGCGCTGAAACGCGGTCGCCGCCTGGACGAGAGCAAGCCCGGAACAGGGCTCGGCCTTTCCATCGTGGGGGAAATTTCCAGCGAATATCAGGGGAAATTCCACCTGACGCGGGGACGTCGCGGCGGCCTGCGCGCCGTGCTGACGCTGCCGGGGATAACCAAGGAAACCGCTTGAGGAAACGCTGACATGACGTTTCACTGCGGTATAAATGGCACAGTGATAAATTCTTGCCTCGACCTTTACTTTAGAAACGCTAAAAACCATCTTGAGCCGAGGCTCGTCTGTCGCATTTCAGGGCAGGCATGGTTTCAATGGCTTGAGTGGTTTTTAAAAGAGGATTTCCGCCCGGTGAAATATGTTGTCTGGCCCGTTGTTGCTGCAAGTTTGCTTTCGGCCTGCTCCACCACAGGAGCTGGAAGAGGCGGGCTCTTCGGTTCGAAGGCAACGCCGAACAATTACATCGTCGCATTGCAGGGCGGAATTGTTTCACGCTCTGGCGTGCAGCTGAACGATGGCGATCGCCAGCGGGCGCTGGAAGCAGAATACAAGGCACTGGAATTTTCAGGCGTTGGCCAGGCGGTGCCCTGGAACGGCGGCAATGCCAAGGGGGAAGTGGTTGCAGCCGCACCCTATCAGGTCGGTTCCCAGAACTGCCGCCAATACACCCATACGCTGACGGTGAGCGGTCGCGATGTGAAAACGCGGGGAACAGCCTGCCGCAATAGCGACGGTGCCTGGTCGCCTCTGACCTGAACGCCAGCCAGCGAGCGGATTGACGTAAATCAAGGCCCGGGCCAGCCGCGCGGACGATAGAGGGTTTGCGGCGAAATGCCTCAAATTCTTGTCATCAGCTGTTGCGCGATTGGAATGTGCCTCAGCTTGCAGTAATTGGCCTCTATGTTTTTCTGGATCGTTATCGCAGTTTTGACGGCAGGCGTGGCGGGATTGCTTCTTGCACCGCTTATGAAAGCAATTCCCGACGCCCCCGAAAAGGGCGAGGATGAGGCGGCGGTCTATCGTGACCAGTTGCAGGAGATCGATCGCGATCTTGCGCAGGGCCTGATCGGCGCAACCGAAGCGGACTATGCCCGTGCCGAAATCGGACGCCGTCTGCTGGCGGTTTCCGATGGCCGCGCAGCCGCAGCCGCAGCCGAAAAAGCGGCACAGCGCAAACATCGGCTGACCACCGCCTTCGTGGTGCTCTGTCCTCCCGTCATAGGGCTGGCGGGCTATCTGATGCTCGGCCAACCCGGCGTGCCGGACCAGCCACTGGCGGCCCGGCTGGAAAATCCCGGCAATAACATTGCACTGCTGATCGCCAAGGCCGAGCGGCATCTGGCGCAGAACCCGCAGGATGGAGCGGGCTGGGATCTGCTGGCACCGATCTATTTCCGATCCAACCGCTATGATGACGCAGAGGCTGCCTATCGCAATGCCATGCGCATTCTGGGCGAGACGCCGCAGCGTCTGGCGGGGCTGGGCGAAACGCTGGTGGCATCCAACCAGGGCATCGTGACCGAGGAGGCGCGGGCTTTCTTTGAAAAGGCGGCGGCCGCCGATCGTGACAATATGCGTGCCCGCTTCTACGTGGCGCTGGGGTTTGAGCAGGCAGGCCGCAAGGCCGAGGCGCTTTCAGCCTTTGAGGCTATTGCCAAGGACTCGCCGCCCGGTGCCGCCTGGGAGCAGCTGGTTGCGCAGCATATTGCCGCCAATCGACCGGCTGATGCGCCGAAGGGCACCCCGCAACTGGGCAACCCCACGGGCGCGGACATTGCCGCTGCCGAGGGCATGTCTTCAGACGACCGGCAGGCGATGATTGCGGGAATGGTGGCAAGCCTTGAGGCCAAGCTGAAGGACGACCCGAAGAACATTGAGGGCTGGCTTCGGCTGGTGCGTTCCTACAAGGTGATGGGACAGGATGAAAAGGCGCGACAAGCCTTGCAGACCGGCCTGACGACCTATCCTGAAACGAGTGATGAGGGGCGGCGACTGGTGGCGCTGGCTCGGGAAATGGGGCTGAGCGGGGGAAGCCTGCAATGACACGCAAGCAAAAGAGACTGGCCATCATCGCTGGCGGCATGAGCTTCATTCTGACCGCCGTGCTTTTGGTGATGTTCGCCTTCAGCCAATCGGTGGCCTATTTCTTCATGCCGAGCGATCTGGCGAAAAATGAAGTTTCACCCGGAACGCGAATCCGGCTTGGTGGACTGGTCGAGGCCGGTTCTGTCGTGCGTGGCGAAGGCTCCACCGTCAGCTTCAAGGTGACGGATGGTTCCGCCAGCGTGCCGGTGAGCTATACGGGGATCTTGCCCGACCTGTTTCGCGAGGGCCAAGGGGTGGTGACGGAAGGCGTATTTGCCTCAGCCAACGCCTTCGTGGCCGATTCGGTGCTGGCCAAGCATGATGAGAACTACATGCCGAAAGAAGTGGCCGACCGCCTGAAAGCCGACGGCGTGTGGAAGGAAGGCGAGGGCGGCAGCCCCTCCGGGAGCGTGACAAAATGATCATCGAAATCGGTCATTACGCATTGGTTCTTTCGCTCGCTGTGGGGCTGATCGTTTCGATTGTGCCGGTGATCGGCGCGCGCCGCCAGGACACGGCGATGATGGCCATTGCGCCGCCTGCCTCGGTTCTGCTGTTCGTTCTGGTGTCCATTTCTTTCCTCGCGCTCACCTGGGCCTATGCGGTCTCCGACTTTTCCGTGCGCAACGTCTGGGAAAACTCCCATTCGCTGATGCCCATGATCTACAAGCTGAGCGGCGTCTGGGGGAACCACGAGGGCTCCATGATGCTGTGGCTGCTGATTCTTGCCCTGTTCAGCGCCCTGGTGGCGCTGTTCGGCAAAAATCTGCCCGACACGCTGAAAGCCAATGTGCTGGCCGTGCAGGGCTGGGTGGGCGTTGCCTTCACGCTGTTCATCCTGCTGACCTCCAACCCCTTTGTGCGGCTGATGCCTGCGCCTGCCGAGGGGCAGGACCTGAACCCGGTGCTGCAGGATCCCGGCCTGGCGGTGCATCCGCCATTGCTCTATCTCGGCTATGTCGGCTTTTCCGTCTGCTTCTCCTTTGCCGTTGCCGCGCTGATGGAAGGGCGCATCGATGCCGCCTGGGCACGCTGGGTGCGGCCCTGGACACTGGCGGCCTGGACTTTCCTCACCGCCGGGATCGCCATGGGATCCTACTGGGCCTATTACGAACTTGGCTGGGGCGGCTGGTGGTTCTGGGATCCGGTGGAGAACGCCTCTTTCATGCCCTGGCTGGCCGGAACGGCGCTTTTGCACTCGGCGCTGGTGATGGAAAAACGCGAAGCGCTGAAAATCTGGACCGTGCTTCTGGCAATCATCACCTTCTCGCTCTCGCTGCTTGGCACTTTCCTGGTGCGCTCCGGCGTCTTGACCTCCGTGCATGCCTTTGCAACGGACCCGACGCGCGGAACTTTCATTCTGACCATTCTCTCGATTTTCGTCGGCGGTGCATTCTCCCTGTTTGCGCTGCGTGCGCCGGGTCTGAAGAGCGGTGGACTTTTTGCGCCGATTTCCCGCGAGGGATCGCTGGTTTTGAACAACCTGATTCTTACCGTTGCCACGGCAACCGTGCTGACGGGAACGCTGTATCCGCTGGTGTTGGAAACGCTGACAGGCGAGAAAATTTCCGTTGGCGCGCCCTTCTTCAACCTGACCTTCGGGCTGTTGATGGTGCCGCTTCTGCTGATCGTGCCGTTCGGCCCGCTGCTTGCCTGGAAGCGGGGTGACCTTCTGGGCGCATTGCAGCGGCTTTACGGTGCGGCCGGACTTTCTCTCGTTGCGGGACTTGGCCTCTATTACGCGCAGAACGGCGGGCCTGTGATGGCCTGGCTGGGGCTGGCACTGGGCTTCTTCCTGATGTTCGGCGCATTGGCCGATCTCTGGTATCGCGCCAATTTCGGCAAGCTGGCCTTCAAAGTGGCATTTGCCCGTCTCAAGGGCCTGCCGCGCTCGGCCTTCGGCACGGCGCTGGCGCATTTCGGCCTTGGCGTGACGGTTCTCGGCGTCGTGGCCGTGACCACGTTCGAGACCGAAACCGTGCTGGAAATGAAGCAGGGCCAGGTGGCACAGGCCGGTGGCTACTCGATCATTTTCGACGGAATGCGGGAAGCGGTTGGCCCCAACTACACCGAGGAACGCGCTCACTTCACCATCAGCCGCGGCGGCGTGGCGGTGCGCGATGTCTGGTCCTCCAAGCGCATCTATACCGCGCGCCGGATGCCGACCACGGAGGCGGGGATCCTGAGCTTCGGCCTCAGCCAGCTTTATGTATCGCTTGGCGATCCGATGGCGGATGGCGGCATTGTCGTGCGTATCTGGTGGAAGCCGTACATTCTGTGCATCTGGGGCGGAGCTTTGGTGATGACGATTGGCGGCTTCGTTTCGCTCTCCGACCGTCGATTGCGAGTGGGGGCTCCCAGCCGCAGGGCAAAGGCTGTGAGGGTGGCGATGGAGCCAGCGGAATGAAACGGCTGTTTTCCATTGCGGTCCTGCTGTTTCTGGCCTTTGCGCCGGGTCATGCCCTGGCTGTGAACCCGGATGAGATTTTGAAAGATCCGGTTCTGGAGGAGCGGGCCAGAAATCTTTCCGCGCAGCTTCGCTGCATGGTTTGCCAGAACCAGTCGATTGACGATTCCAATGCCGAACTGGCGAAGGATCTGCGGCTTCTGGTGCGCGAGCGCATTACACAGGGCGACAGCGACCAGCAGGTGATCGACTACCTCGTTTCCCGCTATGGCGAATTCGTGCTGCTGAAGCCGCGCCTGAGCGAGAAAACGATTGCGCTATGGGCAATGCCAGCGGCACTTTTCGCAGTGGGTATTGTGGCCGTTTTCCTGTTTCTGCGCCGGTCTCGCCCCTCCCGGAAAGAAGAAAAGCTTCTTTCTCCGGAAGAACAGGCACGGGTGGACCAATTGCTGCGCCAGGGGCGCCCGGACTGATACTTCAGCCTGACATCAACATTACAAACATTTCACCCCGCGGACAGGTGCAGTTAAGGTCTCACTCCCTATATCTTCATTCATCAACTCACCGCCGGACTTCCGGCTTCCGCTGAATGAATGAAAAGGTATCGACCATGAGCAAGATCGGACGCCCTTCCTTGAAGACAATTCTCAAGGGCACGACTGTTGCGGGCCTTGCGGCTGTCATGCTTTCAACCGGGATTCCGGCCCAGGTTTACGAAAGCTTTGCCGAGCCTGTGACGGTCAACTCTCCGCAGGTCCCAAGCTTTGCGGATATCGTTTCGGCCGTTTCGCCCGCCGTCGTTTCGGTTCGCGTCAAATCCGATGCAACTGCCGCCTCCGACGATGCCAGCAACGGCTTCTCCTTCAACTTTGGCGGTCGCGGTTTTGACGATCTTCCCGACGACCACCCGCTGAAGCGCTTCTTCAAGGAGTTCGGCGGACAGATGCCGAACGGTCGCAACCAGGATCACGCCGAACGCGGAAACCGGAATGGAAATCGCCAGCACTTCATGCGCCCGGTGGCGCAGGGTTCCGGCTTCTTCATCTCCGAAGACGGCTATCTGGTAACCAATAACCACGTCGTCGCGGACGGCTCTGCCTACACGGTTGTGATGAACGACGGCACCGAGCTGGATGCCAAGCTGGTGGGCAAGGACAGCCGCACGGACCTTGCCGTGCTGAAGGTCGATGCCAAGCGCAAGTTCCAGTATGTGAAGTTTGCCGATGACAGCAAGATCCGCGTTGGCGACTGGGTGGTGGCTGTCGGGAACCCCTTCGGACTTGGCGGAACGGTGACGGCCGGTATCGTGTCAGCCCGTGGCCGTGACATCGGCAGCGGCCCTTACGACGATTTCATCCAGATCGATGCGCCCGTCAACCGCGGTAACTCCGGTGGCCCGACCTTCAACCAGAGCGGCGAAGTGGTGGGCATCAACACCGCGATCTTCTCGCCTTCCGGCGGTAGTGTCGGGATCGCCTTCGCCATCCCGGCTTCCACCGCCAAGGATGTGGTGGCCGAGCTGATGAAGAGCGGCAAGGTGGAGCGCGGCTGGCTGGGCGTGCAGATTCAGCCGGTTACGCAGGACATTGCCGAATCGCTCGGGCTTTCTGAAGCCAAGGGTGCGCTGGTCGTTGCCCCGCAGGACAATTCTCCGGGTGCCAAGGCCGGTATCAAGCAGGGCGACGTGATTACCGCCGTCAACGGCGATCCGATCAAGGATGCGCGTGACCTTGCGAAGAAGGTTGCGGCCATCGGCCCGAACAAGAAGATCGACGTTTCAATCTGGCGCAATGGCAAGGCGCAATCTGTCGAAGTGACGCTCGGCAACCTTGCAAGCGATGAGGCCAACAAGGGCGACACCAGACAGAGCCAGGAGCAGAGCCAGCCTTCCAGTGAAAAGGCATTGGCAAGCCTCGGCATCACGGTTGCGCCTTCCGATGACGGCAAGGGCGTCTCCGTCACGGATGTCGATCCTGACTCGGAAGCCGCGGCCAAGGGCTTGCGCGAAGGTGAGAAGATCACCTCCGTGAACAACCAGCAGGTCAATACGGCTGCCGACATCAGCAAGGCGATTGAGACGGCCCGGAAGGATGGACGCACCCGCGCGCTCTTCCAGGTGGAATCGCAGAGCGGTAGCCGCTTCCTCGCACTGCCGATCAACCAGGGCTGATCGCTGCCACCGATTGCGGTATCGGGCGTCGGGGCAGCCAGGGTCGTGAACCCTGGTCCCGACGCCTTCTTTTTTAAGAAGGACACGCCCATGCAAGCAGATATCCACACCCAGGATGTAACAGCTGAAAGCACTTCCAACGAGCAGGGTCACGGGGCTATGGTGGCCCACATGAAGATTCTCGTAATTGAAGACGATCTGGAAGCTGCTGCCTATATGACCAAGGCCTTCAAGGAGGCCGGGATTGTGGCTGACCATGCCAGCGATGGCGAAAGCGGGCTCTTCATGGGCAGCGAGAACAGCTACGACGTGATGGTGATCGACCGGATGCTGCCGCGCCGCGATGGTCTGGCTGTGATCAGCGAGCTGCGCAAGCGTGGCATCAATACGCCCGTTCTGATCCTTTCCGCCCTTGGGCAGGTGGATGACCGGGTGACAGGGCTTCGCGCCGGAGGCGATGACTACCTTCCCAAACCCTACGCTTTCAGCGAGCTTCTTGCACGCGTGGAAGTGTTGGGCAGGCGCAAGGGCACGCCCGAACAGGAAATGATCTATCGCGTTGGCGATCTGGAGCTTGACCGCCTCTCCCATGAAGTGCGCCGTGGCGGGAAGGAAGTTCTTCTGCAGCCGAGAGAATTTCGCCTGCTCGAATATCTCATGAAGAATGCCGGTCAGGTGGTGACGCGCACCATGCTGCTGGAAAACGTATGGGACTACCACTTCGACCCGCAGACCAATGTGATTGACGTGCATGTGTCACGCCTGCGCTCCAAGATCGAAAAGGATTTCGACAGGCCGCTTCTGAAAACCATTCGCGGTGCGGGCTACATGATCAAGGACGAGGGCTGACACCGCCCATGAGCCGTCTTCGCCTGTTGTTCCGGTCCACCAGCGTTCGGCTGTCCGCGCTATACATCATTCTGTTTTCGCTCTGCGCGGCCTTTCTCGTGGTCTATGTCACGGCCATGTCCGAGCGTATTCTGGCGCAGCAGGTCCGCGAGAACCTGAACCAGGAAACCTCCGATGTGCGCGGGGCCTATGAGCGCGGCGGCATCAACCTTCTTCTGCGAACCATGGAGCGGCGTGCACGCCAGCCGGGTGCCAATCTTTATGTGATCGCAAGCCCGACCGGCGAGATGCTGGCGGGCAATGTGGCCTCCGTCGAGCCGGGGGTTCTGGATCAGGAAGGCTGGACGCGGATGCCTTTCCGCTATGAGCCCTTTACCGAAATGGGGCCGAAGCGCGAGCATGTTGCAACCGCCAATGTGTTTTTTCTGGATAATGGCCTGCGCGTCATGGTGGGGCGCGATCTGGGCGAGCCGGGACGGTTCCGGGGGATCGTTCGCCGTGCGCTGATGGTGGCGCTGGCGATCATGGGGCTTGGTGCGCTGGTCATCTGGTTTGGCATTGGCAGAAACGCACTGCGCCGCATCGACCGGATGTCTGCCGCCAGCACGAAGATCATGGCGGGCGATCTTTCGCAGCGCTTGCCCGTGGGACTGGCAGGCGATGAGTTCGACCGTCTGTCGGAATCGCTGAATGCCATGCTGGAGCGCATTGAAAAGCTGAATGAGGGCCTGCGCCAGGTCTCCGACAATATTGCCCATGACTTGAAGACGCCGCTGACCCGTTTGAGAAACAAGGCGGCCGATGCGCTTGAGGAAAACGATGAAGAGGTGCGGCGCACCGCGCTTGAGGGAATCATCGGTGAATCCGATCAGCTGATCCGCACTTTCAACGCGCTTCTGATGATTTCTCGCGTCGAGGCGGGATCAATTGCCGCCGAAATGTCTTCCGTCGATATCTCCGCGATTTCTGCCGATTGCGCTGAACTTTATGAGCCCGTGGCCGAAGATGCCGGCCTCGCACTCAAGATGGAGATCGAGCCCGGTTTGACGGTGCAGGGCAACAGGGAGCTGATCGGGCAAGCGATCTTCAATCTGCTGGACAATGCCATCAAATACTCCGCCGAGGCCGATGGCCGAGAGCCGGTTTATGTGCGCCTGAAACGCCAGGGCGAAGAGCTGCGCCTTTCGGTTTGCGATCACGGCCCGGGCGTGCCGGCAGAGAAGCGCGGCGAAGTGGTGAAGCGGTTCGTGCGTCTGGATGAAAGTCGCTCAAAGCCGGGAACGGGTTTGGGTCTCTCGCTCGTTGAGGCGGTTATGGAGCTTCACGGGGGGAGACTGGAACTTTCTGCGACGCATGACGAGAACCATGCCATGCCCGGCCTGACGGTGACGATGATCTTTCCGCTTCCGACAGCCTGAGATTCCCTTCTGACCTTGCAAGGGCTGACATCAGGATCGAACAAGGCTACACGCTATGGGTGGAACGGAGGAGGTTCTTATCGTGGCCGAGCAGTTCGAATCTTTGGCGGATCTTCGCGCTAACCCTTTGCGCCCCTTCAACCAGACGGAGGCCAAGGCCGCACAGGCCGCGCTGAAGGAGATTGGCCAACAGGAGCCGCTTGTGGCAGAAGCCTTGAAGGAGGCTTCTCCGCTCAAGGATTTTCTGGTCGCGGCGCTATCGCTTTCACCTTTCCTGAAAGAAAGCCTGACCATTCAGCCATCACTTTTGGCCAAGGCGCTTCGTGAGCCGCTTGAAACGCTGCTGGAGCGTGCCGTCACGACCGCGCGGCAAAGCTGGCAGCCGGGAGAGACGGCCACGCCGAGCGAGGCGGAGGTGATGGCGGCGCTTCGCCTTGCCAAGCGTGAGGTGAGCGTGCTGTTGGCGCTGGCCGACCTTTCCCGAATGCACGATGCCCGCCAGACAACGGCCTGGCTGACGCGTCTGGCCGATGCGGCGGTTGCCGCTTCTATCGATCATCTGCTGCTGGCGGCAGACACGTCAGGCAAGCTCAAGCTGGCTGACCGCACGGACCCGAGCCGGGATTGCGGCTTGATCGTGCTTGGCATGGGCAAGCTGGGAGCAGGGGAACTCAATTATTCCTCCGATATCGATCTCGTGGTCTTCTACGATGTGGAGACGGGTGTTCTGCCAGATCCGCTGGAGGCAAGCGAGATTTACGGGCGCATGATGCGGCGACTGATCCGCATGATGCAGGAACGCACGGGCGACGGCTATGTGTTCCGCACCGACCTGAGACTGCGGCCCGATCCCGGTTCCACGCCGCTGGCCGTTTCGGTTGAGGCAGCACTCATCTATTACGAAGGGCGTGGCCAGAACTGGGAACGCGCGGCCTACATCAAGGCCCGGCCAATGGCAGGCGACCTGAAGGCGGGCGAGGATTTTCTGCGCCAGCTGGTGCCGTTCGTTTTCCGGAAATATCTCGATTATGCGGCGATTGCCGATATTCACTCCATCAAACGCCAGATCCATGCCCATAAGGGCCACGGTGCCATTGCCGTGAAAGGGCATGATGTGAAGCTCGGTCGCGGCGGTATTCGCGAGATTGAATTCTTTGCGCAAACGCAGCAATTGATCGCCGGCGGACGCATGCCGCCGCTGCGCGCGCGCCGCACCGAGGATGCGCTGGCGGCGCTGGCGCAAGCCCAGTGGATCAAGCCCGAGATTGCAACCGAACTCACCAATGCATACTGGTTCCTGCGTGATGTGGAGCATCGCATCCAGATGGTGCGCGACGAGCAGACCCATCGACTGCCGGAAACCGAGACGGAGCTGAAGCGCATTGCCTTCATGATGGGCTTTGACGACACCAAGGCGTTCAGCGAGCACCTTGAAGCCGTGCTGCGCATTGTGGAAAAGCGTTATGCGCGGCTTTTCGAGCAGGAGGCCAAGCTTTCTGCCGCCGATGGCAACCTGGTGTTTACCGGCCAGAACGATGACCCCGAGACGTTGAACACGCTTTCGCGGATGGGCTTCGAGCGTCCGGCGGATATGTCGCGCGTCATTCGCACCTGGCATTATGGCCGCTATCGTGCCACCCAATCGGTTGAGGCGCGCGAGCGGCTGACTGAACTGATGCCGGAACTCTTGAGTGCTTTCGGACGAAGCAAGCGGGCAGACGAGGCATTGCTGCGCTTCGATGGGTTTCTGAAGGCGCTGCCCGCAGGCATTCAGTTGTTTTCCTTGCTTGGAAACAATCAAAACCTGCTGACCCTGGTGGTGAACATTATGTCTTCCGCCCCGCGACTGGCGGATATTATTGCCCAGCGCCCCCATGTTTTCGACGGAATGCTGGACCCTGGCCTGATGGCGGAAATGCCGACGCGCGCCTATCTGGAAGAGCGTCTTCGCGTGTTTCTGGGCGGTGCACGCCATTACGAGGATCTGCTGGATCGCCTGCGCATCTTCGCCTCGGAGCAGCGCTTCCTCATCGGCATCCGGCTGTTGACCGGAGCGATCGATGGCATCAAGGCGGGCCGCGCATTCACCCATCTTGCGGATCTGATCATCACGCAGGCGCTGCAGGCCGTGCAGCAGGAAATCCGACAGGTGCATGGCGACTTTCCTGCGGGCAGGGTTGCGGTGATCGGAATGGGCAAGCTGGGCAGCCACGAACTGACGGCTGGCTCTGATGTCGATGTCATCCTGCTCTATGATTACGAGGACGGTGCGCTGGAATCGGACGGGGAAAAGCCGATCGATGCCGTGCGCTACTTTACCCGGATCACGCAGCGCCTGATCGCGGCGCTATCTGCGCCGACGGCCGAGGGGATCGTCTTCGAGGTCGATCTGCGTTTGCGGCCTTCCGGCAACAAGGGGCCGGTGGCCACGCGCATCAATGCCTTCCGCAAATATCAGGAGGAAGAGGCGTGGACCTGGGAGCATATGGCCTTGAGCCGTGCGCGGCCCATCTGCGGCGATGAAAGCCTGATGAGCGAGGCCCAGCAGGTGATGGAGGCTATTCTTTCGCGCCCACGTGAGACGGCCAAGATTGCAGCCGACGTGGCCGAGATGCGAGGTCTGATCGAGAAGGAAAAGCCGCCGCGTGACCTTTGGGATCTCAAGCTCTTGCCGGGAGGTCTTATCGACATTGAGTTCCTGGCGCAGTTTGCACGCCTGATCGCTCCGTTTGCGCCAGACGATGCCGAGAGCCAGGAGCCGCGCCTCACAGGCACGGGCAAGGCGTTGAGCCGTTATGGGCAGGGGATTCTAACGCAGGACGAACTCGAACTCTGCCTGGGGGCATTGCGCTTCTATACCGAGCTTTCGCAGATCATCCGCCTTTGCGTGGGCAGCGAGTTCGAGCCCAAGGACGCACCGGCAGGGCTGATAGAACGCTTATGCGTTGCTGCCGATGCGCCGAATTTGAAGCTGGTGGAAGCGGATATCAAGCGGCTGTCGAAGTCTGTCCGTTCTGCGTTTCAGGCGACGCTTCGACGGGCTTCGTCGGGATGAACAGAGCAACGACGGTGCCATGATTCATGCGCGAGCGAATGCGCATGGTGCCGCCGTGCAGCCCGACGAGCGAGCGCGATATGGCAAGGCCAAGGCCGGAGCCTCCCTTGCTCTTGGCATACTGGCTCTGCACCTGCTCGAAGGGTTGGCCGATCTTGCCAATCGCCGATTTTGGAATGCCGATGCCGGTATCGGCAATCGTCAAACGCAGCCCCTTGCCGGTGTCACGCGCGCGCAGCTCGATGCGGCCACCTGCGTTTGTAAACTTGACCGCATTGGACAAGAGGTTGAGCAGGATCTGCTTCATGGCGCGCCGATCCCCCATCATGGTCAGGTCGGGCGTGATATGCTGCTTCACGGTGATGGATTTTTCCTGCGCCGGGATGGAGGTGAGACGCAGGCTTTCTTCGATGAGGGGCGCAAGATCGATTGTCTCGCAATGGATCTTCATGTGACCTGCCTCGATCTTCGACATATCCAGAATGTCGTTGATCACGTTCAACAGGTGCTTGCCGCTCTCATGAATATCACGCGCATATTCGCTGTATTTCGGTGAGCCGACCGGCCCGAACATGCCATTGAGCAGGATTTCGGAAAAGCCCAGAATGGCATTGAGCGGAGTGCGCAACTCATGGCTCATATTGGCAAGGAATTCCGACTTGGCCTTGTTGGCTGCCTCGGCACGATCCTTTTCCATGAGATAATTGGCATTGGCAATGGATAGCTCTGCCTTCTGACGCTCGAGCTTCTTTTGCGACGAGGAGAGATCGCCGATGGTGGCCATGAGGCGGCGCTCGGATTCGCGCAAGCGCTCCTGATGGCGTTTCAGCAGGGTGATGTCCGTTCCGACGGAAACGAGACCGCCATCGCGCGTGCGGCGCTCATTGATCTGTAGCCAGCGCTCATCGGCAAGCTGAACTTCGATCGTTCGCGAAAAGCCGTTCTGATCGGGATCGGCAATCCGGCGTTCGACCACGGGCCGCGATGCCGCTGTCAGAACAGTGCTGCGCTCGGTTCCCGGCACAAGCACGCTATCCGGCAGGCCATAGGCCTGTTGGAAATGGGCATTACACATGACGAGGCGGTCGTTCTTGTCCCACAGAACGAAGGCTTCCGACGTGCATTCGATCGCATCGGCCAGCCGCTGGTCGGCCTCCGCATAACGCTGTGCCAAACGATGCTGCTCGGTCACATCCATCGCAATGCCGATGACATGTGTTCGGCCCGCTGCTGTGCGAACCACCTGTGCACGCGCCCGCATCCAGACATAGTGCCCGCTGGCGTGGCGCATACGGAAAACCTGATCGACCTGCTTGGCATTGCCACGCCCGACGGCACGCGCCATGGCAAACAGGTTGCCATCCGCCGGATGCATCATCCGCGCAGCCTCGCTGAAGGACAGGACATTGTTGCCCGGCGGAAGTCCAAGCATTTCGTACATGGACCGCGACCAGAACAGTTTCCGGTTCGTCAGGTCGAAATCCCACAAGCCGCAGCGCCCGCGCGACAGAGCCGTCTCCACACGCATGTTGGATTCAAGAAAGATCTCATCCGCTTCACGGGCACGCTTGGCCTGCATGTAATAGGCATAGAGAATGACCAGCATCACCGATGAAATGCCGGTGAAAAGCGTGACATTGAGCGACACCTGCTGGCGCCAGTAGCTTTCTATTTCCTGCAACGAATAGGCCGCGACCAGAAGGCCGCCGCCTATGCTGCGGATCGCCGCATAATGGGGAACGCCTTCAAAGGTGGTTTCAATGATCCCGTTGCCATCACTGAAACGTCGCACCGCAACCATCTCTGGCAGGACGGCATCGAAACGGGCACCAATGAACTCCGATGCGCTGGAGCTTGCGCCGAAAATACGCCCTTCGCCATCGACCAGCAGAACGAATGCATCCTGCGAGATGTTCGGGACAGACTGCGCAAGACGCGTCTCGCCTGCGGATCGCTCCGCCTTCTGAAATACGTCCTGACGCCCATCGAAAGCCGATGTGCCGAGCGAGGCCAAAAGGGCAGTCGTCTGGCGGGCATCCTCTTCCATGCGTGCCCGCTCAGACACCAAGCCCATCAAGCGGGAGGTCGCGATAACGGCCAGAAAAGCAAGGATGAGGATGGGAATGGCCCGTTTCAACCAAAGCTCTGCGCTTGGCAAACGCCGGACGCGGCGTTTGGCCCCAAGGACGCGTACTGCCACGGACAGGCTCCCCGGCAGTACGCGGTCCCTGAGCCTGACAAACAGCCGTCCTTCGGCCGCGGTTCCCCGCTGCACGTCCGCCATGGTTCCGTTGATCCCTCGTGAATGATTCGCAAATCACCTTGCGATCTGAGGGCAGTGAATCATCGCGGATTCGCCTTGTCCAGAGGACGGATTAATAAAAGTTTAACCTAATAAAATGGCGGACCCGAGGGGCCCGCCAGATGCAGATCGGTACAATGCTCGCAGACTGCGATTACTGGTCCTTCAGCATTCGCTCGATGAGATCGCGAACATCTGTAGAAAGCGACGGCGTGCGTTCAATCTCGACCAGGGCGGAGCGGGCGTGATTGGCGCGGACCGATTCCATGGAACGCCACGACCGCATGGAGGTGAGTATGCGGGCCGCAAGCTGGGGATTGCGCGGATCGATGCCGATGATCTGGCTGGCAAGGAAGCGATAGCCCTCTCCATCGGCCCGATGGAAGCCGGTAGGATTGGCAAAGGCGAAGGAGCCAACCAGCGACCGCACCCGGTTCGGGTTGTTCGGAGCATAATGCGGATCTTCGAGAAGTGCCTTGACTCGCGACAGTGCGGATGCGCCCGGAATGGTGGCCTGGATGGCGAACCATTTATCCAGCACCAGCGCATTGGCCTCAAAGCGTTTGAGGAACGCGCCGAGCGCCTCTGCCGTCTTGGCATCGTCTGGGAAGCGGTGAGCAAGCACGGTGAGGGCGTGCACCATGTCCGTCATATTGTCGGCTGCGGCAAAGGCGCTTGCAGCACGCTCTGCACCGCCGTCCAGCAGGGCAAGATAGCCGAGAGCGCTGTTTCGCAATGCACGCTTTCCGGCGCTTGCGGCATCGGGAGTGAAGGTGCCTTGCGTCTTCATGCTCTCGAACAGCTTGCCGAAGACCTCGGCACCCGCCTTGGCAATCTGCTTCAGGATTGCCTGTCGGCCAGAATGGATGGCGTCCGGATCGTTATTGCCGCCAAGTTCCCGCGCCACATCGTTCTCGCTCGGCAGAGCCAGTGCCTGTGCCCGGAATGCCGGTTCGAGCGTTTCATCGGCTGCCGCCTCCAGCAAGGCGTTGATGAAGGCTTTTTCGCAGACGGTTTCCTTGCCTTCGCGGGCGTCGCGTGCAGCCTGAAGGAGGTTCGGCAAGGCAAGATCCGTCAGTGCCTGCCAGCGGGCGAAAAGATCCGTATCATGGCGGGCGATCTGTACCAGATCATCAGCGCTTTGCTTGAAATCCAGATTGATCGGCGCCGAGAAGCTGCGGTTGAGGGACAGGACCGGACGCGACCCCACGCCGGAGAAGGTGAAGCTCTGCTGCCGTTCGGTGAGATGCAGAACGTCTCCCGTGACTTCGCCGCCAGAAACGGAGGCCGCGTTCACAAGCGATCCATTATCCGCAATCAGTGCGAAGGATAGGGGAATATGCATCGGCTGCTTGTTCGGCTGTCCAGGTGTGGCGGGAATGGCCTGCTCCAGGGAAAGCTCGAACGTCTTTGCGGCAGCATCATAGCTGGTCGAAGCGGTGACCAGCGGCGTGCCTGCCTGATGATACCATAGCGAAAACTGGCTGAGATCCCGGCCGTTGGCATCCTCGAACGATTTGACGAAATCTTCGACGGTTGCCGCGTCCCCGTCATGGCGCTCGAAATAGAGATCCATGCCCTTCTTGAAGCCATCGCGGCCCAAGATGGTGGCAATCATCCGCGTGACTTCCGACCCCTTCTCGTAAACAGTGGTGGTGTAGAAGTTGTTGATCTCGCGGTACGTGGTTGGGCGAACCGGATGCGCCAGCGGGCCGCTATCTTCCGGGAACTGCTCTGCCTTCAGGTGACGCACTTCGGCAATGCGCTTGACCGAGCGTGAACGCTGATCGGCGGAGAATTCGTGATCCCTGAAGACCGTGAGGCCTTCCTTCAGGCAAAGCTGGAACCAATCGCGGCAGGTGATGCGATTGCCCGTCCAGTTGTGGAAATATTCATGGGCGATGATCGCCTCGATATTGGCATAATCCTGATCCGTTGCCGTCTCTGGATCGGCCAGCACGTATTTGTCATTGAAGACGTTGAGGCCCTTGTTCTCCATGGCGCCCATGTTGAAGTCCGACACGGCGACGATCATGAAGATATCCAGATCGTATTCACGACCGAACACCTCTTCATCCCACTTCATGGAACGCTTCAGGGCATCCATCGCATAGGATGCGCGGGCTTCCTTTCCGTGTTCCACGTAGATCTTCAGCTTGACCTCGCGATCCGACATGGTCGTGAAGGTATCTTCGACGACGCCAAGATCGCCTGCAACCAGAGCAAACAGATAGCTGGGCTTGGGGAAGGGATCGAACCAGGCGGCAAAGTGCCGGCCCTCATCGTAGTTCCCGCCTCCCAGGAAATTGCCATTGGACAGGAGAACCGGATTGGCCGCCTTGTCTGCAATGATGGTGACCGTAAACGGGGCCAGCACATCAGGCCGATCAGGGAAATAGGTAATGCGGCGGAAGCCTTCCGCCTCGCATTGCGTGCAATAGACGCCATTCGTGCGGTAGAGACCCATCAATTGGGTATTCTCTTCCGGATTGATGGTGGTGATCACCGTGACCTCGAAAGGTGCGGTTTCCGGGAGATCGCGGATCACAAGACTGCTTGGCGACAAATCATATTGTCCGGCAGGCAGTTCGTTTTGATCCAGACGCAGTTCCGTCAGCGTCAGCTCGTCGCCATCCAGCACAAGCGGGGCCTTGGCATCGACACCTTCACGGCGGTGGAAGATGAGGCGCGATTCCAGTCGAGTCGCCCGTGGGTCTAATTCGAATGTAAGGTCTACGCGTTCCAATACGAAGTCAGTGGGGCGGTAATCTGCCAGATGCACAATCTGACCCGTGTCTGTACGCATGATCTTTCCTGATATGGAATTGCCGAACGGTTATGAACTTTACTTACTCAGTCGCGGGCACTATTGCACCCAAAACTGAACGATTGTTAAAGCGGTTCCAAATAAGCACACTCAAACGCGCTGCGCGATTGGTTTGATTAACAATTCGAAAGCGCGTGGCGCTTTTGCAGCTTAAGTATTGATGAATCCAGCAAAATTCGTGATGCATAAACTTTGGAACTTCGACTAAGCTAGGGCACTTCTTCCGATTTCGAATCCTCTGCCGCCCGCTATTGATGCCACCGTGAGTTCCAGATGAGTGCCGAAGCCCCGGATCCCCTGAGGGGGATCGCCATGAAGATCCTGTCCGTCATCGTTTTTCTCGGAATGCAGACCTGCATCAAGTCAGCCGGAGATGGTATTCCGGCAGGGCAAATCACGTTCTACCGCTCCTTCTTCGCGCTGATTCCCATCTTTGCTTATCTGGCCATGCGAAAGGAACTGATCACCGCCTTCCACACGCACAGCTTTACCGGACATCTCAAGCGCGGCACTCTCGGCATGACCGCCATGGCTCTCGGCTTCTTCGGGTTGATCCACCTGCCGCTGCCCGATGCAATTGCCATTGGATATGCTTCACCTTTGATGGCCGTGATATTTGCAGCTCTTATTCTGCGGGAAAGGGTGCGCTTCTATCGGTGGACGGCGGTTGCGGTTGGCATCATCGGCGTGTTGATCATATCCTGGCCGAAGCTGACAATGTTCGAACATGGTGGCATGGCCTCCAATGAGGCGACAGGCGCCATCGCAGTTCTGCTATCGGCTGTGATTGGCGGTCTTGCGATGGTGCAGACGCGCCAACTGGTGCGGACCGAGCGGACCTTCACCATTGTTCTCTATTTTTCTCTCACCTCATCCGCCTTTTCTCTCCTCAGTCTGCCCTTTGGCTGGACGAGCTTGGACTGGGAAACCAAACTGATTCTGGTGGGGGCAGGTATTTGTGGCGGTCTGGGCCAGATTTTTCTGACGGAAAGCTACCGTTGGGCGGACGTCTCGACCGTTGCCCCCTTTGATTATTCCTCGATCATTCTCGGAATCATCATCGCCTACTTTCTGTTTGGCGATGTGCCGACCTGGCAAATGCTGTTGGGCACGGCAATCACTGTCTCTGCCGGGATTTTCATTATCTATCGCGAGCACAGGCTGGGCCTGGAACGCAAAGCGGCGAGGAAAGCTTCCTCGCCGCCTGCATGAAAGGGACTATTGCAGTCTGAACGCAAAATGCTGATGCATTTTTGCGCGATCTATTTCAGATCGGGATACCGGACAGGCTTGATCTTGCCTTCGATTCCTGGCCATCGGCACGCGCTGCGGCGCGGGTATACTCGCTGCTGGCGCGGACTGCAGTGGATATGGCGGCGATGTTATCGCGAAAACGGCGCAGTTGCTGCTTCATCATCATTTCCTTCCTGATCTCGAGGATCAGCGCTCGCGAAGATCCGCGAAAATCGTGGTGGGGCGGGTCAGGATCCCACGGCGGGCATAGGCACGCGCTGTCAGCTGCTCGTTCGTGACCGTGCTGAAGCTGTGATAGCCCGCAGTCGAGCGCGGTGACAGGCCAGCAAGACGCAACGTCTCGAAACCGGAATGAATTGGGCGAATGCGAGTGCTCATGGCCTTGGTTCCTAATGTGGTTCCTCCCAAGACACGGTGATAATATTGCACTGCAACATAAAAATTTCAACCGCGACAAGAGCCGCTCTGCCATGTGCACTATGCATGGCTGGATTCATAAATTTGTAACGAACGGGTTCAGCTCTTCTGAAGCTCTGCCCGGAAGGCCAGAAGATCCTGCCAGGCCAGCGCCTTGTTGGCAGGCGCAGTAAGCAGATCCTGAGGGTGAAGGCTTGCAATCGCTCGCGCCGTGACACCTGCAACCGTTACCTCACGGAACGCACCGCGAAGCGCGAAAATGGATTGTTCCTCGCCAAAGAAGAAGCGGGCGGTGAAATTGCCAAGGAGCAACATGTGCTTGGGTCGAACCAGTTCGACCTGCCGCTCGAAAAAGGGGCGGCAGATTTCCATTTCCGCTGGGGAGGGTGGCCGGTTTCCTGGCGGTCTCCAGGCGACGATATTGGTCAGAAGAACCTTTTCCCGGTCCAGATCGATTGCTGCGAGCATGCGATCCAGCAATTGTCCTGCGCGTCCGGCAAAAGGCGCGCCGTCGCGATCGCAATCAGAGGAGGGCATGGGTCCGACAACCATGATGCCGGAATCCGGACTGCCAGATAGAAAGACTGTCGAGCGCGCACCGTTCTTGAGATTGCATCCGGTGAAGTTTTCCAGCGCAGTTCGCAACTCATCAAGGGAATGCGCGGCGGCAGCAGCCTGCCTTGCTGCAGCAACAGCATCGGCATCCGGGATGGCAACGGTGGCAGATGACACCGCACGATTGGCCGGTTGGGAGGATTGTCCGTCAGTGCTGGCCTTTACGGATCGGTGAGCCGAGCCTGAACCCGCCTGCTGTGGCTCGCGTTGCTTGGCCTGGGAGGCGCGGGCTGCCCGCTGTTCTGCAAACTCGGCAATCCGATCGACTGGCTGCTCTTCCAGCAGCCAGTCGCAACCGGCATCCGCATAGAAATGCAGAAGGGCAGCAAGCTCCGCAGGCGCGAGTGTCTGGGCTGAGGTCATTCTTCTACCTTAGCCGATCCCAGGCTGCGGATAAAGCCGATCACCCTAGGCTACCCACTGTTCAATGTCGGAGCTTTCTCCAATCAGCGCCAGGCCATGCGCAATGGACAGAAGCTCGCCGCCGCTTTCCAGCCGCTCCGCGCCGAAACGCTTGAGGAAGAGATTGCGAACGGCAGGCACGAAAGAGGTGCCACCGGTGAGGAACACCTTGTCCACCTCGGATGCCGACGTGTTCGTCGTCTCCAGAACCTCATCCAGAGCCCCTTCGATCCTGGCAAGATCGTCTGAGATCCAGCTTTCGAAATCCGACCGCTTCACCATCTTCCGACCTGCCCTGCCGAGAGGTGCGAAATGAAATTCCGCTTCCTCGGCATTCGAGAGCGCCATCTTGGTTGCGGAGATGGCCTGATAGAGCGGATAGCCTTCATCATGCTCGATGAGATCGATGAAAAGCTCCAGCTTGTCCGGCTCGGTGGCAGATCGAACCAGGGACTGTAGATCAGTGAATTCACGGGTCGTCTTGAAGATGGAAAGCTGATTCCAGCGCCCGAAATTTGCGTAATAACCTGCTGGAACCTCCAGCACCTTATCGAAGCTTCGAAAATGGCTGCCCTTGCCGATTTCAGGCGAGACCAGATTATCGATGAGGCGATAATCGAAATGATCGCCCGCAATGCCCACACCCGAGTGGCCGATGGGGATGGCACGCAATTGGCCGGCATGGCGTTCAAAGCGAATGAGCGAGTAGTCCGTCGTGCCGCCACCGAAATCCGCAACCAGAACATTGGCGTCGCGTGTGAGCGATTGGGCGAAGTAATAGGCTGCGGCCACAGGCTCATAGACGAAACGGACCTCCGGCAAATCAAAACGCGCCAGCGCGGCGCGATAGCGCTCCATTGCCAAGGACTCATTCGGATTGGCGCCAGCAAACCGGACCGGTCTGCCCACCATCAGCCGTGAGATGTTTTCGGGCCATGCATCACCCGCATAGGCTTTGAGGCGGCGCAAGAAGATTTCCATGAGATCTTCGAACTGCTGCTTGCGCGCAAAGACAAGCGTGGCCTGAAAGGCGGCGCTGGCAGCGAAGGTCTTGATCGATTGCAGGAAGCGGCAATCGCCCGGATTATCGATGAACATGCGGATCGCAGCCTGGCCGGCTTCCACTTTGAGAGCCTGCGCACCCAGCGCCTTGTCCTTCATGAAGGAGAGGGCGGTTCGCATGCTGTCTGCTTCACCCGCGCTGCTGACAAAGGGAACCGAATGCGTGCCATTCGCTCCCGCATCCTTCAAAGCAAGAACGGTGTTGGTCGTGCCGAAATCGAGCCCGAGCGCGCGTGCCATGGCCGCAATCCTTTCTGTCTATGATTGAGAGCGGATGCTGGGCATCCGGCAAAGTCCGCAGGCGTGCTGGACCTTCGAAACAGGAGGCGGGCTGATCGCACAGGAGCCTCGTTTTGGCAAGAGAAAGGGGCGAACAATCGTCCGCCCCTTTTGGCATGGCTGTCTTGCGATTTACTCCGCCGCAGCCTGTGACGGTGGATGAAAGGCCGTATTTGCGGCTTCTTCGCGCTTGTTACGCCTGAAGAGACGGCCAAGTGCTTTGCCTGCCCGATCCATTTCGACGAAAATGACCGGGGTGATGAAAAGCGTAAGCAATTGGGAAACGACAAGACCGCCGACGACGGCAATGCCAAGAGGTTGGCGAAGTTCTGAGCTTGCCCCCGAACCAAGCGCAATGGGAAGAGCACCGAGCAGGGCGCAAAACGTCGTCATCATGATGGGTCGGAAACGTCGGACGCAGGCTTCGTGAATAGCCTTCGGTGCGCTTTCGCCGTGATCGCGGATCAATTCCACGGCCACGTCAATCATCATGATGGCGTTCTTCTTGACGATGCCGATCAGCATCAACAGGCCGATAAGGGCGATGACCGAAAGGTCGAAGTTCATCACCTTCAATGCAATCAGCGCACCGAATGCTGCCGCTGGCAGACCGGAGAGGATCGTCAACGGATGGATGAAGCTTTCGTATAGAACGCCCAAGACTACATAAATTGTGAGAACGGCAGCGAGGATCAGCAAGCCGGTATTGCCCTGGCTCTGCTGGAAGATGGCTGCTGTACCACCATAGGAGGTGAAGACATCGCTCGGCATATCGATTGTCTTCTTGATCTGGTCAATCCGGGCCGTTGCTTCCGAAAGCGCGACGCCATCTGGAAGGTTGAACGATATCGTCGTCGATACAAGCTGGCCGGTTTGGTTGATTGCCACCGGTGCAGACGAGCGTACGACAGTGGCGAAGTTCGACAGCGGAACAAGCGCGTTCGTTTGCGGAGAGAGAATGTTGATGTCTCTCAGGAATTCATCGTCGTAAGGACGAGACTGATCGAACTCGACAATAACGTCATAGCTATCGCCGGTGGACTGAATTTGTGCAGCAGTGTAACCGCCGAATGCCATTTCCAGTGTCTTGCGCAATTGATCGTTGCTAATGCCGAAAGCCGCTGCCTTGTCCGTATCGATGTGAATATTGGCGGCAATCGCGCCGTTTTGCGCATCCGTTGCAAGATCGGTGAACATGCGGTCCTGCCGCATGGCCGCCATCATCTTCGCGGCCCATTCATTTGTCGCGGCGGCGTTCAGAGCCTGGACCACCAATTGATATTGGCTGGCGGTGGAACGTCCGCCAAAGCGCAAGCTTTGCTGTGGCATGACATAGGTCTTCAATCCAGCCACCTTGGAGGTCTCCTGCCGGAGTTGGTTGAGCGTTTCTGCCAGCGGAGGACGTTGCTCCTTCGGTTTCAACTCGACAAACATCGTGCCGTTGTTGAGTGGACTGCGTGAACTGCCGCCGACGATGGAGGTAACATGCGCGACCGCTGGGTTCTGGCGAACGATATCGGCGACCTGTGCCTGAAGCGCTTGCATCGATTGAAAGGAAATGTCTTCCCGAGCCCGCGTAGACATGGAAAGACGCCCTATATCCTCCTGCGGGAAGAAGCTTGAAGGCAGGGTTTGGAAGAGCCAGCCGGAGGCGACGACGCTGCCGATGAAGGCCAGCATGACGGTGCCGCGATGGCGAAGACACCAGGAGACCGACCGGTCATAAGCGCGCAATGTCTTTTCGAACCCTGCCTCAAACCAACGGATTATGAAGGGTGGGCGACCCGAATGCTGGGGCAGGCGCGAGCCCAGCATAGGCGTTACTGTCAAGGACACCAGCGCCGAGGCCATGATGGCCATGGTAACGACCATGCCGAACTCGTTGAACAGCCTTCCGACCACACCGCCCATGAGCAGGATCGGAATGAAGACTGCCACGAGCGAAATCGACATGGACAGGATCGTATAGCTAACCTCCGCCGCACCCTTGAGCGCTGCCTCACGCATGGGCAGGCCCTCTTCCGAGAGGCGCAGAATATTCTCCAGCATGACAATGGCATCGTCGACCACAAGGCCGACCGACAGGGTGAGGCCAAGGAGCGAGATGTTATCGATGCTGTAGCCCAGCACATACATGCCCCCGAACGTCGCAATCAATGAAAGCGGCACGGCGAGCGCTGGAATAAGAGTTGCGGTGAGATGGCCGGTGAAGAGGTAGATGACGAGAACGACGAGCGCAATTGTGAGGAAGAGCGTGAACTGGACGTCCGATATGGCGTCCTTGATCGAAACTGATGCGTCGTTCATCACATTCAGATGAACGGAGGGTGGAAGCTGCGCCTGCAAGGCTGGAAGCTTTGCCTTTATTGCGTTGACGACATCCACGGTGTTTGCATCGGGCTGGCGCTGGACGGCCAGGATGATGGCCTGCTTTGTATCATACCAGCTGCCGGCATTCAGGTTGGCGATACTATCCTGAACATTGGCCACATCGCCCAGGTGGATGGGAGCGCCGTTTCTTGTGGCGATCACGAGCGAGCGAAATTCATCTGCATTGGTGCGTTGCGTCTTCGCGTCGATGGTGAGCTGCTGCTTTGCGCTTTGCAACGTGCCAACGGGCGTCTGGCTGTTGGCTCCCGCGATGGCGGAGGCCACCGTATCCACGCCCAGGCCGCGCGCTTGCAGCTTGGCTGGGTCCAGTTCCACGCGCACGGCATAGGTTTGCGCACCATAGACACCGACTTCCGCAACGCCGGACAGGGTGGAGAGCAAGGGCGAGACGACATTCTGCGCGATCTCGTCCACCTTGGAGCGCGGAAGCTCATCGGAGTTGATTGTGAGCAGCAGGATTGGCGCGTCTGCGGGATTGGTTTTGCGATAGCTCGGCGGTGTGCTCATGTTGCCGGGCAATTGGCGTGTCGCGTGGGAAATTGCGGCCTGAACATCCGCCGCCGCCGCATCGATATTGCGGTTAAGATCGAACTGCAGAACGATGGATGTGTTGCCAAGCGAGTTTGAGGCGCTGATTTCGCTGATGCCGGGGATCGTTTCGAACTGCTTGATCAGCGGGGTGGCGACCGATGTTGCCATGGTTTCCGGAGAGGCACCCGAAAGTGAGGCCGACACATTGATCGTGGGAAAATCCACGTGCGGCAGGGCTGCGACCGGCAGCTGTTTGTACCCGGCCAAGCCGGCCAGAACCAGACCGATGGCGAGGAGCGTGGTTGCAACAGGTCTGTTGATGCAGAAGGCCGGTATCATCGTATCACGCTCCCAGCCAGCGAAGCCTGTTCCGTCTCGCCTGTCTTTCTGGCCGTCTGGCCGCCTGCGAACTGCTCCACAATTGTCTGGCCGTCGGCCAGTTGCACCTGACCTTCCACCACCACATGTTGGCCTTCCGATAGACCGGATGCGATAGCCGTCTGATCGCCATTGGAGCGTCCAACGGCAACCTTGGTGGCGTGAACCTTGCTATCCGCATCGACGGTATAGACGAAGGGACCGTCCGCCCCCTGGCGCACAGCAACGGTGGGCACAATCAATGAGCGCTCATCGGGCATGAAATGCACTGTTATATTCAGGCTTTCACCTGGCCACAGAAGGGCTTTTCCGTTCTCGAACTCCGCTTTTGCCAGAACCGTGCCTGAGGCTTGATCGACGCTATTGTCAAAGAAGGACAACTTGCCCCGGTCGGCGGCACCTCCGGTCGCAGAGAGGTCGGCATCGGCTGTAGCGCCCTCCTTGAGACCCTTTTGCAATTGCGGCAGATAGCGCTGCGGCATGCGGAAGGTCACGTAGATGGGGTCGTAGCGGGTAATGGTGACGACGCTTGCCCCCGCACTCAGATATGCGCCCGGACTGGTCGCAATATTGCCGAGGCGCCCGTCATAGGGGGCCTTGAGTTCCAGATTGCCCAGCGCAATCTGGTCGGCGGTCAGCGTCGCCTTGTCCGCCTCTACCTTGGCCGCAGCGGAATCGCGGGCTGCCTTTGCCTGTTCGAACCCCTGTTCCGATTGAACATTCTGCTTGAGCAGGTTCTGCGCACGTTGAAGGGCAGCTTCGGCCAGCGAAAGCGCGGCATGATCGCTTGTCAGGTTTGCCTGATCCTTCGCGACAAGCGCATGGGCACTGCGATCATCCTGTCGGGCGATCACATCCCCCTTCTTCACCTCCTGTCCGTCTTGCACCAGAATTTCGACAACGGGACCAGATTGCAGCGCCCCGATCGTGGTAATGTCGGCGGGCTCCGCCCAGCCGGTTGCGCCGACGTCCATGGGTAAGGCGCCCGTTGCGGCGGCGAGGGTACGGACCGATGTGGGGCCGCTCTTGCGCCTTCCCTGACCGTCAATCGGGGGCACGGCCCCTTGATGCTCGCCTTTCATGGCCGTGGGATCGGCAGAGGCTGCCGAAGACAGTCCGGCAGCCAGTTTCAGCTGTTGCCAGGAGGGCGGACGGACGGCGAGAGGAAGCTCTTCTCGAAAATAGACGGCACCTGCCGCACCGATGGCCAGCATGCCGAGGAAGGACCAAAACTTGTTCATGGGCTAATCCGCGCTGGAGGCTGAAAAACAGCGGAGTCTGCTGCGTTGCAGCAAAGCAACGTCATGAACAGAACGCCTTCAACGAAGAAAAAGCACCTTAAACTTCCGTAAGGTCCTGTCTTTTATAGTGAGTGCGCGAAGTGGTATTAACACTTCGCGCAGAAGAGGCAGGTTTCGGCTTTGTTACAGCGATTTTGCCGCACCGCCGTCTACCCGGAGCATGGTGCCTGTGACATAGGCCGCAGCATGGGAGCAGAGGAAGGCACCAGCGGCGCCGAACTCTTCGACAGTGCCCAGCCGCCCAGCCGGAATCGAGGCAATTGAGGCCTTGCGAACCTCCTCCAGCGACTTGCCCTGGCGCTTGGCATTGGCGCCGTCCAGTTCGTCAATGCGGTCGGTATGGATGCGTCCCGGCAGGATCATATTGGCGGTGATGCCGTGCGATGCGACTTCCGTTGCGAGCGTCTTGTTCCAGCCAACCAGCGCACCGCGCAGCGTGTTGGAAAGGGCCAGATTGGGAATCGGCTCGATAACGCCGGAGGAGGCAACCGTCAGGATGCGGCCCCAGCCTTGCGCCTTCATGGCAGGCAGCACGGCATTGGTAAGCGCAATGACGCGCAGGACCATGCTCTGGAAATAGGTTTCAAGCTTCTGCACCGTCATATCCTCGGATGTTCCGGGTGTCGGGCCGCCTGTATTGTTGACGAGAATATCGATCCCGCCCAGTTTTTCTTCTGCAGCCTTCAGGAGCAAGGTCACGGCATCCTCCTCTGCCAGATCTGCCCAGACCCAGTCGGCCTTGCCTTTGCCCGCGGCATTGATGGCCTTGCAGTTTTCCGCCAGACGGTCGCCGCTTCTGCCGCACAGAAGAACATGGACGCCCTCCTGTGCGAGCGCTGTCGCAATGCCCAGTCCCAATCCTCGCGAAGAGGCCAGCACCAAAGCACGCTTGCCGGAAATGCCGAGATCCATGGGTATTCCTTTCCTATTTCCTCACCCGGGACGTTATAGCGCGTCACACAGACCGTGAAAGAGGGACAAGGCGCTGCGTGAAGGCATTGTGCGCAGGCTGCGATGCTCTATATCTGCCCCATGCAGGATTTTCCCCATTTTGACAGTGAAGCAGAGGCGATCGCTTTCTTCACACAGTTGCAGCCTATATCTCCGCCAGAGCTGATCGGCCTGTGGAAAGGAAGCACGATTGCCACGGGGCATCCCCTTGATGGCGCGCTGGAAAGTCTTGGCTGGTATGGCAAGCGCTTCCACGCGGACCGACGAGCCGACGCACTTGTTTTCAGCACCGGAAGCCGGAGACTTGTTCCACTTGATCCGGCCCGCATTCCGATCAGCCTTGCATTGCAATTCAGCGGGCTGGCAAAGCGGCAGTGGTTCCGCAATCTTTTTTCCTACGCGCTCAAAGCCTTATGGGCGAGAGGAACTGTTGCCTCTGTCGGAATGGCCAGCTTCCAGGGCATCGAAAGCGCAGCCATGACCTATGATGCGCAGCCAATCGTCGACCACTTTCGACGGGTTGATGATGATCAATTGATCGGTGTCATGGATATCAAGGGAGACCCGCGGCACTACGTTTTTCTTCTGCAGCGATCGACCGAGATAAACGCTGCCGGGGCTGCTCAATCCGCAAGCACTGGCGAGTAACTGACAGTCCAATCGATTGACGTGTACGTAAGCGTCATTTATTGTGCCGCGAAATGGTGAGGAGGCTCGCCTTTCCCGTCGCTCCATGTCGCATGCAAGCTCGACAAGATGCGCATGTTTTGACAAGGAAGAGGGGGATTGCGCAAAGTCGAGCGGAGCACGAGGATGAGTGAGATGGAACTGCCGGAACGCGAGAGCATGGAATTCGACGTGGTGATCGTGGGCGCAGGTCCCGCTGGCCTGTCGGCGGCGATCCGGTTGAAACAGCTCAATCCGGAGCTTTCAGTTGTCGTGCTGGAAAAGGGCGCGGAAGTGGGGGCTCATATCCTTTCCGGTGCCGTGGTCGACCCTATCGGCATCGACCGCCTTCTGCCTGACTGGCGCGACGACGAAAGCCATCCTTTCAAGACCCCGGTCACGGACGATCAGTTCCTGTTCCTCGGGCCAGCGGGCTCTGTCCGTCTGCCAAACGCCTTCATGCCGCCGCTGATGAACAACCACGGCAATTACATCGTCTCTCTTGGCCTGGTCTGTCGTTGGCTGGCCGAAAAGGCGGAAGCCCTCGGCGTCGACATTTATCCCGGCTTTGCTGCAACGGAAGTGCTCTATAATGACGAGGGTGCTGTCATCGGTGTTGCAACCGGCGATATGGGCATTGAGAAAAATGGCGAGCCGGGACCGAATTTCACCCGCGGCATGGCCCTGCTCGGCAAATATGTGCTGATCGGAGAGGGCGTTCGCGGCTCGCTTGCCAAGCAGCTGATCTCCAGGTTCAAGCTGGATGAGGGCCGCGAGCCGCAGAAATACGGCATCGGCTTCAAGGAGCTTTGGGAGGTGCAGCCGGAAAAGCACAAGGCTGGTCTCGTTCAGCATTCCTTCGGTTGGCCTTTGGATATGAAAACGGGCGGAGGCTCGTTCCTCTATCACCTGCATGATAATCTGGTTGCCGTGGGCTTTGTCGTCCACCTGAACTACAAGAACCCCTATATCTTCCCCTTTGAGGAATTCCAGCGGTTCAAGACGCATCCGGCCATTCGTGATACTTTCGAGGGCGCCAAGCGGATTTCCTACGGCGCGCGTGCGATTACCGAGGGCGGCTATCAGTCCGTTCCGAAGCTCTCTTTCCCGGGCGGCGCTCTGATTGGCTGTTCTGCTGGCTTCGTTAACGTGCCGCGCATCAAGGGAAGCCACAACGCCGTTCTTTCCGGCATGCTTGCGGCAGAAAAACTTGCCGAGGCGCTGGCCGCCGGTCGGGCGAATGACGAGCCGATCGAGATCGAAAATGAATGGCGCGATACCGCTATCGGCAAGGATTTGAGGCGCGTACGCAACGTAAAGCCACTCTGGTCTCGCTTCGGCACGGCCATCGGCGTCGCACTCGGCGGCATCGACATGTGGATCAACCAGATTTTCGGCTCGTCTCCCTTCACGATGAAGCATGGCAAGACGGATGCGGCTTCGCTTGAACCAGCCGCGCAGCACAAGAAGATCGATTATCCCAAGCCGGATGGTGTGTTGACCTTTGACCGGCTGTCTTCGGTCTTTCTCTCCAACACCAATCATGAGGAGGATCAACCGGTCCACCTTCGGGTGAAGGACATGGATCTGCAGAAGCGTTCGGAGCTTGGCGTGTATGGCGGGCCTTCAGCGCGCTACTGTCCGGCTGGCGTCTACGAATGGGTCGAGAAGGATGGCCAGGAGGTCTACGTGATCAACGCGCAGAACTGCGTTCACTGTAAGACCTGCGATATCAAGGACCCGAACCAGAACATCAACTGGGTGCCGCCGCAGGGCGGTGAGGGGCCAGTTTACCCCAGCATGTAAAGGCTTGAGGGAACTGCTATTCAAGCGGATCGTTAGACTGGCGGGGGATAATGCCTCGCCAGTTTTGCTTCCCGTCCATGACAAGGCGCGCATTGGGAAAGATCGGATATCTTCACACTCGGGTGATAAGCTCGATGCAAAACGATAGCGCAGTCTTTCCGGACATGCTCTAAGTCAAAAAACCGGTTGGAATGGATAAAGGCGGCGGTCAGGCCATGAACGCACCGATCAAAAGAAAACAGAAGTCGAAAGCGTCGAGGGCTTGGGCGTATATCCGTCGAAGCAAGCTGAAGATCTTCATTCCCATCGTTGTCATCGCCGGCGGCCTTGTCTTCCTGTTTCCCAACAAGCACACCGGCACGGGCGGGCGCTGCCGCAGCGAAGCGGGCCCAAGCGTCAATTGGATGGACTGCAAAAAGCGCATGCTGATGCTGAGCAACAGCAATTTCGAGCAGGCCAAAATGGCCGAAGCGGATCTCAGCAATAGCGATTTCAGCGGCAGCAATCTCAAGGGCGCAGACCTCACCAAAGCGGCAATCGTGCGGACCTCGTTTTCTGGCGCCGATCTTTCCGGTGCCATGCTCCAGAAGGTAGAAGGCTATCGCAGCGACTTCTCCGCGATTACCGGCACCAAGTCTGTCTTCACCATGGCGGAAATGCAGAGAGCCAATTTCAGCGGCGCCAACCTTATCGATGCAGATTTCACAAAGGCTGAGCTTGGCCGCGCCATCTTTGCCAAGGCCGAGCTTGGAAATTCCCATTTCGCCATGGCGAACCTGGCTCGCGCAACCTTCAAGAATGCCAGAATTTCCGGGCCGGTCGATTTCGCCAGCGCCTTTCTTTTCCTCACGCGATTCGAGGGCGTGGATCTGTCCCAGGCGACAGGTTTGAAGCAGGACCAGATCGATCTTTCCTGTGGCGACCAGAAGACGAAACTGCCTGCCGGTCTGGTTGCGCCTGCCAGCTGGCCTTGCCCAGAAGATTGAATTTACCGCGTTTTCGGGCCGATCGTGTCTTCACACTAACCGTCATTATCGGGATGCAGAAGTTGTATTTCTCCTGCTTTGCCAGCGCGGCATCGTCACCGTTATCTCTTCGTTAACCATGATGTTCGTAAGTTGCGGCCATCCAGAAATTGACCGCAATAAGGACACATTCATGTCGATCTCCCGTCGCGGATTGCTGATCGGGCTGCCGCTCTTCCTTGCTGGCTGCTCTACAACCACTGTCAACCCGCAGGTCGACTATGCTGCGCTGCCGGACGAGAAGTTTCCGCTACGGCAGGTGCCAATCGAAAAGATAAAGCCCGAGTTGCGGCGCACGGAAGTGGCTTATTCCACAGAGTACAAGCCCGGCACTATCGTCGTCGATACACCGGCTCGGCGCCTGTACTACGTACTGGGTGACGGCAAGGCCATTCGTTATGGCGTCGGTGTCGGTCGCGCCGGACTTGCCTTTGCAGGCAGTGCCTATGTTGGCCGGAAGGCTGAATGGCCAAGCTGGACCCCGACCCTCAACATGCAGCGCCGCGAGGAGCGCTATCGCAAACTGGCTGGCGGTATGCCTGGAGGCCCGAACAATCCACTCGGTGCGCGCGCCATGTATCTCTACCGCAATGGCAATGACACGCATTTCCGCATCCATGGCACAAACCAGCCGGAATCAATCGGCCACGCCATGTCGAGCGGCTGCATTCGCATGATGAACCACGATGTGATTGACCTTTATGCCCGCGTAAAGACCGGAGATCGGGTTGTCGTGATTCAGGATGCCCAGGCCTGATCATTCGTGACGATCACCACAACGGAAAAAGGCGCGGATTGGACATCCGCGCCTTTTTCCGTTTGTCGAAGCCGGACCCTTTCAGGTGCGTTCCTTGCGCTCCAGGGCCATTGAAAAGCCGAAGACAATCAGACCGATGACGGAGAGCGCTGCGCCCACATAGCCTGTCGAGCCATAGCCGTAGCCCATTGCGATCACTGCGCCGCCGAGCCATGCGCCCAGTGCATTGGCAATATTGAATGCGGAGTGGCTGGAGGCTGCCGCGAGTGTTTGTGCATCGGCGGCGACATCCATCAGGCGGGTCTGGACTGCCGGGCAGGCGGCAAATCCGCAGCCGATCAGGAAGACGCAAAGGCACAGCATGAAGGGTATTGTTGCAGTCAGGCTGAACAGTGTCATGGCAACAATGTTGAAGATCATCACGCCACAGATCGTGCCCTTGAGCGAAATATCGGCCAGACGCGACCCCACCACATTGCCCACATTCATGCCGATACCGAAGAGAGCCAGAACGAAGGAGACCATCGTGACAGACATCATCGCGGTTTGTGTGGTCGTTGAGGCGATATAGCTGAAGATCGAGAACATGCCGCCAAAGCCGGTTGCCGCCACACCAAGCGTCAACCAAACCTGCGGACGTTGCAGGGCGCTCAATTCGCGGCGGATGCTTGCGCCTTCCTGAACTTCGTCGCGTGGCTGGAAGATCCAGAGAAGAGCAACCGTGAGGAAGCCGACCGAGCCGACCAGAACGAAGGCAGCTCGCCAGCTCATCATCTGGCCGAGGAAGGTGGCGACGGGTGTGCCGACGAGTGTCGCCAGTGTCAGGCCAAGCATCACGCGACCCACGGCGCGGGCGCGGCGGTTGGGCGGAACCATGGAGGCTGCCACAAGCGCCGATACACCAAAATACGCGCCATGCGGAAGGCCGGTGACAAAGCGCAGCACCGTGAAAGTCCAGAAATCCGGCGCAACAGCACTCAGAATATTGCCAAGCGCAAAGATCGACATCAGCATCAGCAAAAGGCTGCGTCGGCTGACGCGGGCCGCGAGTGCCGCAATAATGGGCGCTCCAATCACCACACCCAAAGCGTAAGCGCTGATGACATGACCTGCCTGCGGGATCGTCACGCCGTACGTGTCAGCGACATCGGGCAAGAGGCCCATGATTGCGAATTCCCCCGTGCCGATGCCGAAGCCGCCTACGGCAAGCGCGATTTCGATGAGGGCAATCGTCAAGGGGGAAAGTTGCGTCGCAGACTGGCTGCTCCGCCCGGCGGCGAATGTATCTGTCATATCATTTCACTGAGGCTTGCCGCAGGCGCGGCATTTTCGACAGGCCCTGAGAGGCCCTTTTGTTAAGGCTAGCATACTATTTTGCGGTGCGGGAGAGCGCTATTTTGCGTTTGCGCAATTTCTTTGGCGCTCGCAGGTCGCGCAAAGCCTTGTTCCGGAAGTTCAGAGCAACCAATTACAGCCTGCGCCGTTGAGGTGCGGTTCACGGACGGAATTGGGCTTCATGAGACTGATTGCAATCTTTAACCGCGACGGCGGCACCTTCAAGACGACGGATATGGACGCATATTGCGAACATGCATTGCGCGCGTTCCAATCTCAGGGGCATGAGATTGAATGCCGGGTTGTCGCGGGCGCCGAGGTTGTCGATGCCATGCAGGCGGTTGCTGAAAGCGGCGCAGAGGGGCTGATTGCAGGCGGTGGCGATGGCACGATTTCCGCGGCTGCAGGCATCGCATGGCGAAGCGGCCTTGTCCTCGGCATTGTTCCGGCTGGCACCATGAACCTGTTTGCACGAAGCCTGAAGTTGCCCCTGGATATCTGGCAGGTCCTTGATGTTCTCGCCAAGGGGCACGTGGAGAATGTGGATATTGCCAGCGCCAATGGCCGTAGCTTCGTGCATCAGTTTTCCGCAGGTCTTCATGCGCGCATGGTGCGCTATCGCAATCAGATGAGCTTTGCTTCCCGCCTTGGAAAGATTAGGGCGAGCACGCGCGCCGCCCTTGGTGTCATGTTCAATCCGCCTGTCTTTGAGGTCGAGTTCAACGCGGAGGGGCAGCGCGGCCTCCGGAAAGTTTCTGCCATCTCCGTTTCCAATAACGAATTCGGTCGCGATGCTCTCCTCTATGCCGATAGTGTAAACGGCGGCCATCTCGGCTTCTATACGGCGGATCCCTTGACGCCTGCCGGTGTGGCGAAGCTGACACTCGATATCCTGCGCGGGAGATTGAAGGAGAACGAAGCGGTCAACGCGATGATGGTGACCGAGGTGGAGCTTCATTTTCCCAAGCGGCGCCACGACGTACGCTGCGTGATTGACGGCGAGCTTCTACCCATGGATCGGGATGTGTCGCTTCGCGTCCATGCCGGTGAACTGAAAGTGCTTGTACGGCAACCGCAGCAGCCGCTTGCGCAGGTTCAGGCACAGGAGGGCGTGGCGGGGGAGCAGGCCCCCCTTTGATCATTCAGATGCGCGGCAGATAGGTGCGGTAATCGAAATCGGAAACCGTGCGAAGATAGGCCAGCGCTTCCTTGCGTTTGGTATTGGCATAAAGCGTTTGATAGCGCGGGCCGAACGTGTCTCGAACGAAGGCCGATTGGGCAAACTCTTCGACTGCCGTCAGGAAGTCATGGGTCAGGCGGCGGGTTGTGACTGGGGCTTTGCCGGGCTCGGTCGGGGCACCAGGATCAAGCGTTTCATCAAGACCCTTCAACATGCCGCCCAGGATAGCTGTGAGCAACAGATAGGGATTTGCATCCGCCCCTGCCACGCGATGTTCTATACGTGCGCCGGGGCCGTTTGCCTCTGGAATGCGGATGGCCGTGCCCCTGTGGCCGACGCCCCAATCGATGCCGACGGGCGCAAATGAACCCGGCTGAAAACGGCGATAGGAGTTGGCGAAAGGCGCGAAGATCAACTGTGCTTCGCGCATCGTATCGAGCATGCCGGCGCAGATCGACTTGAGCCGGACCGGCTCAGCACCTTTGGCATCGAGGATATTGATGCCATTCTTGTCCACAATGCTTGCATGGACGTGAAGGCCGGAGCCTGCCTGGTTGGAATAGGGCTTTGCCATGCAGGTGGCTTTCAGCCCGTGCCTGCGCGCCGCCTGGTGGGCGAGGCGTTTCAGGTAGATGCAGTCATCCGCCGCTGCCAGCGCGTCCGCCCTGTGGTTCAGGTTGATCTCGAATTGACCAGGGCCGAATTCTGCTGTCGTTGCATCTGCCGGAAGCTTCTGCAGCTCAGCCCAGCTTCGAAGTGTCGTGAGATAATCCTGCAGCGCGTCTACCGCACGCATGTCATAAAGCTGAAACCCGTTCGGCGAACCGCAATAGGTGAGCGCTTCCGGCGGTCTTGGAGTGCCGGTCGTGTGCCAATCATCTTCGACCACATAGAATTCCAACTCGGTTGCCACGACGGGGGTCAGACCCCGTTCTGCATAGCGGGCCAACATGGCTGAGAGGATTGCCCGCGGATCCATGAAGCTCGGTTCACCCGTCAGTTCATGCATGGTGGCCAGAACCTGAACGGAACCTTCCGGTGCCCAGGGCATGGCCGCAAGGCTGCGCGGGTCTGCAAGGCAGCATCCATCTGGATCGCCAATGGTCAGCGAGACGCCCGTCAGATCGTCGTTGTCATCGCCCCAGATATCGAGCGATTGCGTGGATGTCGGCAATCGCACCTTGCCGTCCCAAACCTTGTGCTGGGCGGACAGGGGAATTTGCTTGCCGCGAAGATCGCCATTCATGCCCACCAGCAGAACTTCGATGCGAGGTTCTCCGGCGGCAATCGACGTGGTTGCATCTTCCATCACAAACCTCTGATATTCTGCATGAAACCGTCTCCGAAGAGGTGGCTTGCCAAAGATATTCCTGTTGGTCCATCTTCGTAGCGGATTGGCGCTGGCCTTACAATCTGCCCGACGGCAGCGGGCGCAAGGCAAAGCAAGAGCAGGGAGAAGAGTTTTGGATCCGGTTCAACAGCTGCAAAATATGAGTGCCCTTGATGCCGCGCACCATATCCACCCGTTCTGTGACATCAAGGACATGCAGAAGAACGGCACGCTGATCATGAGTCGGGGAGAGGGGGTATGGATCCACGATAGTCTGGGCAATCCGTATCTGGATGGATTTGCCGGTCTCTGGTGCGTGAACATCGGCTATGGACGCAAGGAAGTCGGTGAAGCCGTTCTGCGCCAGATGAATGAGCTGCCCTACTACAACACCTTTTTTGGCACCTCCACTGCACCTGCCACACTGCTGGCCGAGAAGGTGACAGGCTATACCAGCGGCCGCATGAACCGTATCTTCTTCACCTCTTCCGGCTCGGAAGCCACGGACACCTGGTTCCGTCTCGCACGCATCTATTGGAAGGCTCTCGGCCATCCGTCCAAGAAACATGTCATTGCACGCCGCAACGGCTATCACGGGTCAACTGTGGCGGGGGCTTCTCTTGGCGGTATGAAGCACATGCATGAACAGGGCGATCTGCCCATTGAGGGCATTTCCCACATCAATCAACCTTACTGGTATGCGGACGGTGGCGATCTTTCTCCTGCCGAATTTGGCCTGAAGGTTGCAAGCGAGCTTGAGGCAAAGATCGATGAGCTGGGCGAGGAGAATGTTGCGGCCTTTGTGGGAGAACCGGTACAGGGTGCGGGCGGCATCATCATCCCGCCAGACACCTACTGGCCAGAGATCCAGCGTATCTGCAGGGAGCGAAACATTCTGCTGATTGCGGATGAGGTTGTCTGTGGCTTCGGGCGGCTGGGGCGCTGGTTCGGCCACGAGCATTTCGGCTTCGAGCCGGACATGGCCTCCGTCGCGAAAGGCCTGTCTTCCGGCTATCTGCCAATCGGCGGCGTCCTGATCAATGATCGCGTGGCGGATGTGCTGGCGCAAGCCGGTGACATCAACCATGGTTATACCTATTCCGGTCATCCGGTGTGCGCCACTGCGGCCCTGGAGAATCTTCGAATCATCGAAGATGAAAAGCTGGTTCAGCGTGTGCGGGATGATATCGGTCCCTATTTTGCCGAGCGCCTGAAATCTCTGGAAGATCACCCGGTGGTGGGGCAGGTCGAGACCGTTGGATTGCTGGGTGCCATCCAGCTGGCAAAGGATAAGACGACGCGCCAGCGATTCCAGGATGTCGATCTCGCAGGACGAACCGTTCGCAATTTCTGCTATAAGCACGGCCTGATCATGCGCGCCACGGCAGACCGGATGCTGGCCTCCCCGGCACTCGTGATCTCCCGCGAGGAGGTGGACGCTATGGTTCGCTATATGCGTCATGGCCTCGACCATCTGGCCGAGCAAAACCTTGCCTAACGCTGCGCAGGCTGCAGGCCAGGGGGCCTGAGCCACACGTAAGCGAAGCGCATGGAAGCGCCATCAAGCGCGAAGGTGTGCGCAATATCGATGTAGGAAGGTGTCACCTCGTCGCGCGAGAAGCTCTCACTTGTGAGGATTTCGGCAAGTTCAGGGGACATGCCTTCCTTACCGTCGCGAACAGGCCAGATGACAAGGCCTGCGCCTTTGGTGAGAGCAAGCTCTATTGAAAAGGGTTGGAGATCGGGCATCAGTGCGTAGGTGTGACAACCGCGTAGGAAAAGCTGATGACATCCCCCGCACGGCCTGGGTCATAGGGCAACTCGAGTGACCTGATCTCCACTCTCGCATCATGGCCCGCGAAGCGCTCGATCAGGTTGGCAATCGGTGTCGGCAGACCCCTATCGGCATAGGTGGAGGATTGCCAGACGGCGATGATCGGGTGTTCCAATGTCCAGTTGAAGCGCGGTTGGAACTGAGAGAACTGCGGCGAGAACACTGGCACATCTTGCAGATGGTAACGAAGATTACCGCCGATCCAGGTGTTATCCGCAATGACCAGCGAAGGCATTGCCGCTTGCGCAACGATACGATCGGCCAGCGTATGATAGGGAACATTCAGCTTCTGATAGATACCTGTCCACCGAGCAGCTTCCACTCGAACGTAAAGTATCGATGGTACCAGAAGCATAACCGCCAGCGCCAGATGGAGCATGCGCTTCCACGCGAGGCGATCGAGCGCGCCGGACGCATGCAGCTTCATGACGAGATAGAGCGGAAGAATGATGAGGAGAGGCGAGAGCCAGCGGTCCTTGACGCTGCCAGCTCCAACCGTTGCGATGATGAGCACCAGGCAGGCCAGAATGCCCAGCAACAGGTGCTCGGTGAAACGTGTCCATCGGCCTTGTGCGGAGAGGCTGGCATAGATGCTGCGGCCAAACAGGCCCAGAAAGACAAGGAGCGTGAGACCGGAAAACCCGATGACAGCCTTCAGTATCGACAGCAGGCCCGTTCCAAACCGCAACAGCCAGCTCGCTCCGGCGTCTCCGCGCATTTTGATGATTGTGTTGGCAGACGCGAGTTCGAAATTGTTGATCAGCCAGAAAAGATGTGGGGTAAGCAGGCCGATTGAAACCAGGATTGTCAGGAGGAAGCGCTTGTCGAACAGTCCTTTTCGCGCCTCTGCGTCCAGCAGGGCCGCGAAAAAGGTGGCCGCAGGCAGAAGGGCGAAATTATACTTCGAAAGAAGACCGAAACCGGTTGCGATACCAAGGCCGATATAGCTTGTCAGGCTTGGCCGGGTGAGGGTTGCAAACAGTGCCCAGAGGAAGAGGCTGGCGCTGAAAATAACCGCGACCGTATGCGTCAGGTCTCGTTGCGATTCAAAGACGACCTGCGGAATTGTCATCAGGCCAAGTGTGGCAATGAGTGCAAGATCTGTCCGGCGGAAAACGAGCCTGGCTGTGTACCAATAAGAAAGATAGATGCTGAAGAGCATCAGATTCTTCAAGGCCGAAATGGTTGCGATGGAAACGCCACCGAGGCTGAAGGCCAACTGCTGCATCCAGTTATAGAAAGGCGGCTGCGTGCCATAGCCGGCGGCCAGCCATTGCGCGGTCAGAACCTGTTCCGATTCATCGAATTCAAGCGAATCGGGAAGAGAGAGCCGCATGATGAAGGCAAGGGTGAAATAAGCCGCGAGAAGCAGAGGGAGCCAGTTGGCGGCTGTGTTTTGAGCCTGTGCTTCATCGCGCACATGATCGGCGCCCGCAACGCGGGGCCGGTATCCGGTATCCATTCATTAACCTCTGGTATTCACCAAAAGGTCAATATTAGGGATTTTTCTGACAGGTGCTATAAATTTCTCGCACAACGTATGCGAGATTATTGTCGTCCTTGAAATAGATGCGGGCCAGCATCTCCGCCAGAATGCCTGTGGTGATCAGCTGTACCGAGGAGAGAAACAACATGATTCCGACGAGAAAAAGCGGACGCATGCCAATATCGTCGCCCATCACAAATTTGTCGAATGCCAGGTAGAGCAGGATAAGCGTGGCGAGAGTTCCGAGGGCCAGTCCAAGCGAGCCGAAGAAATGCCCGGGTCTCGCCTTGAAACGCATGAAGAACATCACCGAAAGGAGATCGAGAATCACGCGAAAGGTGCGCGAGATCCCATATTTGGATGTGCCGTGAGCACGAGCATGGTGTGTGACGGCCATTTCACCGATTCGCGAACTCGGCACGACACCTGCCACCCAGGCCGGGATGAAACGGTGCATCTCTCCCATCAGGCGGACCTGCTTGATCACGGAGGCACGATAGATTTTCAGGCTGCAGCCATAATCATGCAGTTTCACGCCGGTCATACGACCTATCAGGCGATTGGCAATCCACGAGGGGACCTTGCGAAGGAAAAGTCCATCCTGGCGGTTTTTGCGCCAGCCGACCAGCAGGTCCAGTTCCCGCCGGTCCAGTTCTGCAACCATTTTTGGAATGTCTGCCGGGTCATTCTGTAGATCGCCGTCGAGTGTCGCGATGAGGTGACCGCGCGCCTCAGTGATGCCTGCCTGCATTGCTGCGGTCTGGCCGAAATTGCGCTGTAGCGAGACAATGTGAAGCTCGAGGCCGTCTCGTCCAAGAGCCTGGCGCGCATTGGTGAGGGTTGCATCCGTACTTCCGTCATCAACGAGAATCAGTTCCCACCGCCCGGTGAACTCCGCCATGGCCTGCTCGATTCGCGCAATCAGTGGGCCTACGCTTTCTTCCTCGTTGAAGACAGGGACCACCAGAGAAAGCTCAATCGCATCCTGCTCGAGAGGTAAAGCCTCGATTGGTTTCGCAGTTGTGCGCATCCGGCGTTTCTCCTAAATCTCTTCACTGCCTGAGAGCAGTTAACTAGGCGGCAAAGTGAGCACCGCCAGACCGATATATCGGCTATAGAAGTGCGACTATATGACAATTTCACCGCGAGTCGTCCGGAAGTCGTGGATTAAGGCGAATCTGACCAGGGGAGTAAGCCTTGCTGCTGTCGCTCTCTATGCTGTCTTTATCCAGTGGTTCTGGGGCTGGCGGAAGATCTTTGCGGTCTGGCAGGAGGCTGGCTGGGCTATAGCGGGTGCGGCGGTCCTTCTGTTGCTGCTCACCTATGTGCTCCGGACCTGGCGCATCTACGACTACTTCCCGGCGGAGACCAAGGGCCGGTTTCGCCGTCTGATGCGCCTCGTACAGGTTCATAATCTCTTGAACATCATGCTGCCCTTCCGCAGTGGCGAGGTCAGTTTTCCCTTGCTGATGAAAGAGGAGTTCGGGGTGACGCTGACGCGTGCGACCTCAGCCCTGCTGGTGATGCGGTTTTTGGATCTGCATGCGCTTCTTGCTGCGGCAGGTATAGGCCTGGCGCTGGAGCACGAATCGCTCTGGGGCTGGCTTTTGTGGTTGCTCTTTGCCTTGCTGCCCTTGCCCGCTTTCCTCTCTCGCCAAGGGCTTTTTCGTGTTGCGGGAGCCGTTGCTCCACCGAAACTTTACGATCTGATGCTGGAGGCTGAACGAGGGCTGCCGATCAACAACGCAGCCTTTTGTCGCGCTTGGGGCGTGACACTCATCAACTGGCTGGTGAAGGTCGCCGTCATGGCTTGGGTTCTGATTCTTCTGGCCGGTCTTGAACTTCCGCCAGCGTTCGGAGGCGGGCTTGGTGGCGAATTATCGTCCGTTCTTCCCTTCCACGCTCCTGGCGGGGTCGGTACCTATCCGGCAGGTATAGTCGCTGGTGCCCTTGCTTTGGGAGCCCCGACCGATTCGGCCACGCTGGCGCTTTTAGGCACGGCAGCCGTGAATGCGCATTTGCTGATTATTTTCAGCTCTGTCGTTGGGACGCTGCTCTCAATTCTGATCGCAGATCAAAAGCGGCAAGGCGCATAACCTCGCCGCTTTCCTTGATCTTACTGGAAGGCTGTCTCGTAGAAGCTGCGCAGCTTGCGCGAGTGCAAAGTTTCCGTGGGCATGGCCGCCAGCTTTTGCACGGCGCGGATGCCGATCTTCAAGTGCTGACGCACCTGAGTACGATAGAATTCCGTTGCCATGCCGGGCAGCTTCAACTCGCCGTGAAGCGGCTTGTCCGAGACGCAAAGCAGCGTTCCGTAAGGCACCCTGAAGCGGAAACCATTGGCAGCTATGGTGGCGGATTCCATATCAAGAGCGATGGCCCGCGCCTGGCTGAGCCGTTTCACCGGACCTGCTTGGTCGCGAAGCTCCCAATTGCGGTTGTCGATGGTGGCAACGGTTCCGGTGCGCATGATTCGCTTCAGTTCGAAGCCTTCAAGACCAGTGATCTCTTCCACAGCGTCTTCCAGGGCCTGCTGCACTTCCGCAAGCGCCGGGATCGGCACCCAGACCGGCAGGTCATCGTCTAGAACGTGATCTTCGCGCATATAGGCATGTGCGAGAACATAATCTCCGAGGCGCTGGCTGTTGCGAAGACCTGCGCAGTGCCCAACCATAAGCCAGGCATGCGGGCGCAGAACAGCAATATGGTCCGTGATCGTCTTCGCGTTCGATGGCCCAACGCCGATATTGACGAGCGTGATTCCTGCATGCCCCTTCTTTTTCAGATGGTAAGCGGGCATCTGTGGCAGGCGAATCGGCGTTTCGGTGCTTCGGCTTCCGGCGGGTGTGATAATATTTCCCGGTTCCACGAATGCCGTATAGCCTTCGCCACCATTCGCCATCATTTCGCGCGCCCAGGCCGCAAATTCGTCGATGTAGAACTGGTAGTTGGTGAACAGAACGAAGTTCTGGAAATGGTCGGCGCTTGTGGCCGTATAGTGGCTAAGCCGCGCCAGAGAGTAATCGATGCGTTGCGCCGTAAAGGGCGCAAGCGGAGCTGGCTCTCCCGGAACCTGATCATATTCGCCATTTGCGATAAGATCGTCCGTATTGTTGAGGTCCGGCGTATCGAAAATATCCCGCAAGGGCATATGCGACAGAACGGAGGAAACGGAGGCTTCCACATGCGCACCTTCCCCGAAGGCGAAGTGTAGCGGAATGGGTGTGGTCGATTCGGACACGGTCACCGGCACATTGTGGTTGCGCATCAGAAGGCCGAGCTGTTCCTTCAGGTAATGCCGGAAGAGGCGCGGGCGCGTAACCGTGGTCGTGTAGAGGCCTGGCGAGGTCACATGACCATAGGACAAGCGCGAATCGATATGACCAAAACTTGTCGTCTCGATGCTGACCTGCGGATAACAGGCACGATAGCGTCCCACGAGGCTTCCACCCTTTGCGAGATCGCCAAACGCTTGGATGAGGAAGTTCGTGTTGCGCTCATAAAGTTCCGTCAGCGCGTCCACCGCAGCGGCCGGATCGTCGAAAACCCTCTGCTCATACGGCGTGGGGCTAAGGAAATGAGGTGCGGATTGGGAAAAGATTCGTTTTGTCATGCGTCATTATAGTGCTGACTTTTTGACAAGCCAATTACGCAACACGGTGCGTTTTATCAAAAACGCGGAAGCATTTTCAAAGGCTTTCCGCAGCCAAAGCCGCTCCATGTGCAGAGCTGGGTGGAAGCCTGATGCGGTGCTGTTGGCGCACGCCTCGTTTCAACGATGAGAATTGAAAGACTGACGGCAAAAAGAGCCATCATCAGCGTCAAGATTGTAAAGCGCCTCACCAAGCTGTTCATGTCGATCCCCATCATTGTGCCCGCCTGAACCATGATCGTGTTCGCCTGAACTGGCAATGAGCCTCGCATTCATCGTCCGTTTATCTGCATTCTCTTCAGTGCCAATCATTCTGATTCCATACAGTGGCTCGACAAGGCCTCAGGGCCTTGCCTTTGTTCGCTGCCATGCAATCACGTCTCGATGAACAGAACGCGCGTTCTGAGCGGGGTTGGACCCTAGAGACGGGTCCAGGTCTGCGACTTGCAGAAAATCGACATGACACAGCCCTTCATTTTCAGCGAATTGCCGCTGACGGCACCTGAACCGCTATAGGTCTTGTCATTCGCCGGGTCGGTGATCTCGCCCGAGTAGCTAGAGCCGCTGCCGCTCATTTTGCCAATCTGCTTGCCCGCATGTTTTCCCGTCTTCAGCGTCACGCAAAAGGCTGAACCGCATTTGGAGATGGAAGCGGTCTCTCCGCTCGCGGTTTTCCAGCTGCCTTCGATCGGCTCCGCTGCTGCCGCCATACCGCTCATTGCCAGAACTATAGCTGCCGCTACTGTCGTCAGTTTCACCATGCCTGAAGCTCCTCCGCTTTCAATAGGCCTCCCGCAGGAGGCTCCCCCATCCTGCGCTCTCTGAAGAAACTAGCTTACGCGCACGTAAAGGTAAATAGCGATGCGGTGAAGGGTCAAACCTGTGTCGCCACAGGCGGCTCTGGTGCAGACGGAAGGAAAAAACTGCGAAATGACGGTGAACAAAGGGTAAAATCGCTATGGTTACTGTAACCTTTCCATTTTCGTTAAAGCCCTGCCGTGCGGCAGTTCTCATGTTTAACAAAAGCTGAGGTTTACCAAGCGTTTGGATTTTGTTTCCCTCTGATTAATCATGCATTTTAGGCGAATTTTGAAAACAGGCGGGCATAGTGGAGCCATCGAAAACGAGCGGGAAAATCCGCCGGCGGAAGAGGTCAAGACCGCAAAGACGGCAGCCTTTTCAGCGCCCGCAAGGGCTGACGAAACAGGGACAAGACAACAGTAAGGCTCACAGGGATTTAAACCAATGGCACGCTTTGAAATTCAGGACTGCGATATGGCCACCATGGGTGGCGAGGCCCGCGCCGAACTCTTCTGCGATATGGGCTTGATGTATGCCACCGGTCGTGGCTGCCCGGTCGATCTTGTTGCCGCACACAAGTGGTTGAACATTGCCGCCATCAAGGGATCTGATCGCGCAGCGGAACTGCGCGCAGATCTTTCCCATATGATGACCAAGATGCAGCTGGCAGAAGCCCTGCGCGCGGCCCGTGACTGGATGACGACGCACTGAGCGATTGAAGATCGGCCCGATCACTTGGTATTAAGGCCCTTGATGCAAACCGATCCGTTTCGGCAGGAGAGTGCGCGTGGAATCGCCAATGTCTGTGCGCAAGCATTTCGGCAGAGCTGACACAGATGTGCTGAACGTGCTCTAGGTGAGGCTTTTCAGAACCTTCGGCAGAGCCTGCTCCAGCAGCGCCATATCGGCATCCGTCCCGGTGGAAATTCGGATGCACCGGTTCAGCGGTGCCACACCCGGCATACGGATGAATATGCCGTGTTCCATCAACCCATCCACGATCGCGCGCGCATAGGCGCCGTCGCGTCCGCAATCGATAGCCACGAAATTGGTGGCAGAGGGTAGCGGCTGCAGGCCGTTTTCCTGCGCAATCGCAGCGATTTTGCCCCGCGATGCGGCGATCCTGCCGAGTACCTCCTTCAGATAGGCTTGATCATCAAGCGCTGCCAGAGCTCCAGCGACGCTGACTCGGGCCATGCCGAAATGATTGCGAATCTTGTCAAAGGCTTGCGCGTTCTCAGGTGTAGAAATCACATAGCCAATCCGTGCCCCCGCCAATCCATAGGCTTTTGAAAATGTGCGGGTGCGGATCACATTCGGCTTGTCGAGCAGACGCAAGATCGGCGGCGCCGTGCCATCGGGTGCGGTTTCGCAGTAGGCTTCGTCCAAAACCAGCAAGCAGCTTTGCGGCAAGGCTTCCGCAAAGGCTACGACGCGCTCGGCATCCCACCAACTGCCCATCGGATTGTCGGGATTGGCGAAATAGACGAGGGGTGCTTTTTCCTGCATGACAAGGGCCAGCAATCCATCCAGATCCTCCCGGTCCTGCACATAGGGCGTGGTGACCAGTCGTCCGCCGTAACCGGCGACGTGGAAATTGAATGTGGGATAAGCTCCGAGCGACGTCACAACGGGCGTTCCGGGTTCGACGATCATCCGGACGATTTGTCCAAGCAGCGAATCGATGCCTTCACCTATGGCGAGGTTGTCCGGCTTACAGCCAAGATGGACCGCAAGGGCCTGCTTGAGGGCATGATTCTCTGGATCTGAGTATTTCCACGTATCGTTTGCGGCTTGCCGCATGGCGGCAAGCACAGAGGGGGCAGGTCCGAAACCGCTTTCATTTGCGCCGATTCGGGCCTTCACGCTCAGGCCCCGGTTCCGCTCTATCGTTTCAGGCCCAACGAAGGGAACTGAAGCCGGCAATTGCGAAACAAGCGATGTGAAACCTGAAAAACCCGTCATGCTGCATCCCCGATCAAGCTGGAGGACGCTACCATAAGTGCCTTTGGACCGCGTGCAAGGCTCGTTTCAGACCAATCCGGCGTCAAAGCTCAACTTGAGAACATGATGTACGAATTCGGGCGCCAGCAGCATGTTGAAGCCGACCGTGACCTGCTCCTCTTCCCGCCGAATGACAGTGCAGCCGATTTCATCCCGAACACCCAGGATTTCGAGAAAGAAGTTCTTGGGCAGCGGAAGATAGGGGCTGACATCCAGCTGCGCACCGGAAAGCGAGATCGACCGGACAAGGCATCGGAAATGCGTCTTCGTACTCAGGTGACGCCCGACAAATATAATTTTCCCCGGCCTGTCGATCGTATACTTCGGAAAGGCCTGATCGCGCGGTGTGTTCGATTTTCCGTCCGTGTGAACATTCAAGGGCATGACACCCTCCATCGCTAACTTAACATCATCATGCCACCTAAATTATTCAAATCATTGAAACGAACCGTTAAAGTTGAACAGGTTTCGCATATTCAGCGAAATTTGGCCTGTTGGCCCAGGACCGAGCGGACTTGCATCCCTATGGATTGATCCCGCTCGAACGAATCATTCACTGACGCTGGCAGGGGTTCAGAGATTTCTCGTCCCGAGTTGACGCCACGTTGCACCGGGTTTACCCGACATGCCTGAGGCAAATCTTCGGGCGAAGCGTATATTGCGCCTTTGAGGGGCGGAAAATTCGTGAAAGATCGGTTTTTTGCAGCTTTCCGTCTGCTCAGGTCCAAAATGCGCCTTGCAGAACACTCAATCTGAATGCGTTTTGACCCTGGAGTTTAGAGCGGGAGCATGGATATGGCGGGCCATCTGGTCATTGTTGGAGGTGGGCAGGCAGGATTTTCGCTGGCAGCCAGGCTGAGGGCGCTTGGGGATTCGCGCGCCATTACCATCGTGTCCGCCGAAGATGTGCCGCCCTATCAGCGGCCACCTCTGTCCAAGAAGTACCTGTTGGGTGAGATGGAGTTCTCCCGCCTTCTTCTGCGGCCTGCGGAATGGTTCGAGCAGAATGCGATTGATCTGAAGCTTTCAAGCTATGTTGAAGAGATCGACCGCCAGAAAAAATCCGTGCGCCTCCAGGACGGTTCGTCGCTTGTCTATGAGAATCTCGTGCTGGCAACGGGCGCAACGCCCCGCAGATTGCCAGCCTCCATCGGGGGCGATCTCGAAGGCGTCCAGGTTATGCGGGATAAGCGGGATGCGGATCGCCTGTCCGAATGGCTTGTCGAAGGGCGTAACGCTCTGGTCATCGGTGGCGGGTATATCGGTCTGGAAGCGGCGGCGGTGGCCCGTCACCGCGGACTGAATGTGACGCTGATTGAAATGACGGATCGAATTCTCAAGCGGGTTGCCTCCGCTGAAACCGCAGATGCGATGCGGCAGATCCACGAAAGACATGGAGTGACGATTCTCGAATCGACCGGCCTCCAGCGGCTGATAGGCGAGAATGGGCGCCTTGTGGCCGCAGAGCTTTCGGATGGACGAAAGATCCCGGTGGACGTTGCGATTGTCGGGATCGGTGTGATGGCGAATGCAGAACTGGCCCAGATGGCAGGTCTTGAGGTGGCGGATGGAATCGTCGTCGATTCGCAGGCCCGTACGTCCGATTCGTCCATCTATGCCATCGGCGACTGTGCCAATCTGCCTTGGCAGGATACGCGAATCCGCCTGGAATCAGTTCAGAATGCCGTGGATCAGGCCGAGGCCCTTGCCGCGATACTGGCGGGCAGCGGTGAAAGCTATGAGCCGAAGCCGTGGTTCTGGTCCGACCAATATGATGTGAAGCTGCAGATTGCCGGTCTCAATCTCGGCTATGATGAGACGGTGGTGCGCGTCGGATCCCGTCCAGGCAGCCTTTCAATCTGGTATTTCCGCCAGGGACGCTTCGTGGCCGTTGATTCGATCAATGACGCCAAAGCTTATGTGACCGGCAAAAAGCTGCTGGACCTTAAGCTGCAGCCGAATCGTGCCATCCTCGCGGATGTGTCCGCGGATCTGAAGGCTTTGCTGCCCGCCTGAACGAAACCGGTTTTCCACGGTGTTTGAGACGTCTCTGCGTGGAAATGCGGAAAACTGCGCAAAATACCTTGCAATCCGAATCGTGACGACATAATCACGTGGCCACCGGAGAGGTGGCCGAGTGGTCGAAGGCGCTCCCCTGCTAAGGGAGTATACGTCAAAAGCGTATCGAGGGTTCGAATCCCTTCCTCTCCGCCACTGCCGTGGCAGGCATCCAAAAATTCTCCCATTCAAAAATCTAATTAAGTATTGTCTTTTATAGTTGATGTAACGGCGGTGCCGGGCAATTGGCTTAAGCCTTTGCGGCGTAAAGTGTTTCTTAAGCTTCTGTAAAAATCGAAGCTTTGGCTTCACCTTTTTGTGGCCTTTGAGCAACATCTACTCCGGAAGCGGCGTGAGCAGTCTCCTACATCAGTAGTTCGCGATTGCATGAACGAACTCCTCTTGTATGTTCACCATCAGAAGCGAGGCGGTGGATCGTCTGTCTTCTGAATTCGACGGGGATGGGGCAGGGAAAGCTGTCCTTCAGCAAGAACCCATACCCTCATTTAACTTGACTGGAGGTCATTATGAACATCAAGAGCCTTCTCCTCGGCTCCGCTGCGGCTCTCGCAGCAGTATCCGGCGCTCAGGCAGCCGACGCAATCGTAGCCGCTGAGCCGGAGCCGATGGAATACGTTCGCGTTTGCGACGCATTCGGCGCTGGCTTCTTCTACATTCCTGGTTCTGAAACCTGCCTCAAGATCGGTGGCTACGTTCGTTTCCAGGTTGACGCAAACCGCGGCAACCTCGCAACCAACGGCCGTACGTCTGACTGGAACGCCTTTACCCGCGGCCAGCTGGACATCGACGCCCGTTCGGATTCCGAACTCGGCACGCTCCGCGGCTTCATCGGCCTGCGCGGCGATGCCAGCAACAATAACAGCCGTGGCGTTCAGGTCGACCAGGCATTCATCGAACTTGGTGGCCTTAAGGTTGGTTTCTTCTACAACTGGTGGGATGACGGTCTCTCTGGCGAAACCGACAGCCTTGCAAACGGCACGACTCGCTTCAACGCAATCCAGTACACCTACACCGCTGGCAACTTCTACGCTGGTCTCGCTGTAGACGAGCTGGAAGGCGCTTCCTACACAGTTGGTAACGTTGCTAAGCCGCTCAACAACGTTGGTATCGAAGCCATCGTTGGCGCCGCATTCGGCCCTGCAAAGGTTGCTGTTCTCGGCGGTTACGACACCGACCAGGAAAATGGTGCAGTCCGCGGCATCCTGACGGCTGACCTCGGTCCTGGCACGCTGGGCTTCGCAGCCGCTTGGGCTTCTGGCCAGAACGCGTACTACGACCAGTCTGAGTGGACTGTTGCAGCTGAATACGCTGTAAAGGTCACCGACAAGTTCAAGGTAACGCCTGGCTTCCAGTACTTCTGGACGCTCGACCAGAACCGCACCGGCGACTTCACCGGCTCGCGTGACGCTTGGGCTGCTGGCCTGACGCTCGACTACAAGCTTGCTACCAACCTGACCACGAAGGTTTCCGTTCAGTACCGCGACGAAGACCAGCGTCAGGAATCCTGGAATGGTTTCGTTCGCCTGCAGCGTGCGTTCTAATCTGACCTCCTGAAGGTCTTATCGGGAAGCCCGGCCGCTAGGCCGGGCTTCTTCGTTTTTGGACGGCTGCACAGCTTAATGACGAATCACGTGGCTGGTTGAATTTCCGTTCTGCGTCCCCCCCCTGCAGATTCGTGACTCCGTGTCTGTGGTCGTCCGCTGCCTCGTCCTCCTTAACTTTGTGCTAGGAAGCGCAGATTTTTGCGGGTGAATTTAGGGATTCATTAACCATTGGCTGTCGCCCGTTGCACCAAGTGTCACGATTTCGCAACAATTCGATCTTTCCGTGACAGGGTAAGGGCGGAAAGCGCGCATTTTAATTTTGCACGCTTGAGCATGAGTGCTCTAATGCAGACACATCAGGTTGATCCCAAGCCACCTGGCGCCCGATTGGTCTCATTATTCGAGGGAATATCATGAACTTCAAGGTTCTTGCCGCAAGCTCCGTAGCTGCGCTGTCTTTTGCCTCGGCATCTTACGCTGCCGATGCCATCGTTGCTGCCGAGCCGGAGCCGATGGAATATGTTCGCGTTTGCGACGCATTCGGCGCCGGTTTCTTCTATATCCCGGGTTCTGAAACTTGCCTCAAGATTGGCGGTTACGTCCGCTTCCAGACCGATTTCGGTCGCGATGCTTCCGGTCGGTCTGACTGGAACGCCTTTACGCGCGGTCAGCTTGAGTTCGACGCACGTTCTGACTCTGAACTTGGCACGCTCCGCGGTTTCGTCGGTCTGCGTGGTAATGCCGACAACAATTCCAGCCGTGGCGTTAACATCGATCAAGCTTTCATCGAAGTTGGCGGCCTGAAGGTTGGCTTCTTCTACAGCTGGTGGGACGACGATCTGTCCGGCGAAACGGACCTGCTGTCCTCTAACACGACCCAGTACAATGCTATTCGTTACACCTACACCTCTGGCAACTTCTATGCCGGTCTGGCTGTAGAAGAGCTGGAGAACGCCTTCAGCGCCGGAACCAACCTTGGCTTTGCCTATGGTCGCACCCCGGAGGCTAACAATAATGTCGGCATCAGCGGTGCCATCGGCATTGCTGAAGGCGCAATTCGCGGCAACCTTATCGGTTCTTACGATACCGACCAGGAAGAAGGCGCAGTCCGCGCTCTCGGTTATGCGGACATTGGTCCGGGCACCCTTGGTCTCTCCGCTGCCTGGGCAAGCGGTGTGAACGCCTATTACGACGAGGCTGAGTGGACGGTTGCGGCTGAATACGCTGTGAAAGTTACGGACAAGTTCGTCGTAACGCCTGGCTTCCAGTATTTCTGGAAGACGAGCACGAACGGCGTTGGCGACTTCGTTGGTGCCGATGCTTGGCGCGCTGGCCTGACGGTCGATTACCAGCTGGCAAACAACCTCTCTGCGAAGGTCGCTGCCAACTATCAGGACATCGACAACGGTGCAGAAAGCTGGACGGGCTTCTTCCGCCTTCAGCGCGCTTTCTAATCAAAGCAGAACTCCGAACATGAAAAACCCGCCGTCACGGCGGGTTTTTTGTTGGCGGTATTGGCTTGCTTACACAATGATTCCGCCGCGTGTGGAGGTGAGTTCCCGTGACGTTCGACTGAACTTAGAGCACATCCTTCGAGAGTGCCTTAGGCTCCAGACTCAATTGCTCCACCATGTCACGATAGCTGCGATGTAGCAGGTTGCCGCGAAGTTTATCATGAGCTTGTCGTATCGCGTCGCGACACGCCTCCAGTCCTTGAGACGGCAGAATGTCCGTTCGATGATGTTGCGCCTTCGGTAGGCGA
>NZ_JBHUEQ010000024.1:0-1504 GCF_042680945.1 Affinirhizobium helianthi | reverse complement strand
GCAATCGCATTCAGAATCATGGGCTCGCTCCGCTACATTGGGAGCGGCAATTTCTCCGCTGGTGGTCGACAGGCCGTTAACCAAGAAAATTTGCGACAAGCCCGGTGTATCAGTTGCTGGGGACGAACTCGTCCCGGTGGTCCCGAACGAAGTCTGTGAAGCTTTTTGGCTCCCTCCCGGTCAGTCGCTTGATCTCGAACGTGGGATCGATATCGTGGTGACCGGCGACAACATCCGAGAACTGAGCAATCAAGCCATTAGCCATCCAGCGGGAATTGCCGGTCAGGCGAAGAATGAGTTTGAAGATCGGGTTTGGCAGATCGAGATACCGCACCTTGCGTCTCGTCACCTCAGACAGGCGTGATGCAGCCTCCTTCATGTCCAATGTTTCTGGACCGGTCAGGAAATAGGTCGCGTGGTTGTGACCTTCCTCAGTCAGAACCCTTGCAGCAACGCGCGCAACGTCGCGGGTGTCCACCCAGGAGACAGATCCCTTGCCGGCGATCTGGGGCAGGAAACCCTTTGCGATCGCATCTTTGAACCAGAAAAAGTTCTGCATGAAGGCAGTGGGTTTTAAAATGGTCCAGCCCATCCCCGCATCGCGCAAGTGATGGTCGATGAGCGCGTGCGATTTTGCCCAGGGTACCGTCGACCGAACATTACCATCTGATGCGGAGATCTTCACGATCCTCGCGACGCCTGCACGCTTGGCCGCATCGATTGCCGCTGTTTCCTGGGCGACCTGATCGGGTGTAGGGGGCGTAATCAGAAAGAGCCGGTCACAGCCTTGCATTGCGCCATCCAATGTTTCCGGACGGTCGAAATCGCCAAGCACGGCCTCTATGCCGTCTTGGTTAAAGCGCTCTACCTGTTCCGGCTTGCGGCATAGTGCTCGGAACGGTACGCCAGCATGCCCGAGCAGCCTACAGACTTCGCCGCCGATGCCTCCGGTGGCTCCAGATACTAGGATCATGAGGATATCTCCTTTTGTTCAGGGGATTGGGACTGAGGTTGGGCGAGCCAGTCGGATATGGTCCGGCCCATCTCCTCGAGCGTTTTGATCGCTTCCCTAAGACGGTCGTTGCCGATCTTGTTCGAGATTGCTTGGTCAAGTGGTGCCACAACGTTTTCGGCAGCCGTGACGGCTTTGAGACCCGCTGCGGTCAAGACAACGAGCTTTGCGCGGCGATGGTGCGGGTTGGGCTGGAATTCAATAAGTCCCTTTTTCTCCAGGACGTCGACGATGCGCTGGACTGCCTGCCGAGTCAGGCCCATATTCCGGGCGATTGATGCGGCGGGAAGCGGGACTGGCGAATAGCGCAGTGCTCCGAGCACCTGCCACCAGGCACTGGTCAGCCCCAGATGCGCCACAAGCTCGTTCCCGGCGCTGATCAGCCTTCCATTTGCTGCGAAAATGGTGAGAGCTAACGCTTGTCTTATGATTTTCGTGCTTCTCCATGAGATAAAGAAGCGCCGGCTTGGGTTGCAGCCCCATGCCGGCGAT
>NZ_JBHUEQ010000023.1:0-286944 GCF_042680945.1 Affinirhizobium helianthi | reverse complement strand
CCATCGCCGGCATGGGGCTGCAACCCAAGCCGGCGCTTCTTTATCTCATGGAGAAGCACGAAAATCATAAGACAAACGTTGTCGTGTTTCTGTGAGATACGAAAACGCTCTAAGGTCAGGCACCGGCGGCAATGGCAGGATGAGCCAGAACCTGGGTTAAAAGCTCCTCGACAGGAGCCGCGCTATCCAGCCGGAGTATCGGTGTCTTCTGGCTGGAAAGCCACGCCTCATGCAGGGCGCGGCTGCGCTGCTGCGGCCCTGCGGTGTCATAGGCGGCTGCCCAGGCGATAAATTCTGCACTGGTTTCAGCCATGTCCCCACCGGGCAGGATGCGATCGCCATAGCGCATCGCCTCTCTCTGCCGAATTCTTTCCATGCGCATCTCGGGGTCCAGCGTCAGAAAGACGATGAGATCATAATAAGGCTCAAGGAACTCACCCCATTTGAGCGCGGAACCGGAGAGTATCCAGCTTTCATCTGGCTTGGCCCTTTGTTGCAGCAATGCAATGCGTTCCGCCACCTCTCGCCGCTCCTGAAAGGGAGGATTGGTCGGCTTCCAGAAGAAGTCATCGCTATCGAAGTGCGGGATATGCAGCGCAAGATGCAGAGCCTTGCCAAGGGTGGTGGTACCGGAGCCGCTGGCGCCGGTTATATGAATTCTCATGGATCACTTCCGCGTCTGAACCTGTTCAGTCCGCCAACCGGAACTCCAGCATGAGGTTCCGCTGGAGGATGGAATGGTTATCGTCCGAAACGAGCAGAATATGCTCAGAGCCATCCGCACCCGCAACCACGTCTATGCCTTCCATATTGTCGATCTGGAAGCTTCCGTCCGCCTCGATCAGGACCGGACCATCGAGGATCGCGTCTGGCTTGATGGAGGCCGCTTCGATCCGCCGTATGCGCATGCCCAGGCCGGACAGGAAGCTGAACCGACGCTCCAGGAGAAGCAGATCTCCATTGGCCAGGAAAGCACCATCGGTCACATCCCAAGGATCGCTTTTGCGCACCTTGAACTGACCCTTGAACGGACCATCGAGAATGGCAGCGTAGAGATTCCCATTCTGATCCACGCTCCTTTCCGCAATGGTAAGAGCGCCTCCCTTGAGCGGGCTTGTTTCCGGGGAAACCACAACCGTCTCCAAACCGCCATTGCCGCGCAATTCGTCTTTGGGGATCAGAATATTCAGGCCTGCAATGGGCCTGGCTGCCTCAAAGCCTGGATCGGGATACACATCAACCCGATGAAGCCGCTCAAAACTGACAAGCACCTGCCCGTGCCGCAGAGCCACACCCTCGGCATCAATCGCACCTTTCCACCGCGGCATGTCTCCAGATGCATCGCGCATCGGCGAAATCCTCAGATCCCGCAGAGTAATGGGGCGACCCTGATCGTCTCTCTCGATCTCGCCCGTCAGCCAATGGCCCGTATCCAGAACAGACAGGAAGCGCCGTCCATCGGCGCGCATACGAAGGCTGGAAATCGAACCGACAAGCGCTTCCCTTGAGGTGAATTCCAGCCCGCCGACAAATTCCAGCGAACCGAAGCGGCTCTCGGTTGAGCCAGGCTTGAAAGAATGGATCGGCAGCACCTCGACAGGCGCAGGAATGCTGGGCTCGGCCGAAATAGCCGGAAGCCATGCGCCACACAGCGCGAGCGCAATACTGAAGCGGAAAAGGCAGGTTCTGGCACTCATGCGGACCAATCAGCCCGCACGACGCATACGGCCCTTGCCCGTGTTTTCATCGAAAAGCGATGCCAATTGCTCCGTCATCGCGCCTGCCAGCTCATCCGCATCGACGATGGTGACGGCACGCTGATAATAGCGCGTGACATCATGCCCGATACCGATCGCCAGAAGCTCCACCGGCGATTTCGTCTCGATCTGCTCGATCACCGCCCGCAGATGCCGTTCCAGATAATTGCCCGGATTGACCGAAAGCGTCGAATCGTCGACCGGCGCACCATCGGAAATCATCATCATGATCTTGCGCTGCTCCGGACGACCGATCAGGCGGTTATGCGCCCACATGAGCGCCTCACCGTCGATGTTTTCCTTCAGCAGACCTTCCCGCATCATCAGGCCGAGGTTGCGGCGCGCCCGGCGCCACGGGGCGTCGGCAGACTTGTAGATGATGTGCCTGAGATCGTTCAGACGACCCGGCATGGGCGGCTTGCCGCTGGCAAGCCACTGTTCACGGCTCTGGCCACCCTTCCACGCCTTGGTGGTGAAGCCGAGAATTTCCACCTTCACGCCGCAGCGCTCCAGCGTCCTTGCCAGAATATCGGCGCAGGTCGCGGCAACCGTGATCGGCCTTCCGCGCATGGAACCGGAATTATCGATGACCAGAGAGACGACGGTATCGCGGAACTGCGTGTCGCGCTCGCGCTTGAAGGAAAGCGGCTGCATGGGGTCAATAACCAGGCGCACCAGACGCGCAGGGTCCAGATACCCTTCCTCGAGATCGAATTCCCAGGAACGGTTCTGCTGCGCCATCAGGCGGCGTTGTAGCCGGTTTGCCAAACGCCCCACGGCTCCCTGGAGATGGGAGAGCTGCTTGTCGAGGAAGGCCCGCAGACGGTCGAGTTCTGCCTCGTCGCAAAGCTCTTCCGCCGTGATTTCTTCATCGAAAGCCTGCGTGAAGATGTTGTAATCCACCTTCTCGTTGAAATCGTCGAAGGGCAGGTTGGGGCGGCGCGTTTCGCCCGGCGTCTCGGACTGGTCATCCTCGTCATCCGACATATCGTCGTCGGAGATTTCGGCCCCATCCATTTCGCCTTCGTCCAGCTGCTCCTCGGCAGCCTGGCTTTCTTCCGCGGGAGCGGCATCGGAGCCGGCGTCTTCCTCGACCTCTTCGTTCTCGGTCTCGTTGCTGCGCGGCTGCTCGTCGTCGTTCTCGTTCTCGGCTTCTTCCGGCTCGTTTTCCTCGTCGCCGTAATCTTCCGCCATCTGCATGGAGGACAGCATATGGCGTACGAGCTTGCCGAAGGCCTGCTGATCCTCGATCACCGTCTTGAGGTTATCCAGATCGCCGCCAATCTTTTCATCGAAGAAGGGACGCCACAGGTCCAGAACCTTGCCGGCACTGGCCGGAGGAGCTGCGCCCGTCAGCTTTTCGCGCACCAGCATGGCCATGGCCTCACCGATGGGCGCGTCTTCCTGCCGCTGAACGCCGGAAAAATTGGCCTTGGCGTATTTTTCCGCATTCATGCTGCTGATATTGGCAGCCACGCCGGACATGCGCAGAGAGCCGAGCGATTCCACACGCGCCTGTTCGACGGCATCGAAAACAACCCGCGCATCCGTCCCCTGCGGCGACATAGCGGCATGGACATTGGTATCATGGCAGGCAATGCGCAGCGCCATGGAATCGCCAAGCCCGCGCGTCACGGCCAGCTCGTGGGCCGTCGGACGCTTGGAAATTTCCGGCAGGCGAATGCGTTCCCCCGCCATGCCCGGGCGTTCATTGGCGAAGGAAACCTCCACCTCGCCGTTTCCGGCGATGGAGCGAACGCATCCGGTTATAGCGCGGCGTAGCGGCTCGGTATCCACCGCACCACCACTTTTCGCCTGGGAATTATCGCCGCGGCCTGCCATGTTTTTCTACCTTGCTTGCCTGCCAGTGCTTGCCCTGATTGCCAGCCTCATGCACCCAGAACGATGTTCGCGGCACTTTCCTTCAGTTCCACACCGAAGGCGCGCTGATATTGCTCAGCCACCAGCGTCCGTTCAAGTTCATCGCATTTGTTGAGGAAGGTGATGCGGAAGGCGAAGGCGACATCGCCGAAGATCGCCGCATTTTCCGCCCAGGTGATCACGGTACGCGGGCTCATGACGGTCGAAAGATCGCCATTCATGAAGGCAGCGCGCGTCATATCGGCCACGCGAACCATCTTGGAAACGATTTCGCGACCTTCAGATGTTGCGCCGAAGCTCTTCACCTTTGCAGCAACGATATCGACTTCCTTGTCATGCGGCAGATAATTCAATGTCGTCACGATAGACCAACGGTCCATCTGCGCCTGGTTGATCTGCTGCGTGCCGTGATAAAGGCCGGTGGTATCGCCAAGGCCAACCGTGTTGGCGGTTGCAAACAGGCGGAAGGCGGGGTGAGGACGGATCACGCGGCTCTGGTCGAGAAGCGTCAGGCGGCCTGAGCTTTCGAGAACGCGCTGGATCACGAACATCACGTCCGGGCGACCTGCATCATATTCGTCGAAAACCAGAGCCACATTGTGCTGGTAAGCCCAGGGCAGAATGCCATCCTTGAATTCGGTCACCTGCTTGCCGTCCTTCAGGACGATAGCGTCCTTACCGACAAGATCGATACGGCTGACATGGCTATCGAGGTTCACGCGAACGCAAGGCCAGTTCAGGCGCGCTGCAACCTGCTCGATATGGGTTGACTTACCCGTGCCGTGATAACCGGACACCATGACGCGGCGGTTGTGCGCGAAACCGGCAAGAATTGCCAGTGTCGTGTCGCGGTCAAACAGATAGTCCGGGTCCAGCTCCGGCACATAGGGGTCGCCATTGCTGTAGGCGGGGACCTTCAGATCCGTGTCGATGCCGAAAACATCACGTACAGAGACGGTTGTGTCCGGAAGGTTGGAAATATCAAGATCGATTTTGCTCATCACCACTCCACGCCAAACCGCGTCCCGGTCCGGTCGCAATCCTCACTGCCATGTTGCCTTGCACCAGAACGGCTTAGCAGAAACCTGACTGCTTTAACAATTGGTAGGCTTGTATCACAGCCCTAAATCGTTCTTCCGATCCGCGATCGCCGCCATTCGCGTCCGGATGGTGCTTCTTGACCAGTTCCTTGTAGCGGCTCTTGATTTCTGCTGCGGTTGCACTCGCAGTCAAGCCCATTGTGTCGAAAGCTTTCGCTTCAAGCGTCTTAACTTTGCGCATTGGCTGCGCTGCACCGCCGGCCGCACCCTGCCCTTCTCGAACGAATCCGAACGGATCCTTGACCCGGTTGAAGCTTGCGGCAGAACCAGAGCGCGAGGTTGAATGCAGCGGCGACTGCTTCGCCGACTTATTGACACCAATGGTCCAGGTCGGGCGATGCCCGGTAATGGCTTCCTTCTGATAGCGGGCAATCTCGCTGTCAGAGAGGCCGGAGAAATAATTGTAGCCCTTGTTGTAATCCTTCACATGTTCAAAACAGAACAGGAAGAACTGGCCCTCGGCATTGCGGCCAACGGGTGCGCGATGCACACCCGGCCTGTCGCACCCGTCCCACTGGCAGGTCGGCGCCTGCGGGGGCGCCTCCTGCTCACGTTTCCGGCGCGTCCGGATGCGGTCGAAATATTTGGAATCGAGTTTCATCTAGCCACATTATGGGGTGCCGGCAGAGGCAGGACAAGAATTGACAAAGCGGTTTCTTGCTGCTTTCTGGGCTCCCCTTTCACGAAAGAAAGTTCACGATCATGACTGTCCGCTCCCGCATTGAAGCCACACTCCGCGAGCACCTCACGCCGGAACGGCTGGAGGTGATCGACGAGAGCCATCACCATGCAGGGCATCAACCCGGCATAACAGGTCAGGAAGAATCTCACATGCGGGTGCGCGTCGTCTCAGCTCGCTTTTCCGGCCTCACCCGGCTTCAAAGGCACCGTCTGGTCAACGATCTCCTGAAGCCGGAACTGGATGCCGGATTGCATGCTCTGGCGGTGGAACCAGCGGCACCGGGCGAGCCGACCCGCTGGTAACTAAAATAAGGTCTCAAGCCAAGTTTTGCGAGAGGAACGTCTGAACCTCAGACGTTGCAACATCGTTGGCCACGAAGCTTTGCCCGATGCCGCGCGTCAGGATGAAGGTCAGCTTGCCGCTTTTTACCTTCTTGTCTTGCGCAATGGCATCCATCAGCACCTCCGTCGAGGGCATATCGCCCGGAATATCGGAGATCCTGGTCGGAAGCCCTACCGCCTTCAGATGTGCCTCGACACGTGTAGCATCGTCCGGGCTGGCCAGATTGAGCCGTGCGGAGAAACGATGCGCCAGAACCATGCCGATGGCGACACCTTCGCCATGCACCAGACGGCGGCTGTCATAATGCGTGGCAGCCTCAAGCGCATGGCCGAAGGTGTGGCCGAGATTGAGCAACGCGCGGCGCCCGGTCTCGCGCTCGTCTTCAACAACCACATCGGCCTTGGCCTGGCAACTGAGGGCGATTGCCTCGGCACGCGCGGGACCACCGGCAAAAACCTCTGCCCAGTTCTTCTCCAGCCATTCGAAGAAATCGGGACGATCAATCAATCCGTATTTTGCCACTTCGGCGTAACCGGCGCGAAACTCCCGCTCGCTCAGCGTATCGAGCGCGCTGGTATCGGCCAGAACGAGATCGGGCTGGTGGAACACACCCAGCAGGTTCTTGCCATGCCGGGTATTGATGCCGGTCTTGCCACCGACGGAGGAATCCACCTGGGAAAGCAGGCTGGTCGGCATCTGCACAAAACGCACGCCGCGACGAACGATACCGGCGGCAAAGCCCGCCAGATCACCGATCACGCCGCCCCCCAGTGCGATGATCGCATCGTTGCGCTCGATTCGTGCCGAAAGTGCCAGATCGCAAACGGTTGTCAGATGCTCAAGGCTCTTTGTCTTTTCGCCGGCGGGAAGCGTCAGCGAAACGGTTTCGACACCGTCGGTCTGCAGGCTGTCGACAAGACGGTCAAGATAAAGCGGTGCAACATTCTCGTCCGTGATGATCGCGGCTTTGCGCACCTTCAGACGAGAGGTAATTTCTCCGCCTGCATGGGCAATCAGGTCAGGCCCGATCAGGATATCATAGGCGCGGTCGCCCAGGGGAACATGGACAAGGCGTTCATTGTCACGAGAAATTGTCGATTTCACTTTTCCTGCCCCTCGGCCATTGCTGCGATGGCAGCCAGAACCTCGGCTGTCACCGTTTCCTTGCGCACATCGCGGGATTCCACAGTCAAATCAGCTTCCGCATAAATCGGGTAACGCTGGTTCATCAGGTTTTCCAGCGTCTGCTTGGGATTTTCCGTCTTCAGCAGCGGCCGGTGTTCGCGGCGGCAGACGCGCTCCCAGAGAACTTCGAGATCGGCCCGAAGCCAGACGGAAACACCATCGCGCTTGATGGCGGCGCGGGTGCGCTCGTTGATGAAGGCACCGCCGCCCGTGGAGATGACCCGCGGCCCGCCCTTCAACAAACGCTCCATCACCCGCGTTTCAAGCGCACGGAACTCCACTTCACCGTAACTGGCAAACAATTCGGAAATCGTCATGCGGGAAACACGCTCGATCTCGGCATCCGTGTCCATGAAAGGCAGAGACAATTGCTGGGCGACCATGCGACCGATCACGGACTTTCCCGCCCCCATGAGACCGACAAAAACGAGATTACGCCGCCCGATGGCGAGACGTGCCTGCTCAGCCAGCGGTGTTCTTGCCGGCGGAGACTTCAAAAGATCAGTCATGGAATTCGGCATGGCCCTCTCGCAGTCTATGCTGAGAACCCTATCGACAAATGACCGACCAGCGTCAAGCAAAAGCGCTTCCAAAAGCATACATTCCCGCTTCTTGCGCTTGTCAGCCGCATTCCTCATAAAGAGGCCAAGGTCGAATCGGAGCGAGACATGCCAACCCTATTCCGCTTCCTGTTCATTCTCGCCGTCATCGCCGGAATGATCTATGGGGGCCTCTCCGCACTGGTGCTGCTGGTGGAACCGCGTGAACGCGACATTACGGTTCGTATTCCCTCCGAGCGCCTCAACCCGCCACCGCCGTCCAGCCCATGAGCGACATGTCCCACGCCCATGTGGAAGCATTCCTGGAAATGATGAGCGCTGAACGCGGTTCCGCGGCCAATACGCTGGCCTCCTACGAGCGGGACCTGGACGATCTTTCGGCTTATCTGCGCGAGAGGAAAGCGACCCTTATCAGCGCGACGAGCACAGATCTTGCGGCCTATCTCGGGCACCTCGCCGCAAAGGGTTTTGCAGCATCCTCACAAGCCCGGCGGCTTTCCGCCATGCGCCAGTTCTACAAGTTTCTCTATGCGGAAGGGATCAGAACCGATGATCCCTCCTCCATTCTGGATGCGCCGAAGAAACGCCAGAGCCTGCCGAAAACGCTGACGGAGGCGGATGTTTCCAGACTTCTGCAGCGCGCTCAGGACGAGGCGAAGGAAGAAGGCAGAGGCCGCTATATGCGCCTGCGAATGCTGGCGTTGATGGAACTGCTCTATGCGACCGGCATGCGCGTCAGCGAACTGGTCTCCCTTCCGGCCAAGGTTCTCGATCAGGAAGGGCGCTTTCTCATCATTCGCGGCAAGGGCAACAAGGAAAGGCTGGTGCCGCTGTCACGCGCGGCAGTGAGCGCGCTTGCCGATTACGCCGATGCCCGTGCAGCCGCGGTCCGGGCGGGAGAACCGGACAGTCCCTGGCTTTTTCCCTCGGGCGGTCGGGAAGGCTTCCTGCCACGGCAGGTGTTTGCACGCGACCTCAAGGGCCTTGCCGCACGTGCCGGAATTCGCACTGCCGCCATTTCGCCGCACGTGCTGCGCCACGCCTTTGCCAGCCACCTGTTGCAGAATGGCGCAGACCTTCGCGTGGTGCAGGAATTGCTTGGCCATTCCGACATATCGACGACACAGATCTACACACATGTGCTTGAAGAAAGGCTGCGGGAAGTGGTGGAAACACATCACCCCCTTGCCAAAACTCAGAAAAACCCCGATTAGAGCCCGGGCGGAGCGCGGCACGGCCGCCTAACGATCGGAAACGGAGCTCATGCATAACGATCTCGACTTCGAAAAGCCCATCTCCGACCTGGAGGCAAAGATCCACGAGTTGAAGAAACTCGCCTCGGAGGATGAGAGCATCGATACCTCAGACGAGATACAGCGTCTGGAGAGCAGGCTGCAGGAAGCCACGCGCGAAGTTTACTCAAAACTGACCCCCGCGCAGAAGACGATGGTGGCCCGCACAGCCCGCCGTCCGCACTTCCTCGATTACGCCAAGCGCCTCTTTACGGAATTTACGCCGCTGGCCGGCGACCGTTCCTTTGGTGAAGATGCAGCCATTCAGGCGGGCCTGGCACGTTTTCGTGGCCAGCCGGTTGCGGTTCTTGGCCAGGAAAAGGGTAACGACACAAAATCCCGCATCAAGCACAATTTCGGCAGCCCTCGCCCTGAAGGCTATCGCAAGGCCATCCGCATCATGGAGATGGCGGATCGCTTCGGTCTGCCGGTCATTTCGCTTGTCGATACGGCAGGCGCCTATCCGGGCGTCGGCGCTGAAGAGCGCGGCCAGGCGGAAGCCATCGCGCGTTCCACCGAAATGTGCCTCGGCCTCAAGGTGCCCATGGTTTCCGTGGTGATCGGCGAAGGCGGCTCCGGTGGCGCCATTGCCATTGCGGCAGCCAACAAGGTCTACATGCTTGAGCATGCGATCTATTCGGTCATCTCGCCGGAAGGTGCCGCATCGATCCTCTGGCGCGACGCGACGCGCTCGCGCGAGGCAGCCACCGCCATGAAGATCACGGCGCAGGATCTCAAGGCGCTCGGCGTCATCGATGACATCATTCCGGAACCGCTCGGCGGCGCGCATCGCGATCCGGAAGCCGCCATCGACGCGACTGGCAACGTGATCAACGCCGCCATTGCAGAGCTGAGCAAGCTCTCCCCCGACGAGGTTCGCAAGGTCCGTCGCGAGAAATTTCTCGCCATCGGCCGCAATCTCTGATGTTATGGCGCTGGCCGGTGGCCCGAAAGGGACGATCGGCCAGCGAAAAGCCCAGGATCTGGCTATTCGGAAGTCGCGCTTCAGGCGCAAGCGGTTAAGAGAATGTAAACCTTACCGCTTTATTATCGCAGATAAAATGGCTATGCAGGATAAGCCTGCACCGTTGCTCGATTATACGTGAACCGTACCGATGCGCTTGAAACACGTCGCTTACATCCTGCTGATGGCAACCGCGCTGACCGGCTGCAACGATACCATTGACACCGCTGTTGACCTTTCAAAGGTCAAGAACAAGGTGGAACAGCCTCTGCCGTCGCGCATCGTCGCGGAGATGCAGAAAAAAAACATGCCGCGCAATTCGCCGATCATGATCCGTGTCTTCAAGGAAGAAGGCAAGATGGAGATCTGGAAGGCGAAGGCGGATAATCGCTTCGACAAGATCGCCGATTACGATATCTGCGCCTGGTCCGGCAAGCTTGGTCCGAAGGTGAAGGAAGGCGACCGTCAGGCACCGGAAGGTTTCTATAACCTCACGCCTGCGCATCTCAATCCGAATTCGAAATACTATCTGGCCATCAATACAGGCTTCCCGAACCGCTATGACGCCGCGAATGGCCGCACCGGATCGAACCTGATGATCCATGGCGCGTGCTCCTCATCCGGCTGCTATTCCATGACGGATGAGCAGATCCTCGAGATCTATGCCTTTGCGCGTGATGCCTTCAAGGGCGGGCAGTCCTCCATCCAGCTTCAGGCCTTTCCCTTCCGCATGACAGCGGAAAACATGGCGCGTCACCGCACCAGCGAGCATTACGACTTCTGGAAAATGCTCAAGGTTGGCTACGATAATTTCGAAGTCACCAAGCGTCCGCCGGAAGTCGGTGTGTGCGAGAGGAAATACGTCTTCAACCAGCAGACACAGGCGCCCGGACCGGGTGCGGCATGCCCGCCTTCCTCCACGCCACCGGCCCTCACGGCCGCACTCAGCGCCTATGAGAAGCAATATGATCTGGCCTATGCCAAGGCTCTCGAGAAGCTGGACGGCATGGTCTGGTACGAGCCAACCGAGGCTGAACGCAAGGCAATCGTTGCCAGCAAGCGCAAGGGCAAGGATCTGGCCTATGCGCCAACCGGCACCTCGCTGGCGGCGGGCAAGCTTGTGAAGCAGGAAGAATTCGATGCCCTGATGGCAGCGCGGCTTGAAAAAGCCAAGCCCGCCGGAACAATGCTGGCCTCCGCTGCACCTGGCGGCGCAGCCGCAAGGCAGGGGCGTGTGACCGCCACAACCGTTGCCGCGACGGCACCCGTCAACCGTGCCAACATGTCGGTGGCAACCGCCATGGCAACCCCGAATGACATGAAGCGCCCCGGCGCTTCCACACAGGCGCAAATGGCATCCAATTCCGCCTCTGGCCAGGTGGTGAACGGTGTTCCGGTTCCGGCTCAGAATCCGCTTGCCTATGCTGCGCCGCAGCCAGCCTCGGCGCCAGCGGACGAGAGCAAGAAGCCCTTCTGGAAGCTCTGGTAATCCCGGTGAGTTCAGGCGAACTCTACGATCTGCGCGGGCTGAAATGCCCGCTGCCGGTTCTCAAGACACGCAAGAAGATGGCTGGGCTCGCTTCAGGGGCTTGCCTTACGCTGGAAACAACCGATCCACTGGCCGGGATAGATATTCCCCACTTCTGCCACCAGGATGGCTACGAGCTGGTGATGAGCGAAAGGACCGAAAGCGGTCACCGCTTCGTCATCCGCAAACCTTGACAAGAAGCAAGGCTCTCGCAAAGCGCCCTTCCCCGCCTCTAAAGCATGTCGCGCAAAAGTGTGCAGCGGTTTTGCGATAACGCCATGCGTGAAAACAAGAATCTAATGCAGGTTGCATGAGGCTGATAAGCCGCAACGTGCTTTTAGGAAACTGATCAGAACTTCATACCCGGCACAGCCAGAGGATTGTCTTCCAGGGCCGCACGGTCTGGGCGGTCCACGCGCGGTTGGCCGGTAAACGCGCCAAACAGATCACGCACGAATTCCTCCGGCAGTCCTTGGGTAATCAGCACCATGCGGGTTCGCCGGTCAGAACCTTCCGGCCAGCGCGGCAGGCGCTCCGGCTGATGGAAAATGCTCTGCACCCCATGCAGAACCAGCGGACGCTCCGGGTTATCGCTCAACTGAACGATCGCCTTCATGCGCAGCAGCTTCTCACCGTGGGCAGAGCGCAGAAGATCCACAAACATCTCCACCGCCATCGGATCGATCGGCTGATCGTGGAGTATCGAGAAAGAGCGAATATCAGCACCATGACGGGTTACGTCATGATGGTGGGCGTGAGGCGCATGATGGTGCGCATGATCATCGTGTTCATGCTGATGATGATGGTGGGTGTCGTGGCCATGATGATCATGATCGCTGTCATGGTGATGATGATCCTGCCCTTCTTCCCTCAGCCAGCGCGCAACCTCCGGCGCCTTGCTGTCGGGATCGTAAAGGCCATTGACCAGAAGGCCAATGCCTGCGGCGACATGGCTGTCACCATCCACGATGTCGGCGCGGGGGTTAAGGCTGCGCAAGCGCTGCACCAGCTGCTGAACGTCCGACGCTTCCGTCAGGCTCTGCTTGCTCAAGACAAGCCGGTCCGCGACAGCGACCTGCTTCAGGGCTTCCGGGTGTCGTGAGATTGTGGAAAGCCCGTGAACTGCATCCACCACCGTGACCACGCCATCCAGGCTGAAACTCTGTGCGATGACGGGATTGCCCATAACGGCCTGCATGACGGGGGCTGGATCCGCAAGCCCCGTCGTCTCGATCACGACGCGGCGGATTGGCTTCATCCGTCTGGTCTGAATCTGGTCCACAAGCGATGCCAGTGTTTCCACCAACTCGCCTCGCACCGTGCAGCAGAGGCAGCCATTGGAAAGCTCAAGAAGCGTATCGCCCGAGGTCTCGACGAGGAAGTTATCGATCCCCACCTCACCGAATTCATTGATGATCACCGCCGTATCATGCGCGGCAGGATCTTTGAGAATGCGGTTAAGAAGTGTCGACTTTCCCGCCCCCAGAAAGCCCGTGAGGATGGAAACAGGAATACGGTCACTCATGGTCGGCATCGGGCAATCCAGTACTGTCAGCGCATTTGCGGCGGTAAAACAGCCCTGTTTAGCGCGAAGTGGAAAGCGAGGCTATATCTGCCAGGCTGCGGGCGCAAAACTGTGCGGCGGTGACACGTGACAAGGGCTGAAGCGAAGGCGCGCCCGAAAGCCTCAAAGCGTATCGGGGCGCGGAATGGGCACCGGAACATTGGAGGGCTGAGCCCCGCCTTTCACCGGCTTTTCCGGTTCTGCCACAGCCACCACACCCGCAAAGGTGAATTGCGGCGGGCGCGTCATTTCATGCACGTAAGGCGAATGCAGAACCATGCGCCCTGCATCGTCGCGTCCTTCGCTGCGTACCTTGGCAGCCTTGGGATTGCAGATCTCAGTGCTGATATCGACCACCTGATCCTGATCCGGCCCGTAGGGGGCGAGAGACGCCAGGGGCTCGCCCTGATTGGCAGGCGCTGTCAGCCCCTTCTGCAAAAGCTCGGCAGAGTCATCGGCGCGTCCGCCAAGACTGTCTGCCCCCAGCACCACCGATACAACGGTGCGGCCATCACGCGTGGCAGAGGAAACCTGATTGAACCCGGAGGCGCAGATAAAGCCGGTCTTCATGCCATCGGCACCATCAAAGCGGCCGATCAGCATATTGTAATTGGGATATTCCTTGCTTCCGGTCGTTACGCCTTCAAGCGCAAAATAGCTGCCATATTCGGGAAACTCCCGCTTCAACTGCATGGTCAGCACGGCCAGATCGCGCGCCGTCGTATATTGGCCCTTGCCCGGCAGCCCGTGAGGATTGATGAAGCGGGATGAGCGCATGCCGATGCGGGCCGCTTCGGCATTCATCATTTCAACGAACTGTTCTGTCGAGCCGCCCACGGCTTCCGCCACGGCAACAGCAACATCATTGGCCGATTTGACGAGAAGGATTTTGAGTGCCGCATCGAGCGTCATGGAGGAGCCAGGCCGCACGAATATCTTGCTGGGGGGCTGATCGGCGGCGCGTTTGCTCATGACCACCGGCGTATCCAGCGTGATCCGCCCGCTCTTCAAGGCGCGAAAGGTCACATAAGCCGTCATCAGCTTGGTCAGGGACGCCGGATACCAGCGACGAAAGGCTTCCTGATGTGCGATGACCCGTCCCGTTCGAACATCGACCACCATTTTGGGATTGGCAAAGGCGGTTTGCGCGGTAGCCGACACCGCAAGAGCGGCAGCCAGCAAGACATGGAGTGGCCGGCGAACGGACGGCGTGACAAATGACAGGTTTGGCAAGATAGCCCTCGGTCTCAACAGCGCGCGGAAAAGGTGCAGCAAAGGTGCAAACTCAAGCCCTAGGAATGGCAAAGATGATTGATTCCGTCAATTCCGCAGCGCAATATCCGGCTGCTTCGCCTATCAGTATCACAGGTCAGGAATTGCAATGCCGATTTTGAACAGAGCCGCTGAATTACAACGGGAAGTCATGGAATGGCGGCATCATATCCATCAAAATCCAGGCATTCTTTACGATGTTCAGGAAACCGCCGCCTTCGTGGAAGAGCGGCTGAGAAGCTTCGGCGTTGACGAGATTGTGACCGGCCTGGGACGAACGGGCGTGGTGGGCCTGATCCACGGACGCAGCCAGAGCGACCGGGTCATCGGTCTTCGCGCCGATATGGACGCCCTGCCGCTGGAGGAGATCACGGGCAAACCCTATGCCTCGAAGACCCCCGGCAAGATGCATGCCTGCGGGCATGATGGGCATACCGCCATGCTGCTGGGCGCGGCACATTATCTGGCTGAAACGCGCAATTTCTCAGGCACGGTCGCCGTCATTTTCCAACCTGCCGAAGAAGGGGGGCGTGGCGCTCTGGCCATGGTCGAGGACGGCCTCATGGAGCGCTTCAATATTCAGGAAGTCTACGGCATGCACAACATGCCGGGAATGGCGCTTGGCACTTTTGCCATTCGCAAGGGCGGCATCATGGCAGCACCCGACAAGTTCTCCATCAGGATCAAGGGGCGCGGCGGCCATGCTGCCGAGCCGCATCGAACAGCAGACCCGATTGCCATTGGCGCCCAGGTGGTGAACGGCTTGCAATTGATTGCGGCGCGCAATGCCAATCCGCTGCGCTCGGTGGTGGTCTCCGTCACCCAGTTCCACGCTGGCACAACGCATAACATCATTCCCGAAGAAGCCTATCTGGCAGGAACCGTGCGCAGCCTCGACGAAGCCGTGCGCGACATGGCGGAAATGCGCATCCGCCAGCTTGCCGAGGGCATTGCCGCTGCCAATGATGCCGTGGCGGAAGTCGATTACGAACGCGCCTGCCCGGTTACGGTCAATCACGCGCAGGAAACGCTATATGCGGCGCGCGCAGCCATGGAGGTTGTCGGGGAGCCCAACGTCAACACAGAAGTCGATCCGAGCATGGCAGGCGAGGATTTCGCCTTCATGCTGCAAGCGCGCCCGGGCGCCTACATCATGATCGGCAATGGCGACAGTGCGGCTTTGCACAATCCGGCCTATGATTTCAACGACGAAGCCATTGCCTACGGCATATCCTATTGGGTGAAACTTGCCGAACAGCGACTTTCCGCATGATCTTGGCAAGGCGGAATGTCTGGGTTATGTAGCTTACCGAGTGTCCACGTAGCTCAGCAGGATAGAGCACAGGATTCCTAATCCTGGGGTCGGAGGTTCGAATCCTCTCGTGGACGCCATTCCTTCAAGCCCAGCCGGGCCACTCTCCACGCCACCAGTCGCTCAGCGTTAAGATTACGCTCCGGTCCCGTGCCGCAAGAAGGGCTTTGGCCATCAGATCGGCAGCCGCTCCAGAAGCCACCAGCCACCAAAGAAGATGAAGGCGGAAAAGGCGATAGCCGCCACCCCCAAACCGAGACCGATCAGCACCGCGACGCCATCGCGTTGAGCAAGACCGAGCGCGATGAAGAAAATCGCAAACCCCGGCAGCACATTGCCAAAGGGGATCGGCAGCGCAATCAGCAAGGACATGAGCAGAACGAACAGTCCGTGCAGGCGCGACAAGCCCTTCGAGGCAAGACCGGAAAGACGGGGATGCAGCCAGCCCTCCAGCCACGCAAGTTTTGGCCCAAGTCGCACCTGCATGGCTTTGAGAAGCCTGTCCGGCAGTTCGACACGGCCCAGCCGCCGCGGCAGATAGAAACCATCCGCACCGGCAATCAATTGCAGGGATAGAATGGCGAGCGCCGTGCCAAATATCATTCCTGCAGGAATGCCAGGCGTCGGTACGATAGCCGGTATTGAAAAAATCAGAAGAATCGAGGCCGTGGCCTGATGACCGAGCAGGTCAAGCAGTTCTGCCAGGCTGGACTTGCGCCCGCTCAACCGGACCACAAGCTGTTCGAGCACCTGCGAAAGTGCCTGCGGCTGCTCACCGCTGCCATCCGTCATCGGCTCTGCTCCGCCACCATGACGGGGAGGCGAAGAAAGTATGTCGTCAGACAACTCGACAAGTTCAAAACTATACTATGGATCTTCCTCATAAGGCTTAACTGGGGAGAGCCAGAGGAAAATTCCAGTGCTGGTGACAAGGCAAAATGGTAGCGCTGTCAAGGTGTTGCTAATTGTGATCGGTTGCTCGCAAGGCATCCAGGAACCGATTGCTCTGCTGGCTGAGGCGCGCTTCGTCGATGAAAGCATCCAGGCATTCCAGCAAACGCCCGCGCCGATTTGCAACCTCCTGTTCGGGAAGTGGCGTTCTATTGAAAGCTCCGATCCCCGTCAGGAAAGACTGTACGTTTGCGCTGAGAGAGGGAAGAAGATCAATAAGATAGACGCTGGGCTCACGCGTATCCAGCACCGATGCCACATAGGAAAACAAGAGTTTGGGCAACTGAAGCGCGCTGCGCCAATCGCAGGAAGCCACCAGTTCACGCACAAGAGCACTATCAAGCGGTTGCGAGCTCATTACCATCCCTCGCCATGGAGAACGCGAGTCCACAGAAGATCCATCTTCGAAGCCTTTCATAGCTCCCTCCTCGTTTCTGCCTGGGCATCTCACATGATGCCGAACTCCGGTAAAATCGAGACTTTACCAGTTATGGCAGCTTAAAGTAAAGAATTTGGAAAAATAAATACAACTAATGAGAAATATGTCAACCTTCTACCAAAAGCACTGATATAGCTGGGTTTTATTCGTTTCATTATAGTACAACTTGAAAAGAAGCACACAGCCACTGGTGGCAAACATGCTCCGTTTCCACCCAGCCCAGCTTCAAGGCGCTCAATTCGCGACATGTTCCATGCGGAATCCAATGCCGATCAGGCGGCCAGCCAGATGCGCAAGAAGGGGGAAACGAGCAATTCCACGAATGAACGCAGGTGGCCCCTTTCTTTTCTCATCGCTCTTCTGATCCTGCCGACGGCTTGAACGCATCATCAATTGCAATTTCTGCGTCGCCTTTGTGGGGAAAAGACGGCGCCTTTCCACGGCAGCGAGATCGGCATCCGTCAATCGGCCAGCTTTAAGCGGCCTTGCCAGAATATTGCCCGCGGCAACCGCATCCTGAATGGCAAGGTTCACCCCGACACCGCCAATGGGGGACATGGCATGGGCAGCATCACCGATGGCAAGAAGCCCCGGCTTCCACCATTTCTCCAACCGGTCTATGCGCACCTGCAACAGGCTTACATCGTCCCAGCTCTGAATTTCCCCCATCCTCTCTGGCGGCAGAGGAGAGACCTGCCGCACCAGATTGCGGAAGCTTTCCAGTTCGCCTGCGCGCAGATCCGCAAAGCTTCCCCTGCGAACGATGAAGCCACATTGCCAGTAATCGCCGCGATCGATCAGAACGAAACCCTGTCGCGGCCCTGCATGGCCCATGGTCTCCGACGGGTCGCCTGGCTGTTTGGATAGCTTCATCCAAACGACTTCGCTTGGGTTGCCAAAGCTCATCACCTGCAATCCGCCCTTTTCGCGCACGATGGAATTGCGCCCGTCAGCTGCCACCACCAGCGTGGCATGAAGGGTGAGAGAGCCTTGTTCTGTTTCCAGGTGAAGGCCGCAGACGCGTCCATTCTCCTCGAGAACATCCGTCACCCTGGCGCTCATCAGCAGACGGAAATTGGGATAGCGAGAGGCCTCGCGAGACAGAAAATCAAGAAAGTCCCACTGCGGCATAAAGGCAATGAAGCGGTTTCTGACCGGAAGGCGAGAGAAATCCGCCATCGTGATCGTGCGCCCGCCCATCTCTGCGGAAAGCTTGGCTGCCCGCGTGTGCGGCAATTGCAGGAATTTCTCCTCCAGACCCAATTCGTGGATGACCTCCAAGGTGGATGGATGGATCGTATCTCCACGAAAATCGCGCAGAAAATCTGCGTGCTTTTCAACAACGGTGACATCCACGCCCGCTCGCGCCAGCAGTAGACCCAGCATCATCCCCGCAGGCCCACCGCCCGCAATTGCACAGGATGTCGTCAATTCCGTTTGCGCCATACTGCACCTCCAATACCGCCTGTCATCCGCAATTCTAGCGCATGTGGCACTGGTTGAAACGACTTTCAATTAGCACTTCAAGCAATGGCACTTGTGAGCGCTTGCCGCCAACTGTAAACGAACGGCAACGAGAGGAAACGCATCCAGCATGACCAGACGCAGCATCAGCATTCTCGGCTCCACCGGCTCTATCGGCACAAACACGCTGGATGTGATTAGCCAGACAGAGGAAGCAGATGCCTTTGAGGTTGTCGCACTGACAGGGTCCGGCAATATCGAACTTCTGGCAGCCCAGGCGAGACAGCACCGCGCACGCCTCGCCGTCACGGCAGACGAAAGCCAATATGTGGCGCTGCGCGATCTTCTGTCCGGCACCGGCATAGAAGTGGCCGCAGGACAAACCGGCCTTCTGGAAGCGGCCTCAGCCGAGGCCGATATGGTGATGGCAGCCATCGTCGGCACCGCGGGCCTTCGCCCAACACTGGCAGCCGCAAAGCGCGGAGCAGATATTGCGCTTGCCAATAAGGAATGTCTCGTTTCGGCTGGCGATCTTTTCGTTTCCGCCGTCAGCCAAGGTGGTGGGCGCCTGCTACCTGTCGATAGCGAGCACAATGCCATCTTCCAGGTGCTGGAAGAAAACCAGCGCCATGCCATCGAGCGGGTCATCCTCACCGCATCCGGCGGGCCTTTCCGCACCTATACCAAGGCGCAGATGGCAGATGTCACCATGGAAACGGCACGCGCGCACCCCAACTGGTCGATGGGCCTGAAGATTTCCATCGATAGCGCCTCCATGTTCAACAAGGCGCTGGAGATGATTGAGGCGAAGCACCTGTTCGGCCTCTCACCGGAACAGGTGGAAGTGATCGTGCATCCGCAATCGATCATTCACTCCATGGTGGGTTATGCGGATGGCTCCGTGCTGGCGCAGCTTGGCGCACCGGATATGCGCCACGCCATCGGCTATGCGCTCCATTATCCGCGCCGGGGCAAGCTGCCGGTGGAACGGCTGGATTTCGCCAAGCTTTCCCGCCTCGATTTCGAAGCCCCCGATGAGACCCGCTTCCCGGCTCTGCGTCTGGCAAAACTTGCCATGAAGCGTGGCGGTGTGCAGGGCGCTGTACTGAACGCCGCGAAGGAAATGGCGCTGGAAGCCTTCATCGCGGGGGAAACCTCGTTCCTCTCCATGGCGGAGGTCACCGAAGCGGTGATGGAAGACCTGGCGCATCTGCCAGCCGCTACCACCATGGAAGATGTGTTCGCTGCCGATCTGGAAGCGCGCCACCGGGCAAAGGCGCGCCTCAGCTGATCCTTCAGGCGTTCCTGCGGCGGCCTTCCATCAGGTCCAGAATGGCGCGGGCCGCATCCAGCACATTGGTGCCGGGGCCGAAGACGGCCGCGACCCCTGAAGCCAGCAGGAACTGGTAATCCTGCCGCGGAATGACACCGCCGACCACGACAATCACATCCTGTGCACCCTTGGCCTTCAGCGCCTCGATCAATTGCGGTGCCAGCGTCTTGTGCCCGGCAGCGAGCGAAGACATGCCCACCACCTGCACCTTTTCCGAAACCGCAAGGCTTGCCGCCTCTTCCGGCGTCTGGAACAGTGGACCGGCCACCACCTGGAAGCCGATATCGCCAAAAGCCGAGGCGATCACCTTCGCGCCGCGATCATGCCCATCCTGGCCAAGCTTGGCGACCAGCATTTTCGGCTTGATGCCCGTAGCCTTGGCGAACTCCGAAAGACGGCCAGTCAGCGTCTGATACTCCGGATCGTCCTCATAGGCTGAACCGTAAATATCGCTTACCACCTCCGGCACGGCGGAATGATCCCCGAAGACGGAGCGCATGGCATCGGAAATCTCACCGACGCTTGCCCGCGCCCGCGCTGCCTCCACAGCCGCTTCGAGCAAATTCCCCTCGCCCGTTTGCGCAACCTTGTTCAGCACCGCCAGGGTTTCCTCGACGCGCTTCGGATCGCGCTGGCGGCGAAGCTGTTCCAACCGCTTGATCTGCGAATTGCGCACGGCGGTATTGTCGATGTCGAGAATGTCGATCGGCTCTTCGTTTTCCAGCCGATACTTGTTGACACCGACAATGATCTCCTCGCCGCGATCCACCCGTGCCTGACGCCGCGTTGCCGCCTCCTCGATCAGCCGCTTCGGCAGGCCATCGGCCACGGCCTTGGTCATGCCACCCAGCGCCTCGACCTCTTCGATCAAGGCCCAGGCCTTGTCTGCCAGCTCTTTGGTGAGGCTCTCCACATAGTAGGACCCCGCCAGCGGATCGACCACCTTGGTCACGCCTGTTTCATGCTGAAGGATGAGCTGTGTATTGCGGGCAATGCGCGCCGAGAACTCGGTGGGCAGGGCAATCGCCTCATCCAGCGCATTGGTGTGAAGGGATTGCGTGCCGCCCAGCACCGCAGACAGCGCCTCATAGGCGGTACGGATGACGTTGTTATAGGGGTCCTGCTCTTGCAAGGACACGCCGGAGGTCTGGCAGTGCGTGCGCAGCATCAGCGAGCCCGGCTTCTTCGGCTCGAACTCCTCCATGATGCGCGACCACAGCAGGCGGGCGGCGCGAAGCTTTGCCGCCTCCATGAAGAAGTTCATGCCTATGGCAAAGAAGAAGGAGAGACGGCCGGCAAACTCATCCACGTTCAAGCCGCGCGCCAAGGCAGCACGCACATATTCACGGCCATCCGCCAGCGTGAAGGCCAGTTCCTGCGTCAGCGTCGCGCCTGCTTCCTGCATGTGATAGCCGGAAATGGAGATGGAGTTGAAGCGCGGCATTTCTTTTGCCGTATAGGCGATGATGTCGGCAATGATCCGCATGGAAGGCTCCGGCGGATAGATATAGGTGTTGCGGACCATGAACTCCTTCAGAATGTCGTTCTGAATGGTGCCGGAAAGCTGATCGCGCGAAACGCCCTGCTCCTCCCCCGTCACAATGAAGTTGGCAAGGATCGGGATGACCGCGCCGTTCATGGTCATGGAAACGGAGATATCCTGCAACGGAATACCGTTGAACAGGATCTTCATGTCCTCAACGCTATCGATCGCAACGCCCGCTTTGCCGACATCGCCTAGGACACGAGGATGGTCGGAATCGTAACCGCGATGGGTGGCGAGATCGAAGGCCACGGATACGCCTTGCTGACCGGCAGCCAGCGCTTTGCGATAGAAAGCATTGCTTTCTTCCGCCGTCGAAAAGCCCGCATATTGCCGGATCGTCCAGGGGCGACCGGCATACATGGTGGCGCGCGGCCCGCGTACAAAAGGCTTGAAACCGGGCAGGCTTTCCAGATGCTCCATGCCCTCCAGATCTTCAGCCGTGTAAATCGGCTTCACCGGAATGCCCTCGGGCGTGTTCCATACCAGCTTATCCGGCGATGCCTTCAGCTCTTTTTCGGCCAGCGCCTGCCAGTCTGCGACGGTTTTGCTTGTCATCGGCCATATCCTCCGGGTGCTGCTGCCATGATCGGCGCGGCAGTAAGATTGACGAAATTGCTACTGAGTAGCATACTAGACCTACTCTTCACGGGAGCTTTGAGCCATGACCGTAAAAGCATCTGTTTCCATTTCCGACCAGCAGGACGCCTTTGCCCGCCGACTGGTAGAAGAAGGCCGCTATTCGAGTGTAAGCGCCGTGGTGCAGCAGGGGCTGGAGCTGCTGCGCGAGCAGACGGAGATGAAGGAGGCGGAATTGGCGGCTTTGAAGGCTTTGCTGGATGAGCGGCGTAAGGGACCGTTCCTGACAATGGAAGAAAGCAAGCAACAGATTCAGGAAATGGTCGCCAACGTAAAGGCTTCATATGGGCTTTAAAGTCGAGCGTTCGAAACAAAGCATTCGGGATCTCGAGCTGATATTTCGTCACTTGATTGAAAGTTACATTGGATTCGGCGACTCGGTTGAAGAGGCCATTGAACGGGCCCTGCAACGGCTTCAATCCATTGAGAGTGACATGAATGGTCTGGCCCGCATCCCCCATCAAGGCACTGCGTGGAGCACGGATAGCGGTACCCATATTCGTCATGTGACGAAGAAGAATGTTATATTCTACTTCGAAATCAATGCTGAACCCAAAATCATTAATATCCTGGCCGTTTTCTTCGGTGGGCAGGACCACAGGCGGCACATGCTGGAGCGGCTGAGGATGCCGAAGACAAACGGCTGACTTCTGGGCCGCCCACGCGTGGCGCATCACTCGAACTCCATAATCAGCTCGTCCACCGCAAGGCTCTGACCAGCACTTGCAGCCACCCGCTTGACGACGCCCTTTCGTTCCGCCTTCAGCACATTTTCCATTTTCATGGCTTCAACAGTTGCCAGTGTTTGGCCCGCTTCCACCGTATCGCCCGCCTTCACCGCAACGCCGGTAATGACGCCCGGCATGGGGCAAAGTAGCATTCTGGATGTATCCGGCGGCAGTTTGACCGGCATGAGTTTTGCCAGTTCCGCAATGCGTGGGCTGCGCACGCGGGCTGAAACATCCATGCCGTTGGCGCGAAGGCGAATGGCAGAACCAATGAGGTCCACCTTCACGCCGAGCTTTTCCCCATTCAGCAGGAAATGCGCATGGGTTTGACCTGGTTGCCATTCACCGGAGACGGTGATTCTGGTTCCAGCTTCACCGAAATGCGCCACATCTGCATCCAATGACACCGCATGGCTAACATCGCCAAGCTGCACCACCCATTCCTTTCCGATCTTGCGGGCATGGTTGCCGATAGTGCCGGAAATCTGCGCTGCCCGGGCCTGAAGCTTGGCATTGATGACGGCGGCAATGGCGGCCAGCTTTTGCGAGGATACGGCATCGGGCATCACACCGGAGAAGCCCTCCGGGAACTCTTCGGCGATATAGGCCGTGGTCAGCTTGCCGGAACGGAACCGCTCCTGCCCCATCACGGCGGATAGGAAGGGCAGGTTATGGCCGATGCCTTCCACCTCGAAATCATTGAGCGCCGCGGCCATGGCATCGATAGCCACCTCACGCGTCTCACCCCAGGTGCAGAGCTTGGCGATCATCGGGTCGTAATACATGGAGATCTCGCCGCCCTCATAGACGCCGGTATCATTGCGCACGACCGTGCCATCAGCCTGTTTGCCCTCGACAGGCGGACGATAGCGGGTAAGCCTGCCGATGGAGGGCAGGAAGTTGCGGAACGGGTCTTCCGCGTAGAGGCGGCTTTCGATGGCCCAGCCATTCAGTTTCACATCGGCCTGGGCAAGCGCGAGCTTTTCGCCGGAGGCAACCCGGATCATCTGCTCAACGAGATCAATGCCGGTCACAAGCTCGGTCACCGGATGCTCGACCTGCAGACGGGTGTTCATTTCCAGGAAGTAGAACGTGTTGGCCTTGCCATCGACGATGAATTCCACCGTTCCCGCTGAATGGTAACCCACGGCCTTGGCCAGCGCCACCGCCTGCTCACCCATGGCGCGGCGCGTTTCTTCGGTGAGGAAGGGCGACGGCGCTTCCTCGATCACCTTCTGGTTTCGCCGCTGGATCGAACATTCGCGCTCACCCAGATAAATGCAGTTGCCGTGCTTGTCGCCCAGCACCTGAATTTCAATGTGACGCGGCTCCGTCACGAACTTCTCGATGAAGATGCGGTCGTCGCCGAACGCACTTTTCGCCTCGTTTTTCGAAGACTGGAAGCCTTCACGGGCTTCCGCATCGTTCCAGGCAATGCGCATACCCTTGCCACCACCGCCAGCGGAAGCCTTGATCATGACGGGATAGCCGATGGAGGCGGAAATCCTTACCGCCTCATCCGCATCCTCGATCAGGCCCATATGGCCGGGCACCGTGGAAACACCCGCTTCGGCGGCGATTTTCTTCGACGTGATCTTGTCGCCCATGGCGTGGATGGCGCCAACCGGCGGACCGATGAAAGTTACGCCTTCCTTTTCCAGCGCTTCGGCAAAGAGCGGGTTTTCCGACAGAAAGCCATAGCCCGGATGCACGGCATCGGCCCCCGTCTGGCGGATGGCCTCCATGATCTTGTCAATCACGATATAGGACTGTGAAGAGGGCGAAGGGCCGATATGCACGGCTTCATCGGCCTCGCGCACATGCTGGGCATTGGCATCGGCATCGGAATAGACGGCGACCGTCTTGATGCCCATCTTCTTCGCCGTGCGGATGACGCGGCAGGCGATTTCGCCTCGGTTGGCTATGAGGATTTTCTGGATCGGCATCACGTCACCCCTGATTTTCAATCTTCAAACGCACCCGGAAAGTTCTTCCTTGCCGCAGCCTCGTTGATCTTCAGCTTGGCAGAATAGGAGGCTGGATCGAAGCCGCGCTCTGCGGCGATCACTTCGCGCCCAAAAAGGCGGCTCAACCGCTCGCCATCCAGATTGCCTCGCTCGAAGGGTTCAGCCCCGAAGAACTGCCAGAGCGACTGCAAGAAGCCTTCGTCCGCCAGCGCCACGGTCTGATCCAGCGTGCGATGACGCGGCATGGCAGTGAGCTTCGTCACCTTGGAATTGGCGCGGCGCAGCACGTATTGCCACTGCGTGCCGGGAAGGCCCAAGGGGAAACCGCGATGCTTCGGCATTTCAGGGGTCTTTGCCATTAGCTGTTCTTCCCGATCGATAAGAACCTCACCATGGCATCACACCTCAAACACATCTTCGAAGGATTCGGGAAAATTCTGCCGCGCCACGCGCTCGTTGATCTGCAGCATGGCCTGATAGGAGAGCGGATCGAAATCCTTCTCGGCTGGCACCACCTCGCGCCCGAAGAGCAGGCAGAGGCGGGCCGCATCCAGATTGCCGCGTTCAAAGGGTTCCGCACCGAAATGATGCCAGAGCGCATGCAGAAAGGCCGCATCGATGCGGTGTTCCTTTGTTCCGGGACGGGCCTTGCGCGGAATGGCCTTCAGCGGCGTCACGCCCTTCGGGTTGGCACGGCGAATGGTGAACTGAATGCCCGTTCCGGGCATGCCGCCCGGAAAACCTCGGTGTTTCGTCATTTCGGGCAGGTTGGCCACGGCAGTCTCCAGTTCATCGCTTGTCTCAGGTCTGCCTCTCCCGTCAGGAAGAGGCAGAATGTTTTCAGTTCAAATCTTCAGGCCGTCAAAATCGGAAGCCGAATGACGTTCCGGCAGGAAGGTGCCGGGATCGCCGGAGGCCTTGTTGACGATGCCGCCGCGTTTTACGCCGGGACGCGCCGCCAATTGCTTGGCCCAGCGCACCACATGCTCGTATTCGCTGGTGGACAAGAAGTCGCCTGCATTCGGATAGGACGAATCCAGCGCCAGACGGCCATACCAGGGCCAGATGGCCATATCGGCAATCGTGTAATCGCTGCCAGAGACGAATTCATTGTTGGCCAGCTGGCGGTTCAGCACATCCAGCTGCCGCTTGGTTTCCATGGCATAACGATCAATGGCGTATTGGATCTTCATCGGGGCATAGGCATAGAAGTGACCAAAGCCGCCGCCGACGAAGGGTGCAGACCCCATCTGCCAGAACAGCCAGTTCATGGCCTCTGTGCGCGCCCGCAGGTCAGCAGGCAGGAAGGCACCGAATTTTTCAGCGAGATAGACGAGGATCGAGCCGGACTCGAACAGGCGCACAGGCTCACCGCCGCCCTTCGGCTGGTGATCCATCAGAGCCGGAATCTTGGAGTTGGGGTTCACGCCCACAAAACCGGAACCGAACTGATCGCCCTTGCCGATATTGATCAGCCAGGCATCGTACTCGGCGCCGGAATGGCCTGCTTCGAGCAGTTCCTCCAAGAGGATCGTCACCTTCTGTCCGTTCGGCGTACCCAGTGAATAGAGCTGAAGCGGATGCTTGCCGACACTCAGCGGCTGCTCATGCGTGGCCCCTGCCGTCGGGCGATTGGTGCTGGCAAAAGCGCCGCCATTACCGGGTTCCCAAGTCCAGACTTTCGGCGGCTCATAGCCGGCGGGCAGGTTCTTTTCCGGCGGAAATTTGGAATCGCTCATAAGAAATCAGTTCCTTGTTTCGTGAGGCATGCGCCGGGAGGTTTGGCGCGTTCTCAAGATATAGGTGATCGGCTGGAACACGCGAGTCTTGCAAGCGAAACTAGAGCGGGATCGTGTCGTGCTTTTTCCAGTGTGTCGTCACCTGCTTGTTGCGCAGCGAGGCAAAGGCGCGGGCAATGCGGCGACGCGAGGAATGCGGCATGATGACCTCATCGATAAAGCCGCGCTCTGCCGCCACGAAGGGGTTGGCGAACCGCTCCTCATATTCCCTGGTGCGCGCCGCGATCTTTTCCGCATCACCCAGTTCAGAACGATAGAGAATTTCGGTCGCGCCCTTGGCGCCCATCACGGCGATTTCGGCAGTCGGCCAGGCATAGTTCACATCCGCGCCGATGTGCTTGGAGGCCATCACATCATAGGCACCGCCATAGGCCTTGCGGGTAATCAGCGTCACCATGGGCACGGTGGCTTCCGAATAGGCGAAGAGAAGCTTTGCGCCATGCTTGATCACGCCGCCATATTCCTGCGCCACGCCCGGCAGGAAGCCCGGCACATCCACCAGCGTCAGGATCGGGATCGAGAAGGCATCGCAGAAGCGCACGAAGCGCGCCGCCTTGCGCGATGCATCGATATCGAGGCAGCCTGCCAGCACCATGGGCTGATTGGCAACGACGCCGACAGTCTGCCCCTCCAGACGGATGAAGCCGGTAACGATGTTTCTGGCAAAAGCTTCCTGAATCTCGAAGAAATCGCCCTCATCCGCAATCGCGTAGATCAGCTCTTTCATATCGTAAGGCTTGGTGGCGGAATCCGGGATCAGGCTGTCGAGCCGCATTTCAACGCGCGCCGGATCGTCGAAGAAGGGGCGAACCGGCGGCTTTTCGCGATTATTCAGCGGCAGGAAATCAAACAGCTGGCGCACCGCCTCCAGTGTTTCGATATCATTCTCGTAGGCGGCATCGGCGACGGAAGATTTTTTCGTATGCGTGGAAGCGCCGCCCAGTTCTTCCGCCGTGACGATTTCGTTCGTCACCGTCTTCACCACGTCCGGCCCGGTCACAAACATGTAGGATGAATCGCGCACCATGAAAATGAAATCGGTCATGGCAGGCGAATAGACGGCACCGCCCGCACAGGGCCCCATGATGACGGAAATCTGCGGAATGACGCCCGAGGCCTCCGCATTACGACGGAAGACTTCCGCATAGCCCGCCAGTGACGCCACACCTTCCTGAATGCGTGCGCCGCCCGAATCGTTGAGGCCAATGACAGGCGCACCGACGCGAACCGCCATATCCATGATCTTGCAGATCTTCTGCGCATGGGTCTCGGACAGCGAGCCGCCCAGAACGGTGAAATCCTGGGAGAAGACATAGACCTGACGGCCGTTGATCGTGCCCCAGCCGGTCACGACGCCATCGCCTGGCACTTTCTGCTCACCCATGCCGAAATCGACACAGCGGTGGGTGACATACATGTCGTATTCCTCGAAGGAACCCTCATCGAGCAGAATCTCGATGCGTTCCCGCGCAGTCAGCTTGCCCTTGGCGTGCTGCGCATCAATGCGCTTCTGCCCTCCGCCCAGACGAGCCTCCGCCCGCCGTGCTTCCACTTCGCTCAAGACTGCGCGCATATCGCCTCCACTCTTTTGTCGGATAAGTTTTATCGCGTTGAAGTCATAGGTGAAACAGCGATTTTCGTTGAATGCGTGCCGATGTGTAATCTATAAATATGCAAATTGAATTTTGCGAAGTTGCAAACATGGCGATCGGCAAGCTCTATATCGGACGAAAAGTACGTGAAGTGCGCGAAGTGGCGCGTGCCACACAGGCGCAGTTTGCCGAAAGGCTGGGAATTTCCACCAGCTATCTCAACCAGATTGAAAACAACCAGCGGCCCGTATCCGCTGCCGTTCTTTTGGCTCTTGCGGAAAAGTTTGGTGTCGGCATCACGGAGCTTTCCTCGGGCGAAGGAGATCGCCTGCTCTCCGCCCTTTCAGAAGCCCTGTCCGATCCCCTGTTCGAAGGCTACAGCGCCAATTTGCAGGACTTGAAGCTCGTAACCCAGAATGCGCCGGGGCTTGCGCATGCCCTGATTGCTGCGCATCAGGCTTATCGGCGCTCCAGCGAGCAGCTTGCCAGCATGGACGACCGGCTGGATCGCGCCGCTTTGACGGAAGCCACGCCTTATGACGAAGTGCGCGACTACTTCCACTTCGTAGACAACTACATCCACGAGCTGGATGTGATGGCGGAACGGCTGGCGGGCGAAATGGGGCTTGGCGGTGGCGACAATCACGCAGCCCTCCAGCATTTTCTCCTGCATCGCTTCGGCGTGCGGGTCGAAAAGACCGCCCTGAAAGGCGAGCTCATCCGCAGTTTCGATCCTGTGACCCGCAGGCTTTCACTCAATGCCTATGCCACGCCGGCCACCCGCGATTTCCAGATGGCACAGCAGGTTGCACAGCTTCATGCCGCATCGGCCATTGACGAGATCGCTCGCGGGGCCGGATTTCGTGCAGCGGAGGCGGTGGAAATCTGTCGTATCGGTCTGCAGAACTATTTCGCCGGAGCGCTGCTGCTGCCCTATGAGACCTTTTTGAAACGGGCACGCGAACTGCGCCACGATCTGGACCTTCTGGCTGCCCATTTCGGCGCAAGTCTTGAGCAGATCTGTCATCGGCTCAGCACGCTGCAAAGACCGGGGCAGAAGGGTATCCCGATCTTCTTTGCGCGTGTGGATCGCGCCGGAAACATCACCAAGCGCCATAGCGCCGCCAAGCTGCAATTCGCCCGCTTCGGTGCTGCCTGTCCGCTGTGGAATGTGCATCAGGCCTTTGAAATGCCGGGCCGCATCATTCGCCAGCTGGCGGAAACACCGGACGGCGTTCGCTATCTGTGCCTTGCCACCCAGATCACCAAGGGCAGCGGCGGCTATCGTGCCGTTCAACCGCGCTATGCGCTCGCACTTGGCTGCGAGATTTCCTATGCGGACAGCTTCGTCTATGCCGACGATCTCGACCTCACCAATCGCTCCGCCTTCGATCCCATCGGCATTTCCTGCCGTATTTGCGAGCGGCATAACTGTGCACAAAGAGCCATGCCGCCCTTGAAGAGCAGGCTGTCGGTGGATCACGACAACCGCTCGATCATTCCCTACCGGCTCGTCTGACGGTTACAGGCTGGCGCAGACGGCTCTACGCAACTCCTCAGGATAGGCGCCATTGCAGCCTTCCAGCGCGTTGTTGGTCATGCTCACCACCGTTACGCCCTGCTCTGGCAAAATGAACCAGGTATTGCCGTAAACGCCGCCCCATTGAACGGCACTGGGAGGCAATGCTGTCGAAGCGGCTGCGGGATCGGTGATGATGGCGCCGAAATAGCCGAAACGTTGACCGGGATTGCCGGGAATGTCGCCAATCTGGTTGGAGAGACCGGCTTCAGCCATCTCGCGCGAAAAAAGCGGATCGCCGCCCGTGCGAATGGTTTCCAGAAGCAGCATCACATCGCGCGCCGTGCCAGCCATTCCAGCGCCACCCGCCTGAAAGGCCTGCCGGTTGAAGATGCGGGCCGGAGAGAAATAGGCTTCGAAACCGGCGGCATTCGTTCCATGCCAGGGGGTTGGCATGCGCACCGGCCCCTCGGCTGAATCGGCATAGGCCACGGCCAGCCGCGACAGATCCGTCACATGAAAACGGGCATCCTTCATCTGCAGAGGCTCGCCCACATATTTGACCACCGCGTCTTCGAGAGGCGCACCATGAACCGTCTCCAGCACGGCTCCCAGCACGTCGATCCCGGTGGAATAGGCCCATTGCTCGCCGGGACGGAAGGCAAGTTTCTTCCCGCTCAACCGCGAGAAATTCTCCTCCACGGACAGGTTAGTGTCACTCAGCCCCTGGTTCACAGCCTCATTTTCCGCAAGTCGTTCAAGACCCGCATCATACATCAGCCCTGATGTATGGGTGATGAGATGCCGAACCCGCACGTCTGCCGGTGAACCATCCGGGTTGAGCGGGCGGAACCACGGCAGATGGTCCACAACGGCATCATCCAGGGACAGCAGCCCTCGCTCGACCATCACAAGTGCCGTTGCTGCCACAATGGGCTTAGTCACAGAGGCGTAGCGGAAGATCGTATCGAAGGCGACAGGCACACCCGCCTCGCGATCCTGATAGCCGACGGCGCGCTCCAGAACCGGCACCCCGTTGCGATAGATGAGGACAACGGCACCGGTAATGCGGCCACTCGCCGTCGCTTGATCGAGAAGGCTATTCACACGATCCATGGGCATGCAAACTCCGAGCAAAAACAAAAGGCGTCTCATGTGTCCATGAAACGCCCTTCGAAAACAAGCGGTTTGTCAGCAAATCCGAAAGCTTAGGCCACCGCGCGAGCCAGTGCGCAACGCGACCAGAGCTGATGCAGCGCACCCACCAGATGCTCGATATCGGCATCGGTATGAAGCGGGGTTGGCGTGATGCGCAGACGCTCGGTCTTGCGCGGCACAGTCGGGTAATTGATCGGCTGCACGTAGATATCCGAATGGTCGAGCAGCAGGTCGGAAATCCACTTGCACTTGGCAGCATCGCCCACCATGACCGGCACGATATGGCTCGGGTTCATCATGTGCGGAATACCGCGTGCATCGAGAGAGGCGCGCAGCTTGCGCACGCGGTCCTGATGACGGGCGCGCTCGAACGGGCTGTGCTTCAGGTGACGAATGGAGGCAACAGCGCCCGCGGCCAGAGCTGGCGGGATGGCCGTGGTGAAGATAAAGCCGGATGCGAAGGAGCGAATAAAATCGCAAACGACGTGTGAGCCGGTGATGTAACCGCCCATGACGCCGAAAGCCTTGCCAAGCGTGCCCTCGATAATGGTGATCCGATCCATCAGGCCTTCACGTTCGGCAATGCCGCCGCCGCGTGGACCATACATGCCGACGGCATGCACTTCATCGAGATAGGTCATGGCGCCGAATTCATCGGCCAGATCGCAGATTTCCTTGATGGGCGCGATATCGCCATCCATGGAATAGACGCTTTCGAAAGCGATCAGCTTCGGAGCCTTCGGATCTGCTGCAGAAAGCTTTGCGCGCAGATCGTCCAGATCATTGTGCTTCCAGATCACGCGCTCGCACTTGCCGAAGCGAATGCCCTCGATCATCGAGGCGTGGTTCAGCGCGTCGGAGAAAATGATGAGGCCGGGAATTTTCGCGCCGAGCGTGCCGAGCGTTGCCCAGTTCGAGACATAGCCGGAGGTGAAGATGAGAGCGGCTTCCTTGCCGTGCAGATCGGCAAGTTCCTGCTCCAGCAGAACATGGTAATGGGTGGTGCCAGAAATGTTCCGGGTGCCGCCAGCACCCGCGCCACAGTGATCGATGGCTTCATGCATTGCGGCGATGACAGACGGATGCTGGCCCATGCCGAGATAGTCGTTGGAGCACCAGACTGTGACGTCACGCTTGCCTTCCGGAGTATGGCGCGTGGCACGCGGAAAATTGCCGCGATGACGCTCGAGATCGGCGAACACGCGATAACGGCCTTCCTGGTGAAGGCTGTCCAGTTCGCCTTTGAAAAATGCCTCGAAATCCATTCTCTCACTCCAGAACCTGCAACCGTCTTTTGGGTTCTCGTCTGACACACGTCAACCCTGCATAAGCCGATTCCCTGCCACCTGCGGCATTTGGCCCATTTCTTTGAATTATTCCAATATAGATTTACGAAGGAAGCGATAACAAAAATTGATCTGCGTCAACGGAGACGAAAAAATGAGCGGCCGAAGCCGCCCAAGTTGCTCTCACCTAAATCGCCAAATGTGTCTGAAGACGCACATAGGACGATATAGCTCCTGTATCGCTCAACGGATGCCCGAAAACGGCGAACCGCATTTCGGGTCCGATATCCTTCATTGCGCAGCCAGCACCGCCCGCTTCGCCATGACCTTCACCAGATTGGCGCGATAATCCGCGGTAGCATGCATGTCCTCCATCATCTGCGATGCATCCATGCCGACACCGGAGATTGCTTCAGGCGACCAGCTGGAGGCCAGCGCCTGCTCGATATCGCGCGCACGGAAAACCCCGTTCGATCCGGCTCCGGTAACGGCAACGCGCACGCCGGATCCAGTCCTGGCCACGAATACGCCAGCCAGTGCATAGCGTGAGGCGGGGTTGGGAAATTTCGCATAACCCGCCTTTTCCGGTGCCTCGAAGGTGATGGCGGTGATGAGCTCGCCATCTTCCAGTGCCGTGTCGAACATGCCCTGGAAGTAATCCTCCGCTGCGATTTCCCGCCGATCCGTCACCACCGTCGCGTTCAGTGCCAGCACGGCAGAGGGATAATCCGCGGCAGGATCGTTGTTGGCAACCGATCCGCCAATCGTTCCCATGTGCCGCACATGCGGATCGCCGATCATGCCCGCCAGTTCGCAAATGGCGGGGCAAACAGCCCGTAGCGCAGAAGAGGATGCCACGTCCGCATGGGGCGTCGCCGCCCCGATCCGAACCCGGCGCCCCTCGACCGTAATGCCCTTCATGGCTTCGATATGCCGCAGATCCACCAGATCCGAAGGCGCAGCAAGCCGCTGCTTCATGGTGGCGATCAACGTCATGCCGCCGGAGAGATATCGACCTTCCTCGCGGGCTGAACGCAGCTTGACCGCATCCTCAACGGAAGAAGCGCGATGGTAAGTGGTCTCATACATAACGTCCCCTCCCTTATTCCGCAGCCATGCGCGTGTGCGCAGTCTGCAAAGCAGTCCAGACTTTCACAGGTGTCGCCGGCATGGTGATTTCCATGCCAATGGCATCCGTAATGGCATTGATGAGTGCTGGCGGAGAACCGATTGCACCGGCCTCACCGCAGCCCTTGATGCCGAGCGGATTTCCGGGGCACGGCGTATTCTGGTGCGACAGCTTGAAGGAGGGCAGATCATCAGCACGCGGCATGGCGTAATCCATGTAGCTCGCCGTCAGAAGCTGGCCGCTCGTCTCATCGTAGCGAACCTCTTCCAGAAGCGCCTGCCCGATGCCTTGCGCCAGGCCCCCATGCACCTGCCCCTCCACGATCATTGGATTGATGATGTTGCCGAAATCATCAGCCGCCACGAACTGGATGATGTCCGTCTTGCCAGTATCCGGATCGATCTCCACCTCCGCAATGTAGCAGCCTGCCGGGAAGGTGAAGTTGGAGGGGTCGTAAAAGGCGGTTTCCTTCAGGCCGGGCTCCATTCCGGCAGGAAGATTATGCGCGGTATAGGCGGCAAGCGCCACCTGGAACCATGGCAGGGTCTTGTCCGTACCCGCCACTTTCAGCTCGCCGTTTTCGATGACGATATCGCTCTCGTCGGCCTCCATCAGATGCGCGGCAATCTTCTTCGCCTTCATCTCCACCTTGTCGAGCGCCTTCACAACAGCCGACATGCCGACTGCGCCGGAGCGGGACCCATAGGTGCCCATGCCCATCTGCACCTTGTCCGTATCGCCGTGGACGATGTTGACACTGGCAAGCGGCACGCCGAGACGATCCGCCACCAGCTGCGCAAAGGTGGTTTCGTGGCCCTGACCGTGGCTGTGCGAGCCGGTCAGAACCTCGATCGTGCCGACCGCGTTCACCCGCACCTCAGCCGACTCCCACAGACCGACACCGGCACCAAGCGAACCGACGGCCTGGGAGGGCGCGATGCCGCAGGCCTCGATATAACAGCTCATGCCGATGCCGCGCTTCTTGCCGCGACGCTCCGCCTCGGCGCGCCGGGCCGGAAAACCGTCCCAATCCGCCGCTTCCATGGCCGCACTCAGCGAGGCTTCGTAATCGCCAGCATCGTAATTCATGATCACCGGCGTCTGATAGGGAAAGGAGCGAATGAAGTTCTTCCGGCGCAGTTCCGCTGGCGAAACGCCCAGTTCGCGGGCCGCAATCTCCATTGTTCGCTCAAGAAGATAGGTCGCCTCGGGCCGCCCTGCCCCGCGATAGGCATCCACCGGCACCGTATTGGTATAGACCGTGCGCACATTCGCATGGATCGCCGGAATGGCGTACTGGCCAGACAGCAGCGTCGCATAGAGATAGGTCGGCACAGCCGAGGAAAAGAGCGACATATAGGCGCCGAGATTGGCAATCGTCTCCACCTTGAGACCAATCACACGATGGTCCTTGTCGAAAGCCATCTTCACTTTCGAAACGTGGTCACGGCCGTGAGCATCCGTCAGGAAGGCTTCCGTGCGGTCAGAGGTCCATTTCACCGGCACGCCAGTTTTCTTGGAGGCCCAGAGACAGACGATTTCCTCGGGATAGATATAGATCTTGGAGCCGAAACCGCCGCCCACGTCCGGCGCAATCACGCGCAGCTTGTTTTCCGGCGCGACATTGTAGAAGGCGCTCATCACCAGGCGCGCCACATGCGGGTTCTGGCTGGTGGTATAGCAGGTGTAATGGTCTTCCGCCGAATCGTAGATGCCAAGTGCCGCACGCGGCTCCATCGGATTGGGAGAGAGGCGGTTGTTGAGAATTTCAACATCCGTCACATGCGCCGCCTCAGCAATGGCCTTGTCAGTCGCAGCGGCATCACCGATGTCCCAATCGAAAATCAGATTGCCGGGCGCTTCCGGGTGGATCTGCGGGGCCCCCGCTTCCAGTGCCGCAAGACTGGTGATGACGGCGGGAAGCTCATCATATTCCACCGCCACGGCCTCTGCCGCATCCCGCGCCTGCGCAACGGAATCGGCCACCACGATGGCCACGGCATCGCCCACATAGCGCACGGTATCGACAGCCAGCGGCCGCCACGCACCCATTTTCATGGGCGAGCCATCCTTGGAATGGATCATCCAGCCGCAGATCAGATTACCGATGCCATCTGCCTGCAATTGCCGCCCATCCAGCACATCGATCACACCCGGCATTGCCTTGGCCACGGAAACATCGATGCCGGTAATCTTTGCATGTGCATGCGGGCTTCGCACAAAGCAGGCATATTTCATGCCCGGAACGACCATATCGTCGGTGTAGCGACCCTTGCCCGTGAGGAAACGCTTGTCCTCCTTGCGGGCAACGCGCGCACCAATTCCTTCCATACCCATATCATCTCCTCCCGAGAGCGCTCGATGAGAGCGAAAGAACAGCAATGAGAAAGGGCGACGGCGCAATGAGATCTTAGACTGGCAGGCGCGCCGAATGCCGGATTGGGAAAGCTGATTATTCAGCAGCCTGACGCTGAGCGCCGTGCATTTCCTCATTGGCGGAAAGAACGGCCTTCACGATGTTATGATAACCGGTGCAACGACAGATATTGCCTTCCAGTTCTTGGCGAACCGTCGCCTCGTCGAGCTTTCCGCCATGACGGTTGATCATGTCCACAGCCGTCATCACCATGCCCGGCGTGCAGAAGCCGCATTGCAGGCCGTGATGCTGATTGAAGGCGGACTGAACCGGGTGAAGCTCACCCTGCGCGGCAAGTCCTTCAATGGTGGTGATCGTCGATCCCGAGGCCTGAACGGCAAGGACGGAACAGCTTTTCACCGATTTTCCATCCATATGGATGACACAGGCACCGCATTGGGTCGTATCGCAACCCACATGTGTTCCTGTTAGTGCCAGTTTGTCCCGAATGAAATGAACGAGCAAGGTGCGATCGTCGCACTCGCCCGACATCGTCCGGCCATTGACCGTCAACGTCACTTTCGTCATGAACTCCTCCAAATCCTCGACGAGGCGCGTGTCTCCTCAAACACGCAAGGCATATCATTCGTCTTTTTTCATGTACGATCAATAGATAGTTTTTGTGACGGCACGTTATCGTGGAAGATGAGTTCTTCTCATTTCGGGAGAATCTTGATCGCGGTATCTGGACTTCCCTCTTGAGTGTCATATCCTTCCGTTCAAGCTGCGTTAATGTTGGATGGGTTTAGCGTATGCGGGACCGGTCGCAGAACCGGGACGCGCTCGTATTTTTTTGGAGAGAGTGATGAAGAAGGCGATTATGCTTCTGATGGTGGGCCTGACCATGGCAGGCTGCACGCAGACCGAACGGGGTGCCGGCATTGGCGCTGGCGCTGGCGCAGTGATCGGTGGTCTGGCAACCGGCAACGTGCGCGGTGCAGCTGTGGGTGCTGCTATCGGCGGTCTTTCCGGCGCAGTCATCGGTAACGTTACCCAGCAGCCTGGCCAGTGCTACTACCGTGACCGTTACGGTCGTCGCTACGTAGACTCCTGCCCGCGCGGCTACTGATACTTTAGCGCCACTAACGGCCAAGGGAATGCAAAGCCCCGGAGACACAGCCGGGGCTTTTTGATGACTGTATGACAGAAACGTGGTACCGCAGCGAAAGACATGCAGTTACATTAACTGCTAATATAGAGTGACGCTCGCGTCTGAAGGGTGGGAAAACCAAACTGCGTACGAGCAATGACATGCCCGTCCAGGATCGCATGAAGGCGGTCCGGAAGCTGAGCCTCGTAGCTGCGCTGCTCGCGGGTGCCTCCCTGATTCCGGGATATACACAGCCCGCCCAGGCCTTCAAACTCTTCGGCTTCAATCTCTTCGGAAGCGAGGAGGAAACCGCCGATGTCATCGATCCGGTCCGTTATGCAGCCACCCTCAATCTCACCGGTGCAAGCGGGGATCTGAAGGACAGGCTGGAGGATGGCAGCGCGCTGAAATCCGATGAGGAAAAGCCGGTTTCAGGCGATCTGGGGCTCGTGATCAAGGCGCGGGAGGACCGTGACCGGCTTGTGGCCATCCTTTACGAAGAGGCCCGCTATGGCGGCGTGGTTCGTATCACGATCGATGGACAGGATCTCGACCGTCTGCCGCCGATCCCCGAATTCGATCACAGCAGACCCGTTCCCGTTGTCGTGACGATAGAGCCAGGGCCGGAATTCACGCTTGGGCAAGTACGGTTTGAAGGTGATGCGGCCTCCATTCCGCCGGAAGATGTCGGTTTGAAACCGGGCCAGAAGGCAGGCTCCGTCTCGATCATCCAGGCGGGCGAGCGTGTGGTCCAGGCATTGAAAAAGCAGGGACGCCCGCTCTCCAGGCTCGGCACGCGAGAGGTTGTTGCCGACCATGCGACAAACACGGTTGCCGTCACCCTTTCCGCCACCAGCGGCCCTGTTGCACCCTTCGGTACAGTTGCGGTCAAAGGCTCTCGCGGCGTGGATGAGAACTTTATCCGGCGCTATTCGCGCCTTGACCGGCGCGAACAATATTCGCCGGAGCAGTTGAAAAAGGCGGGCGAGAGGCTGCGCGAACTGGGTGTCTTCTCCAGCGTCAACATCCGCGAGGCAGACAGGCTGGCGGCCGATGGTTCGCTACCGCTGACCATTGAGGTCGCAGACGGCAAGTTCCGTTACTTCGGTTTCGGCGCGGAATATTCCTCGCTCGATGGCGCTGGCATTTCCGGCTACTGGGGTCACCGCAACCTCTTCGGGCAGGCTGAATCGCTTCGCATCGAAGGCCAGGTTTCCGGCATTGGCGCGACGACCGATCTCAATAGTTTCGATTATTCCGCAGGCATCATCTATTCGGAGCCGGGCTTCAAGATTCCCGAACTGACCTTCGACGCCAGCCTGAGGGCAAAGCGCGAAACCCCGGATGTCTACACGGCCAATTCCATCACAGCGCTTGCCACCCTCACCTATGAGTTAAGCGAGCAGGACAAGCTGACCGGCGGCGGCGAGGTGTCGTGGAGCCAGTCCGAGGACGCATTCGGCAAGAACGAATATCTCACGCTTTCCATTCCGCTCACCTTCGACCGCGATGCGCGGGACAACAAGCTGGAGCCAACGGAAGGCTATCGGTTCACCGCCTCCACCAAACCAAGCTACGAAACCTATCGCGGCACCTTCTTCTCCTCTTTCGAGGGATCGATGTCCGGCTATCTCGGTTTTGGCGAGGAAGATCGTTTCGTTCTGGCAGGCAAGCTATCGGCCGGAACCATCGTCGGCGGTGACAGGCTGGCCGACATTCCCACCACACGGCGCTTCTTTGCCGGTGGTGGCGGTTCCATCCGGGGCTATACGTTCCGCGAAGTCTCGCCCTACAATGCGCAGAATGAGGCCACAGGCGGGCGCTCCTACACGGTGGCAAACCTCGAAGCACGTATCAAAGTCACTGATAAAGTTGGAATTGTTCCCTTTTTTGATGTCGGAAGCGTGTCTACCGAAATCGTGCCCGATTTTACCGATATTCGCATGGGCGCCGGTATTGGGCTGCGCTATGCAACTCCGTTCGGTCCGTTGAGGTTAGACGTGGCCGTGCCATTGAATCGCTATGACGGCGGCAGCCAATACGGTATTTACGCGGGCATCGGGCAATCATTCTGATGTCGCACAAAATCGCAGATCAGGATAAGGATTCCCACAGCTTGCCAAAGGTGAACCCGCGTTCATGACATCGCCGCGTCCGACAAACTGGATCCTGCGCGCCGCGCTTGCCGTGGTGGCGCTTGCCGTTGTTCTGGTGGTGGCATTCGTGCTCTTCATCGGCTTCACCCCTGCTGGCAATCGATTGGCCGGAAACCTGGCCTCCTCGCTCGTTTCCTCCCCGGACCAGACGATCACGATTTCTCCCCCGCGCGGTCTATTGACCGGACGATTGAAACTGGAAAGCGTTACGCTGGCGGATCGGAACGGCATCTATGCGCAAGCGTCAGACATTGCCGTTGACTGGTCGCCGCTTTCGCTTCTCAGCGGAACCTTCCATGCGCAGCGGATCGAGATCGACGCACTGAAGGCCATCCGCGCACCGCTTCCCGCCACGACACCCGCACAGAACCAGACGGGCAGTTCCGGCAACGGTTTTTCACTGCCGGTTGCAGTTCAGATCGATCACTTCAAACTGCCGAGTATTGCGCTGGAACCGGCGCTGACAGGGCGTCATTTCGATCTGCAGGCAGAGGGCGCTGCCAATGCGACCGGCGAACGGATTGCCTTGCAGCTATCGGCCCGGCGCAAAGATATTCCGAACGCACTGGCAAAGACCGATCTTGTTTTTGCTCCGAGGCAGAACGAGCTGAAGCTGCAGGCACTCGTCTCCGAGCCGCAGGGCGGCCTTCTGGCCCGCCTTCTCCATCTGCCGGGTTCGCCATCGCTGGCCCTTGCGCTGGATGGCCAGGGGCCTTTGTCCAACTGGTCCGGCCAGTTGCGCGGCACGGTGGATGGACGCCCCGTGATCCGCCTCGACGGGCAGCACAGCCTTTCTCCCGAGGGCGCGCATCAATTGCAGCTTCGTGGCGGCGGCGAATGGACATCGCTTCTGCCTCCCAGCTTCCGCCCCCTTTTCCCGGGCCGCACCGATTTGAACATCGGCGCAGTCATGACATCGGCAGGCCGGATCGAGATCAAGACTGGCGAACTGACAACCGGCTCGATGAAGCTTCAGGCGTCCGGTGCGCTCGATCCTTCCGGCGACAACAGCCTGACGGGCAGCGCGACAGCCACGAACGGCTCGATCAACCTCGAATGGCCGATGGACACGCAGCCAGCGCGGGTTTCCATCGACAACCTCAACTTCACCCTCACCGGCCCCGCCGAATCTTCGCGCTTCAATGCAACCGCTGCGCTGAAATCCATATCCGCCAGCGGCACGGCACTGGGACAGGTTCGCCTTCAGGCTGAGAGCGAAGACCTTAATCTTGTCGACAGAACCGGCAGCATCCGCACCCGCCTCAGCATTGCCCAGGCGAAATTCGACAATCCCGATCTCGACCGGCTGATCGAGGGCCCGATCCGTCTGGATGCGCCCATCCGGCTTGCTCCGCCCGCCATCGGGCTTGATGCATCGACCTTTGAAAGTGCCAATCTGTCCGGCACGATCAGCGGTGCCTACAACACGTCCAAGCAATCCGTGACGGGCAACATCCGCATGTCTCTCAATCCCGAAGGTCTGCCGGAAGCGGCAGGCCGCTATTTCGAAGATATGGTGGGCATCGAAGGCTATGTGGATGCCGTGATCGGCGGGCGCATGAGCCTGGAAAATCTGGTCGTCAAATCCAATGTCGTGGAAGGTCACGGCAATGTGCTTCTGAATGGCGGCACGCTGGAAGCGCACCTGGCGGGGCGTGTGGCCGATATCGCCAAGTTCCGCGCCGACGCCAAGGGGGCGGCCGGCTATGACATCACCCTGAACGGCCCCCTGGACGCGCTTGGCGTCAAGGCCGTGGTGAATGCCGCCGAGGCCCGATATGGCGGACGCATGCTGGAGGCCGTCAGCGCACGTTTCGAAGGAACCGTCGGCAGCGGCAAAACGGCGGGAACGGCGATCGTTTCCGGTCGGGTCGATGGCAAGCCGTTGAAGCTGGACGCGGAAATCCGTCAGGAAAACGATCTTTACAGATTGCCGCGCGTTGCGCTGGATGCTGGCGCAAACCGCATCAGCGGCGCTCTCGATCTTTCCAACAATTTCCTGCCACAGGGACAACTCGCTTTCGATTTGCCTGACATCGGCCTGTTGGCCTCACTTGCAGGTCAACAGGCAAGCGGCGACCTTCGCGGCTCCCTTTCGCTTGGCAATGATAACGGCAAAATGTCCGCGACCATCAACGCCACTGGCCAATCGGTTTCAGCGAACGGCAGCGTGATCGAAGCTCCAGCCATTGATCTGGCCAGCACCGATGTGATGGCGCTGATTGCACAAGGTACGGTTCGCGCCAATGCTATCACGGTCGCAGGGCAAAAGCTTCAGGACGTAAATCTCAAGCTGGAGGGCGATGCGAAGCGTACGAATCTTGATCTGGAAGCTCGCTATTCCGATGCTCCTTTGGTGATGCAGGGCGTTGTGGACCGCACGGCACCCGACCAAATCGCAATCGACATCAACCGCTTGGCTGCAAAGCCTAATGGCATTGACATTGCACTGGCGGAACCGGCGCGGGTTCGTCTTGCGTCAGGCAGCGCTGCTCTTGGCACGATTACTCTGAATGCGGGCGGTGGCAAAGTCGTGGTGGAAGGCACAGCCGGGCCGCAATTGAACGTAGCCTTGCGTGTCAGTGATCTTCCAGCTGCCATAGCCGATAGCTTTGTGCCGGGCCTTGGCGCGGAAGGTAAAATTGGTGGCGCTGCCACACTTGCCGGGCGTTCCTCCGATCCTGTTATTCGTTACAGCCTCGCATGGAACGGTGCCCAAGTTGGCGAAACCCGCACTCGCAACCTCGGCGCTTTCACGCTTTCCAGCCGAGGCCGTATGCAAGGCAGCTTGCTGACGGTGGAAGACGCGGCCCTGACCGGACGCGACGGCCTCTCATTGCATGCAAACGGTACCGTTTCGACAACAACACCGCAGACCCTGAACCTGAAAGCGGACATCGCTTCCATTCCGGCCAGCATCGCCAACAGCTTCGTGCCGAACCTCGATGCGAAAGGCCAGATAACAGGCACAGCAACGGTTACTGGCACGGTTGGCGCACCTGTCGCAACCGCTCAGCTGGATCTTGCGGAAGGTTCCACCGTTCAAACCCGCGCTGGCGGGATCGAGGCATTGCGCGGACGGTTGGATGGCCGCTTCGAGAACAATAGACTGACGGTCAACGAATTCGTTCTGCAGGGCGGCAAAGATCTCGCCGCACGCGTGACAGGCAGTCTCAACCTTGCCGATGAGCGGGCCATCAACCTTCAGGCCGATCTTTCGTCCATTCCTGCAAGTCTTGCCAATGCGTTGCGCCCCGATCTTGGTGCGGTCGGCACCCTTTCCGGCACTGTCAACGCATCTGGTACGCTGGCTGCTCCTAAGGCCTCCTTCCAGGCCAAGCTGGCCGATGCTTCCTTTGAACAGACACGCAAGGCTGGCCTGCCCAATCTCAATTTGATCGCCAACGGTACAGTTGAGAACCAGATCCTGACACTTTCCCAAGCAGAGCTTGTCGGCGGCGACAATGTTTCCTTGAAAGCCAGCGGCACGGCGGCCCTTGATGGGGACAGGGCGCTCAATATGAGCCTTGATCTTGTCAATCTGCCCCTGTCGCTCGCAGATGTGTTGCGTCCAGGGCTGGATGCGAAGGGGCAGTTGAAAGGTCGCGTGACACTTGGCGGCATTATTGCTGTTCCAGTCGTTCGCTACGATCTTTCAGGCTCTGATCTTTCGATAGCAGAAAGCCGTCAGGCAGGCGCAAACTCCATCGCGCTGCGCGCTCTCGGAAGCCTTGAAAACAACACGCTGACACTGGACGATACGTCCCTTACCGATCCTTCCGGCCTTTCGGTCACGGCAAAAGGTCGCGTTCTGCTGAATGGTCCGCAAGGGCCGGTGCTGAACGTCAATGGCAATATCGCCTCACTGCCGGCTGCACTGGCGAATGCATTCGTACCAGGACTTGACGCAAGCGGGATCATTTCCGGCTCCGTTCAATCCAGCGGAACGGCTGAAGCACCTGTGGCGGATTTTAATCTGGCCTGGCAGGATGCGGCAACAGCGCAAACGCGAGCAGCAGGCATTCAAGGCTTGGCTTTCAATGCAAAAGGCAGACTGGAAAACGGGACTCTGACCATTGCCGAATCCGGTTTGACGGGTCCGTCTGGCCTATCGGCAAAGGCCAATGGTACCATTGGCCTGACGGGTGAACGTGCGCTTAATCTACAAGCCGCCCTCGACGCATTTCCGGCTGCGCTCGCCAATGCCTTTCTTCCCGGCATGCAGGCTTCCGGCATTGTTTCTGGCACGGCTGCGGTGTCCGGCACGACTGCTGCACCGGCTATTCGGTACGATCTGCAATGGGCCGATGGCTCGATTCGTCGTAGAGGTGATGCAGGTGTTGGACCGCTGAACCTGCGAGCTGAAGGTTCATTTGAAAACCGCAAGCTGACTTTGGGCGAGACCCGCCTTAGCGGCCCGAATGGGCTTTCCGTCACAGCCAGTGGCGATGTGACGTTGCCGGCAGAGGGAGACAGCATTCCCCGGACCAATCTGAACGCAGATATTGCCGCACTTCCAGCAAACCTCGCCAACGCCTTTGTTCCAGGCCTTGGGGCAACCGGCGTCGTCTCCGGCAAGGTCACTGCCCTGCCGGGGGAAGGTGGAACCGGAGCGCGCTTCAACCTGACCTGGACAGATGCATCGCTGGCCCAGATCAGAAGCGCCGGTCTCCAGTCCTTTCGCGTTGGTGTGAATGGAAGCCTTGAGAACAATGCGGTCAACTTCCAGACGGAGCTGAGTGGCGCTGGAGGTTTGAACCTTTCCGGCGGCGGCACGGTTGGGCTTGCGGGCGATAGACCGCTGAACCTGCAATTTCGCGGCGGCTTTCCCTTTGCCCTCCTGGCCACACAGCTTTCGGCACAGGGCTTCGTTCCTTCCGGCACCGGCAATGTAAATGTCTCGGTTGGCGGGACGGCAAGCGCACCTCAGATCACCGGGACAGCCTCAACGAGCGATGCCCGCTTGATCGATGTGCGCCGAAACCTCGCGCTCAACAAGATCAACGCGCAGGTAAATTTCAATCGAGACCGCGCGGAAATCTCAAGTGCTACGGCAGCCCTTTCCACTGGCGGCACGATCAGCGCGCAGGGCTCGATCGGCTTAACAGACGGCTTTGCCGCTGATCTGCGCATCGCACTGAACGATGCGACCTATGTGGATGGTACGCTGGTGACGGCCACCGTAAACGGCAATCTGACAGTAACTGGCCCACTGCTGCAGGATCCGCGCCTTGGCGGCACGGTCACCCTTGTCAAGGCCAATATCACGGTTCCGGCAAAACTTCCCGCTTCGCTTGCAGAGATCAATGTCAAGCACAGGAACGCGCCTGCCGATGTACGCGCCCTTCTGGCGGCCCTCGCCCCCAAAGGTGGCGAAGGCACCGGCCGCAATATCGGACTCGATGTGACATTGAATGCGCCGAACGGTATCTTCGTTCGCGGACGTGGCATTGATGCGGAACTGGGTGGCAATCTGACGGTGCGCGGCACAACGGCGGAGCCAATCGTGGCTGGCGGGTTCGAGATGCGGCGCGGGCGCATTGTCATTCTCACCAAGCGTCTGGACTTCACCACCGGCAGGATCACCTTCGGCGGCAGCCTGATCCCGGTTCTGGACATGGTTGCCGAAACACGCTCAGACCAGACAACCATCACCATCAATGTGTCTGGCGTGGCAAACAACCCGGATATTACCTTTGGCTCCTCCCCTTCCCTGCCGCAGGATGAAGTTCTTGCACGCCTGATCTTCGGCCAATCCGTGTCGCGCCTCTCTGCCTTGCAGATTGCGCAGCTGGCTGATGCGGTGAGCCAGCTTGCCGGCGGTGGCGACAGCTCCCTCTTCCAAACATTGCGGGGCAGGCTCGGCGTGGACGATCTGGACCTGAGGACCGATGACAATGGCCAAACCAGCGTTTCGGTTGGACGGCGTTTGAACGACCGGACCTATTTTCAGCTCGAACAGGGTGGCAGCAGCGGCGCAAAGGCGTCCATCAATCTGGATATCGGCCGTGGCGTAAAGTTGAAAGGCTCGGCAGGCAGCGAAGGCGGCTCTGCGGGAATTTTCTACGAAAAAGAGTATTGATGAAAAGCAATTTCTCCTGGAATTTTGGCTCAAAATAGCCCGCATTAGTACTTTAGAAATAATTCACTCCCGCAAAACGCTGTCATTTAGAGAAGTCTGTTTCTCTTTTTGGTTGTTTTCAGCCTATCCTGTAATATGTTTTCAGCTTATAAAACAGTTGTTTAAGGCGCTTTTGTCGGAGCTCTTTTTAGAGCTTATTAAGAACTCACTGCTAGTTATTTTTTCACTCAGCAAAAGTGAACCAGCGCCAATGCGGTTACGTATTCCGTGTCTTATCGAGGAAATTCCGCATGAATATTAGCTTTGCCTCCCCTAACAATTCCAAGGCGCTTCTTGCCGCCATCGGAAGATCACAAGCCATCATCGAGTTTGATACGGACGGGAAAATTCTCGAAGCGAATGAGAACTTCTGCAAGGCGCTTGGTTACACATTGTCGGAAATCAAAGGCCGCAATCACGGCATGTTTTGTGATCCAGCCTATGTGAGCACCCCGGCCTACAAGGAATTTTGGGCACGGTTGAAGCAGGGCGAGTTTCAGGCCGCAGAATACAAACGGCTTGGCAAAGGCGGACGCGAGGTCTGGATACAGGCCTCCTATAACCCGGTCATGTCCGGGAGCAAAGTAATCAAGGTGGTGAAAATCGCGACCGATGTTACCGCTGCCAAGTTGAAGGCGGCTGAAGACGCCGGCAAGATTGCGGCAATTTCCGCCACGCAGGCCGTCATCGAATTCACGCCAACCGGCGACATCCTGTATGCCAACGAGAACTTCCTGAACTGCCTTGGCTACAGTTTGGATGAGATCAAGGGCAAACATCACCGGATGTTCTGCGAACCGGCCTATGTACAGACAGCGGATTACACGGACTTCTGGAGAAGGCTGGCTGGTGGCGAAGCCTTTTCTGCCGAGTACAAGCGCCTCGGCAAAGGCGGAAAAGTGGTCTGGATCCAGGCCTCTTACAATCCGATCAAGGACAGTGATGGCCGTGTCTTCAAGGTCGTCAAGTTTGCAACGGACATCACCGAGCGTGTGCGTGCTTGCGACGAACTAGGTGAAGGCCTCATGGCACTTTCGCGCGGCGATCTTACCATCCGCCTCGAGCGTCCGTTCATCCCGAGCCTGGATGGCATCCGCAAGGATTTCAACGCATCGATTGAAAAGCTATCCGGTGCCATGGAGGCTGTCGCAAACAACGCCACCGCCATTGCTGCAAGTTCTGGCCAGATTCGTGAAGCCTCCAGCAGCCTTGCTCAGCGCACGGAGAAGCAGGCGGCAGCCGTTGAGGAAACTGCCGCTTCGCTGGAGCAAGTGACGCAAACGGTTTCCACAAGCGCCAAGCGCGCGGAGGAAGCCGGTCAACTCGTGGAGCGCACAACCAAGGGAGCAACGCGCTCTGGCGAAGTCGTGTCAGCGGCCATCGAAGCCATGGGGCAGATCGAGAAATCGTCTGGAGAGATTTCCAATATCATCGGCGTTATTGATGAAATCGCCTTCCAGACCAATCTCCTCGCCCTGAACGCCGGTGTGGAAGCAGCGCGCGCTGGCGAGGCGGGCAAGGGCTTTGCGGTCGTTGCCCAGGAAGTGCGCGAACTGGCGCAGCGCTCCGCAAAGGCCGCCAAGGAAATAAAGGCGCTCATCAACACTTCCAGCGCACAGGTCCAGCAGGGCGTGTCGCTTGTCGATCAAACCGGCAAGGCTCTGCAGGCTATCATCACCGAGGTTGACGACATCAACACCAACGTCAAGGCGATCATCGAGGCCAGCAGAGAACAATCCGTGGGCCTGCGCGAAATCAGCAACGCCATCAACCTGATTGACCAAAACACCCAGCAGAACGCAGCAATGGTGGAAGAATCCTCCGCCGCCAGCCACAGTCTCGCCGGCGAAGCAAATTCTCTTCGCGAAATGCTGCAGCGATTTAGCTTTGAGAAACGAACTTCCGCTACAGTTGCTTCTATCGCGCGAACCGATGCAGGATCCACCTCATCGCCACCGCGCCAAAGGGCGGTCAATGTTGCACGCGGGCGTTCCAGCGCAGCAGCAGCCTTGGCATCGGAGAGTTGGGAAGAATTTTGATGGCTACGACGATTACATCAAACAGTTTCAGTGGTGACACGCTCGAAATCATCGCATTTCGCCTGCACGATCAGGAATTCTGCGTCAAGACCACCACGATCCGCGAAATCCGGGGTTGGGCACCCTCGACCCCGATTCCGCACGCACCGGCGGATGTGATTGGCGTCATGAACCTGCGCGGTTCGGTCATTCCGATCATCGACCTCGCCTACAAGCTCGGTATGAAGAGCACCGTCGCAAACGAGCGGTCCGCCATCGTGGTGACAGAGGTTCATAATATGGTGATCGGCATGCTGGTTGATCGCGTATCGGATATTCTGACGATCAGCTCCACCCAGATCCAGCCGGTTCCCGAAGTCTCCGCATCGTTCGACAAGTCGTTCTCCGAAGGCATCATCTCCAGCGAGAACGGCATGATCTGCTTCCTGAATCTCTCCAAGATGTTCAAGGGATCGGATCTGGAAGATCTTGCGGCCTGAAGCAGGCCCAGCAAAACAGTGTCAGCGCTTTCGCCTCCAGCTGCGCCCAAACAGAGATTGAAGGCGCGAGTCGCACCCTGAAGGATAGCGAGCCCCGTCAAGCAATCACATCAAGTTGAGAGGCAGCCCATGACCTTGTCGGGGGCTGCCTCTTTCCTTTGGCGGCAAGCTGTAGCACTGATCGCCATATTGATCTCGACCTGCTCTTTGGCTAAGAAACCTTGTATTTTTTGGGGGATTTTATTTTGCCTAGACTGCTTCTCATTCATACTGGCGGCACAATTGGAATGGCACCCGGCCCCAACGGGCTTGCCCCCGTCAAAGGTCTCGTCGAAAGCGCGCTGAGCGCCCGGCTGACGGATGACATCACGCTCGTGGCAAATGTCTTCAATCCCCTTCTCGATAGCGCCAGTGTCGGCCCGACCCACTGGAACGCCATGCTTGAAGCAATCCGCGCTCATCCCGGCGTTCCGACCATCATCACTCATGGGACCGACACCATGTCGTTCACGGGAGCAGCACTTTCGCAGGCACTTGTAGGCGAAGGCAGGCGCGTCATCCTGTGCGGTTCCATGGTTCCCCTCGGCGAGAATGGCGATGCGGAAGGCAATCTTTCGCTCGCAATCGAGGCTAGCCAGCAGGAAGGCGAAGGTGTCTTCCTTGCTTTTGCCGGCCAATTGCTGCGCGCCGAGGGCCTCGTGAAGCATCACAGCCATGACCCGATTTCCTTCCGGGCTCTGCCGCAGGCGCCGCTCCCGCAACCCAAATCCCGCACATTTGACGAGCGTAAATTTGCCATTCTGACGCTGAGCCCCGGCATTGCGGCGGATACGCTTGCAGCAGCACTCGCGACGCTCGACGGTGCTGTCCTGCGCGTTTTCGGCGCTGGAACAGTCATGGCCTGCCCGGTCGTATTGAAGGCGTTTGAAGATGCCGTCAAGGCAGGCAAGCGCATCCGCGCAGTAAGTCAGTGCGAAGGCGGCGGCATCATTCCGGGTTCCTATGAAGCAGGTGCTGGTCTCTGGGAAGCGGGGGTGGAAAACGGCGGGGACGACACGCCGGAAGCCGCTCTGATCAAGCTCTGGCTGAACTGAGGCATCAAGTCATCTCACGCAAAGCGTGCGTGAGAGGTTTGCAAGACGGTATGCATAGAAACAATGTTTTGTGCGTGACGCGTAATGCGACAGAGTGCGAAGCACTTTTCACGTCCAGACCAACAGGAAAAAGGCGGGCCGAACGACCCGCCTTTCTGTTTCTGCGAACTAGGGCTTGCGGCTATCCGAAAAGCGCAAGACTGCTTTTCAGTGTCACCCAGACACCCCACAGAAGCGGGATGCCCACGACAACCCAGGCGAGCGCTGCCTTGGCATCCAGACCACCCTTGCCGATACCGAAGGAGCCCGTCGGGCCGGCATTGGCAGCAGCAGTCTTGGCCTGCAGCGACGCGACCTCTTCCTCCGACATGAACCATTTGTCGGAAAGAGGCTTGACGAAGGCGTTTGCAACAAGGCCAAGCGCCAGCATACCTGCGAGGATATACATGGTGCTGGTGTAAAGCTCGGGTCCGGGTGCAACACCAGCCGCGATTTGTGCTTCACGGATGTAGTTCACGACAACAGGACCGACGATGCCTGCCGTTGCCCATGCCGTCAGAAGGCGACCATGAATAGCACCGACGAACTGTGTGCCGAAAATATCGGCCAGATAGGCGGGAATGGTGGCAAAACCACCGCCATACATGGAGAGAATGATGCCGAAGGCGAGAACGAAAAACGCCTTGGAACCCAACATGGCCAGCGTCGGAGCCGCGGCATAGAGAACGATGCCGAGAATGAAGAAGCAGAAATAGGTGTTCTTGCGGCCAATCTTGTCAGACATGGAAGCCCAGAAGAAACGGCCACCAATGTTGAAGAGAGACAGAAGACCCGTAAAGCCCGCAGCAATCGCCGCGATCTGCGCTTTCTGCGCCGCATCGAGCTGTGCAAAGGCAACACCGGGCTGACCGATCAGCGAACCGGCAAAGATTTCCTGCAACATGGGGGAGGCCATGCCGATCACGCCAATGCCTGCCGAAACATTCAGGCAGAGAACAGCCCAGATCAGCCAGAATTGCGGCGTCTTGTGCGCATCGCGCAGGTGAACGTGGCGGCTGGTAATCATCGTGCTTTTGGCAGCGGGCGGTGTCCAACCTTCGGGTCGCCAGCCTGCAGGAGGAATCCGGTAGCCGAAGGCACCGCCCATCATGAAGACGAAATAGATGAGCGCCATCACCACGAAGGTCTGCCAAACGCCGACGGATACATCCGTTTTGAAGTAACCCATCAGAAGGTTGGCGAGAGGCGCGCCAATCATGGCACCACCGCCAAAGCCCATGATGGCCATGCCGGTTGCCATGCCGCGTCGATCCGGGAACCACTTGATCAGAGTGGAAACCGGCGAAATATAGCCAAGGCCAAGACCGACACCGCCAATGACGCCTGCACCAAGCCACATCAGCCAGAGCTGGTGCGTCATGACGCCAAGGGCTGCCACGAGAATGCCGCCACACCAGCAGCAGGCCGAGACGAAGCCCGCCTTGCGCGGCCCGACGCGTTCCAGCCAGCCGCCCCAGATGGCTGCCGAACAGCCAAGAAGAACGAAAAACAGGGTGTAGATCCAGCCAAGATCCGCCACGCGCCAGTTACAGGCGGTGGTGAACAAAGCGCCCACCAATGTCAGGCTGGAACAGGTCGGATCCGTCGCCGGAAGCGCCCTGCTGAGCGGCAGCCAGAACACGCTGAAGCCATAGGCCATGCCAATGCACAGGTGAATGGCCAAGGCCGCCGGCGGCACCAGCCAGCGGTTAAAACCCGGTTGAGCGATAATTCGCTCTCTGTCCAGCAGCCCCGCCTGCGGCGCCGCCTCCTCTGTAACTCCTGCCACAGCCATAACCCCAATCTCCCTTCCAATATGCGGACAGTCGCAAATGAAAAACGATTGCCCGCAACGTCATTCCGTTAAACTCGCTGCTCGGGAACGCTGGGTTCCGAAAGCGATTCACCCGCAATCGCTCCCTGACCGCCCGGCGCACCCCTGGCCGCATCGGCACCGAGACCTATGCCCTTGGCCCGGCTTTCCGGCCGTTTGATCTTCTCCGCAGCGGCAATCACCAGCGGCAAGAAGCCGCCAATACCGCCATCGATCATCTCGAAGAAGCGCTGGCGCATGCGCGGCTCCCAGAACTTGTTGATATGTGTGGCTACGCCATCTACCCGAACGTCCTCCGGTTGCGAATGGAAGAAGGTCGCGATCTGGTTGGCCATGCGGACGAGCTTGTCGTCCGTGTTATTGTGCGACATGACGGTGTTCTCCTGCCGAGAGGCGATCAGGCCTTGTAAAAACTTCAAATTCATCGCCACGAACGATACCGATCAGGGTGATGCCAGCCTGTTGGGCGGTCTCTATGGCAAGCGCTGTCGGGGCAGAAATGGCGATGAGTATCGCGCATCCCATCAGTGCGGTCTTCTGCACCATTTCGACGGAAAGGCGGCTGGTGACGACCACGCAACCCGCAGAGGGATTTGCTCCCGCTCGCAACACGGCACCGCACAGCTTGTCGAGCGCATTGTGACGCCCCACATCTTCCCGCACGGCCAGCAGCCCGCTGCCCGGCTGGTAGAAACCGGCCCCATGAACAGCGCGCGTTTCCCGGTTCAGCGCCTGCTCTCTTGCCAGCAGGGACACCGATTCCGAAATCTGCAGAGGCGAAATGAGAAAACCAGGCTCCGCGACGGGAGAAGTCTGACGCGTGGCCTGTTCGATTGATTCAATACCGCAAAGGCCGCAGCCCACCGGGCCGCCATGCGCCTGCGGCGAGAAACCAGCGCCTCTGCACTGTCATCGACCAGCGTAATCTGAATGTCGATGCCGGCACCGGCTTCGATAGGCTCGACACTGACAATCTCATTGGCTGAACGGATGATTTCCTCCGCCAGCGAAAAGCCGTAGGCAAAGTCAATCAGGTCGCCGGGCGTTCCCATCATGACAGCATGGGTAGAACCACCATAGGAGAAGGCGATCGGCACTTCTTCCGGGACATGACGATTGGCAGGAGCAAGCTGCCCCTGGCGAAACGTCCATTCATCGAATTGGCGGCGCGTCACCCTTTGCATCCGCCGGCCTATTCAGCCGCTTCGAGCTTGCCAGCAATCCTGCGCGATCTGCGGCTCAGCTCGTCATAATCCTCCTGCCATTCGGTCGGTCCGTTGGAGGGCGAAATCTGCACCGCCGTCACCTTGTATTCCGGGCAATTGGTCGCCCAGTCAGAGAAGTCGGTGGTGATGACGTTTGCCTGGGTGCCGGGATGGTGGAAGGTGGTGTAGACCACGCCCGGTGCCACACGATCCGTGATCAGCGCGCGCAGGGTCGTATCGCCGGAGCGGCTGGCGAGCTTTACCCAGTCACCATCCTTGATACCCCGCTGCTCGGCATCGTGCGGATGGATCTCCAGCCGGTCCTCTTCATGCCAGACAACATTTTCGGTGCGCCGCGTCTGTGCACCCACATTGTACTGCGAGAGAATACGTCCGGTGGTGAGCAAAAGCGGGAAGCGCGGCCCTGTCCGTTCATCGGTCGGCACATATTCAGTGCGGATAAACTTGCCCTTGCCGCGCACGAAGCCATCCGTGTGCATGATGGGCGAGCCGTTCGGAAACTTCTCGTTGCACGGCCACTGAACGGACCCCTTTTCCTCCAGATAGGCATAGGAGACCCCGGCAAAGCTCGGAGTAGACAGGGCGATCTCGTCCATGATCTGAGACGGATGCGTGTAGTTCCAGTCAAGCCCCATGGCCTGGGCCAGTTTCTGGGTCACTTCCCAGTCCGCATAACCGTTCTTCGGTGTCATCACCTTGCGCACGCGGTTTATGCGGCGCTCTGCATTGGTGAAGGTGCCGTCTTTTTCCAGGAAAGTAGAACCTGGCAGGAAGACATGCGCGTAATTGGCCGTCTCGTTCAGGAAGAGGTCATGAACGACGACACATTCCATGGCCGCCAGACCGGCGGAGACATGCTTGGTATCCGGGTCGGACTGAAGAATATCCTCGCCCTGAATATAGATGCCCTTGAAGCTGCCATCCACGGCAGCATCCAGCATGTTGGGAATACGAAGGCCCGGCTCGTTGTTGAGCGTCACACCCCACAGCTTTTCAAAGGTCTCGCGCGTTGCATCGTCCGATATGTGGCGATAACCCGGCAATTCATGCGGGAACGAACCCATATCGCAGGAGCCCTGAACATTGTTCTGACCGCGCAGCGGGTTCACGCCGACACCCGGACGACCGATATTGCCGGTCGCCATGGCAAGGTTGGCAATCGCCATAACCGTTGTCGAACCCTGGCTATGCTCGGTCACGCCGAGGCCGTAATAGATCGCGCCATTGCCGCCCTTGGCATACAGCCTTGCCGCACCACGCAGATCCTGCGCCGGAACGCCGGTAAACTTTTCCGTTTCTTCCGGCGAATGCTGGGCCTCGGATACAAAGGAGGCCCAGTCTTCGAACTCGGACCAGTCGCACCGTTCACGGATGAAGCGCTCGTCAAAGAGACCTTCCGTCACGATCACATGGGCAATGGCTGTCATGACAGCCACGTTGGTTCCGGGCTTCAGCGGCAAATGGTAGGCCGCTTCAATGTGCGGCGAGCGCACGAGATCGATCCGGCGAGGATCGATAACGATCAGCTTGGCCCCCTGGCGCAGACGCTTCTTCAGGCGAGAACCGAAAACCGGGTGCCCGTCGGTCGGGTTTGCACCGATCACGACCACCACATCCGAATGCTCGACGCTGTCGAAATTCTGTGTTCCTGCCGACGTGCCGAAGGCCTGGCCGAGACCGTATCCGGTTGGCGAGTGGCACACACGGGCGCAAGTATCGACGTTGTTATTGCCGAAACCAGCGCGGATCAGCTTCTGAACGAGATAGGTCTCTTCGTTCGTGCAGCGTGAGGAGGTAATGCCGCCGATGGCCTCGCGGCCATACTGATACTGGATGCGGCGGAACTCGGACGCCACATGCGCAAAGGCCTCTTCCCAGGTTACTTCCCGCCAGGGATCCGAGATCTTTTCGCGGATCATCGGGTTGAGAATGCGGTCCTTGTGGCTTGCATAGCCGTAAGCGAAGCGGCCCTTGACGCAGGAATGGCCGCGATTGGCCTGACCGTCCTTCCACGGCACCATGCGAACCAGCTCTTCGCCGCGCATTTCCGCCTTGAAGGAGCAGCCAACACCGCAATAGGCGCAGGTTGTCACGACAGAATGCTCTGGCTGACCGATTTCGATCACCGACTTTTCGGTGAGGGTCGCCGTTGGGCAAGCCTGAACGCAGGCCCCGCAGGACACGCATTCGGAGGAGAGAAACGCCTCATGGGCTCCGGGCGAAACGCGACTGTCGAACCCGCGGCCTTCAATGGTCAGTGCAAACGTGCCCTGCACTTCTTCGCAGGCACGCACGCAACGGGAGCAAACGATGCACTTGGACGGATCATAGGTGAAATAGGGGTTGGATTCGTCCTTCGGCATCCACTGGGCATTGATGGCCCCCTCGGCAGACCGCGCCTTGACGTGATTCTCACCCTCATAGCCGTAGCGTACGTCGCGCAGACCGACAGCACCCGCCATGTCCTGCAGCTCGCAATCGCCATTGGCAGCGCAGGTCAGGCAGTCCAGCGGGTGGTCGGAGATGTAAAGCTCCATCACACCCTTGCGGATCTGCTTCAGCCGTTCCGTCTGGGTGTGAACGACGATACCGGGGGCAACCGGCGTCGTGCAGGAGGCAGGGGTTCCGTTGCGGCCCTCCACCTCGATGAGACAGAGGCGACAGGAGCCGAACGCATCCACCATGTCCGTGGCGCACAGCTTGGGCACCTGAATCCCGGCTTCCATGGAAGCACGCATGATGGATGTGCCAGCCGGAACCGTGATCTGGCGACCGTCAATGGTCAGTGTAACCAGTTCTTCCGACCTGGAGGCCGGTGTACCGTAATCGATTTCAGGAACGAGGCTCATGGTATCACTCCGCCGCTTCAACAAGTGGGGTGGGTGCAAAATCTTCCGGGAAATGCGTCATGGCACTCATGACCGGATAGGGCGTGAAGCCGCCGAGCGCGCAAAGCGAGCCGAACTTCATGGTGTTGCAGAGATCTTCCAGCAGCACCTTGTTCTTCTCCGGCTCGATGCCACGGGCGATCCTGTCCACCACTTCGACGCCACGGGTGGAGCCGATGCGGCAGGGCGTGCACTTTCCGCAACTTTCCACCGCGCAGAATTCCATCGCAAAACGTGCCTGCTTCAGCATGTCCACGCTGTCATCGAAGACGACGACACCGGCATGGCCGATCAAACCGCCAGCAGCCGTGAAGGCCTCGTAATCGAAAATCGTATCGAAGAGCGATGGTGGGAAATAGGCGCCCAGGGGGCCACCCACCTGAACGGCCTTTACGGGACGACCGGAAATGGTACCGCCACCGATTTCATTCACAAGCTGCCCGAGAGGCAGACCGAATGCTGTCTCGTACAGGCCGCCATGCTTGAGATTGCCTGCAAGCTGGATCGGGATCGTGCCATGGGAGCGACCAACGCCGAAATCGCGATAGAATTCCGGCCCGCGGTCCAGAATGACCGGGATCGATGCCAGGGACATGACATTGTTGACGACCGTGGGCTTGCCGAAAAGGCCCTGTAGCGCCGGAAGCGGCGGCTTTGCCCGCACCACGCCGCGCTTGCCCTCAAGGCTGTTCAAAAGCGAGGTCTCCTCGCCGCACACATAGGCGCCAGCCCCAACCCGCACTTCCATGTCGAAGGCATAGGGCGAACCCAGTACGGAGGCACCGAGAATGCCATCCCGGCGTGCGATTTCAATAGCTTCCTGCATGACGGCAATCGCATGCGGATATTCGGAGCGCGTATAGACGTAACCCTTGGTGGCACCCACGGCGATACCGGCAATCGCCATGCCCTCGATCAGCACGAAGGGATCCCCCTCCATGATCATGCGATCGGCAAAGGTGCCGCTATCGCCTTCATCGGCATTGCAGACGATGTATTTCTGATCGGCCTTGGCATCCGCAACCGTCTTCCACTTGATGCCGGTTGGAAAGCCAGCGCCACCACGTCCGCGCAGGCCGCTCTGCGTAACCTGCGCCACGATCTCGGCGGGAGAGAGAGCAATGGCCTTTTCCAGACCCTTCAGGCCCTGATAATGGCGGTAATCTTCCAGCGACAGAGGATCGGTAACGCCGCAGCGCGCAAATGTGAGCCTGGTCTGCCCCTTGAGGAAGGGAATTTCCTTGGTGAGACCATGCCCCAGCGGATGATCGGCGCCGGTGAGGAAACCCGCATCGAACAGCGAAGCCACATCGGCAGCGCGCACCGGACCATAGGCCATGCGGCCTTTTTCCGTTCGCACTTCCACCAGAACCTCGAGCCAGAGCATGCCGCGCGAACCGTTACGAACGATCCGCACATCCTCTCCCCGAGCCTCTGCCTCACGCGCAATCGCAGCGGCAACCTTGTCCGCGCCGACAGCCAGTGCGGCAGCATCGCGAGGAACGAATACAGTGACGCTCATTTGCGCACCTCCGCCAGCATTTCGGTGAGACAGTCTTCATCCACACGCGCGTAAATCTCGCCATCCAGCATGGCAGCGGGCGCGGAGGCGCATAGCCCCAGGCAATAGACGGGCTCGAGTGTCACGGCACCATCCGGGGTCGTTTCATGCCAACCTATGCCAAGGCTGGCCTTCACCTGCTCTGCCAGCGCATCGCAGCCCATGGACTGGCAGGCCTCTGCACGACAGAGCTTTAGGCTGTGGCGCCCGGCGGGATGATCGCGAAAATCATGGTAAAAGGTCACAACGCCGTGCACTTCAGCGCGCGAAAGGTTCAACGCCTTCGCAATCACCTGCTTTGCCTGTTCAGGAATATAGCCGAACTCCTCCTGCACGCGATGCAGGATGGGCAGAAGCGGGCCTTCCAGCTGCCGACAGTCTTCGACGATTTCGGAAACACGTGTTGCCTCGTCTACGGCAACCGCACGAATGTTCATGAGCCAGTCCTCCCAAACCGACCGGGCATTCCATCAGGCAAGCCAATCTTCCGCAGAAGGCTTTTCCGCCGGTCGGTCAGATTTGCCTTTTGTGAAGGATGGCGAAAATCCGAGCACTAGGTCAATAACGGCTTTCCGTCGGTCGATAGGAAATTTCTATCAAAATCCGAGGCTGCCGCTCGCAGTCGCGCCTCATGAAGAAGCGCCGAGACCAAAGGCGTGTGCGGCTCACGATGGGTTGCGACAAGTCCCACCAGATGCTCGGCATCCGGCTCCGTGATTGGAATCATGCGGATCTGCTCGGAAAATCCGAAGGATTCTGCGACGTTGCGGGGCATGATCGAGGCCCATTGACCGGTGCGGATATGCGAGAAGAGCACAATCATCGAATTGGATTCCAGCGTGGGCTTGGCCCAGACGCCGGCTTCCGCCATGTGCTTGTTGATAATCCGTCGGTTCTGCATGTCGGAAGTCAATAGACAAAGCCGAAGAGCCGAGACTTCTTTCCAGGTGACCGATTCCTGATCCGCAAGGGGCGTTCCTGCGGCTGCGATCAGATGGTAGCGTTCCGAATAGAGCGGAACGGTGGTTACCCGCCCGAGCGGTTCGTTATCGAGATAGGTAATCCCCGCGTCGATCTCGAGATTTTCCAGCTGGCTGAGCACCTGCAGCGATGTGCGCGAGGTGACCGAAAAGGTAACCGCCGGATGGCGCGCCTGGAACGGCTCTGTCAGACGCGGCACCATGGCAAGGGCCGTCGGGATCACGGCAATGCGGATGTGGCCAGCGAGACCCTTGCGGGCGGCGCGCATTTCCTCGCGCATCGTCCGTGTATCGCCGACAATCCTTCTTGCCCATTCCAGCACGCGCTGCCCTTCAGGCGTCAGCCCCTGATATCGCGAACCCCTGACCACGAGAACGACCCCGAGCTGATCCTCCAGCTGGCGGATGGCGGCAGAAAGCGTCGGCTGGGAAACGCCGCACTCTTCTGCGGCGCGTCCGAAATGACTGGCACCCGCCAGCGCAATGAAGAATTCCAGCTTGTCGATCATAACCTCTCCCCCAAAGCCGAGGCAAACCCGACACCAAACCAAAAGATAGTGCCGGGATGATCCCTTTGAAACCGTTTTCGTATTTGCCGATGAGCGGCAATTTTCGCTAAAGAAGAAAACCATCCTATATGACAGCGTGAAACAAACCTTCGCAATGGCGGAGGAGACATGGAGACAGACGTGGCAGGCGAAAGTCCGGTGGACATCCTGGTAATCGGGGGCGGCATCAATGGCTGCGGTATCGCGCGCGATGCGGTAGGGCGCGGCTATTCGGTCACCCTGGCCGAGATGGATGATTTTGCCTCCGGCACGTCCTCCCGCGCGACCAAGCTTATTCACGGCGGGCTTCGCTATCTCGAATACTATGAATTTCGCCTGGTTCGGGAAGCACTGATGGAGCGCGAAGTGCTTTGGGCCATGGCACCTCACATCATCTGGCCGCTGCGCTTCGTTCTGCCCTTTCAGAAGGGCGGCATCCGCCCCGCCTGGCTGATCCGCCTGGGCCTGTTTCTTTACGATCATCTGGGCGGCCGTAAACTCCTGCCTGCGACGAAAACGCTCGACCTGCGCAAGGATCCCGCCGGCAAGGCTCTGAAGCCGCTGTTTTCCACCGCCTTCGAATATTCCGATGGCTGGGTGGACGATGCCCGCATGGTGGTTCTGAATGCGCGCGACGCTGCCGATCGGGGCGCGGAGATCCTGCCACGCCACAAGGTCGTTTCCGCCAGACGGGAAAATGGTTTGTGGAGCGTGGAGCTTCACGATCAGATGTCCGGCAAAAGCCTGACGCGGAAGGCGCGCATGCTGGTCAATGCCGCTGGCCCCTGGGTGGACCGCGTCATCGCCTCGACAGGCGATAATCGCCGCGCCAGCGTGCGCCTCGTGCAAGGCAGCCATATTGTCGTTCGCAAGAAATTCGAAGGCTCACGCGCCTATTTCTTCCAGAACCCGGACAACCGGATCATCTTCGCCATTCCCTACGAGGACGATTTCACCCTGATCGGCACAACCGATCAGGATTATCAGGGCGACGCGAAGGACGTTGCCATCACCCAGAGCGAAATCGATTATCTGTGCAACGCAGCCAGCGAGTATTTCGCAAGCCCCGTCACGCAGCAGGATATTGTCTGGACCTATTCCGGCGTACGTCCGCTCTATGATGACGGCGCATCCAAGGCCCAGGAAGCCACGCGCGATTACGTATTGAAGGTCGAGGGTGAGCAGAATGAGGCTCCCATTCTCAACATCTTCGGTGGCAAGCTGACGACCTATCGTCGTCTGGCCGAACATGCGCTGGAAAAAATCGGTGAGACGATTGGCGCCAAGGGCCCCGCATGGACGGCGAAGAGCCACCTGCCCGGCGGCGATTTTCCGGTGCAGGGGCGTGACGCAGAGATCAAGAAACTCAAGGCGGACTATCCCTTCCTCAGCCAGCCGCATGCGGACCGCCTGATCCGCACCTATGGCACGAAGGCGCGCATCATCCTGGGTTCGGCCAAAAGCTCCGCTGATCTTGGCGAAGATTTCGGCGCTGGCTTCCATGCCGCAGAGTTGCGCTATCTGGTGCAGCACGAATGGGCAAGAACCGCAGAAGATGTGCTTTGGCGCCGAACCAAACTTGGCCTTAAACTCACGGCGGATCAGAGAGCACGCGTGGAATCGGCGCTGCAGGAAATTGCCTAAGCCGGATCCGACCCTACCTTCTCTTCTGCAAGGCGTTCAGCAGTGGTCGCCTTGCGGATGAGTGAGGGAGTAGACGGTGGCCACCCAACAAAGCGTTCCTTTTCTTCAGGTATCCGGGCAATCTGCGCGTTTGGTGCTGGATTACGATTGGAGCCAAACGCCGCTCGGACACCTCGAGACCTGGCCGATCTCACTCAGAACCGCCGTCGCAAACATTCTCAATTCAAGTTTCCCGGCAGCCGTGATCTGGGGCCGGGACATGACAACCATTTATAACGACGCATTCAGGCCCTTGCTTGGCCAGAAGGCAGAGGCGATGGGACGCCCCTTCTCCGAAGTCTGGGCCGAGGTCTGGCCAAGCCTTCAACCCATTGCAGCAAAGGCCTATGGGGGCGAACCTACCTTCATTGAAGATTTCGCCCTCACCGTTGAGCGAAACGGCTTCTCGGAGGAAGCCTATTTCACCTTCTGCTATAGTCCGCTATTTGATGATGAAGGCCGTGTTGCGGGGATCCTCGATACTGTGGTGGAAACCACGGCCCGTGTGGAAGCCGAGCGGCGCATGCACCTGATGAATGCGGAGCTCCAGCACCGCATGAAAAATATGTTCGCAACGGTGAATTCCATTGTCAGCCAGACGCTCAGGGTGGAGCGCCCCCTTGGCGAAATTCGCGCCTTGCTTCTGCAACGTCTCGCCACGCTTGCCGCCGCACATGCCGTGGTCACCGAAGCGAGCAAGGGAAGCGTGCCCATCCGGCACGTCATTGAAGCCGCACTTGCGCCGCATCGCAGTGGCACCGGAAGAATGCGGATGGAGGGACCCGACATCTCACTGGCAGAAAAGCCTGCGCTCTCGCTCTCACTCGCCGTGAACGAATTGGCCACCAACGCCATCAAATATGGGGCGTTTTCGCGAGACGGGGGCACGATTGCAATTTTCTGGTCCTTCACCGACGAAGGCGCGTTCGAACTCACTTGGCAGGAGCAAGGCGGACCGCCCGTCTCTCCTCCGCAGCGACGCGGTTTTGGCACCACTCTGATGGAAAGGGTGGTAGCGCATGATTTCGCCGGAACAGCCAGGATCAGCTACGAACCCGCCGGACTGCATTATCGGCTGACTACCGACCGGCTACCCTCTCGCTGATACGTCCAGCGGCGACCTGCGGTTACCGGCGGGCGAGAGACTTCGGGCGCTGCACATCGGCCCATATGCGATTCTGACAAAAGACGGCGGAGGAGCCTACCCCCCTCAACATGTCTAGCAAAATGGCGTTACCGTTTTGCAGCCGGACCGGCTCAAACACGGTGACAGAGGAATTCAAACGCTTCCGTTTGCATCGAAAATGCTCGAGACCTGAACAGCTGAGGCGGTATCCAGAAGCAAGGCGGCGCTCCGCTGCAAGGCGACCCTCTCCGCCGGCGTCAATTCAGGGTGAAGGGTCGTGATGACTCCCGCCCGCCCCACAACACGTGGCAGAGAGAGTGTGACATGTTCAACACCCTCGACGCGATCCGTGCGTATTGAAACTGACAGTATGGCGTGTTGATCGAGTACGATCGCCTTGACGATCCGCGACAGCCCGCCGCCGATGCCATAATAGGTCGATCCCTTGCCTTCGATGATCCGGTAGGCAGCGTTGCGCACGTCATCATCGATACGCGCCCGCACTGTCTCGTCAATCGGCCGGCCGATTTGCGCGGCAAAGTCATCCACCGAAACCGAGCCGGCGCGTGCATTCGACCAGGCCAGCACCTCGCTGTCACCGTGTTCACCCAGAACATAGGCATGTACCGATTGCGGCGAAATGCCGAGGTGGCGCCCGATGAGGCTTCGAAAACGCGCCGTATCCAGAATTGTGCCCGAGCCTATGACCCGCTCCGGCGGCAAACCCGAAATCCGTGCCGCAATGTCTGTCATCACATCCACGGGATTGGCAGCCACCAGAAGAATTGCATCAGGCGCCGCCGCAAGTACAGATGCCACCACCTGCCGAAATACGGCTGCATTGCGCTCCAGCAGCGCCAAACGCGTTTCTCCCGGCTTCTGGTTCACTCCGGCCGCCAGAATGACAATGCCCGCACCCCGCAGCGCATCGTAATCGCCTGCGCTGACCTTGGTGGCGGAATGAAAGGGCGTCGCATGGGCAATGTCCTGCGCCTGCGCCACGGCCAGCTTCTCATTAACGTCCACCAACACGATTTCAGTGGCTGTGCCTGACAAGGCAAGCGCGAATCCGGCTGAGCTACCGACCATTCCGGCGCCCACGATACCAACCTTCATGCCACCCTCTCCTTCAACCTATCCAATGCCTGCAAGACGGCTGTGATCTGTCATCAATGAACTGAAGTGACCAGAGAACCAGTCGAGCAATGGTCCGTCAGCGGTATTGCGTCCGCATTGCGCCATAACAGGTACTAAGGCGTTTCAGATGATTCCGATCTAGGCGGAAATGCTCTCCTATCCAGAAGAACCCGATACTGATCAAGATCAATCGATAGCGTGCCGAAAACGCAAAACGGCGACCTCTCGGTCGCCGTTTTCAAAATCAGTCTGGCAGGGATCAACCCGGCAGAACATTCTGGTTGAGATGCGTCAACTCGGACAGCATATGCTCAAGCTTGGTGCGATGCTCATCCGTCGGCGCATCCGAAATATCGGCGCGCAGAGCGTCGATACGGGCCTGGAACAAATCGCGGCTTGCCTCTTCCTTGGCAACCGCAGACTCGGCCAAGACCGTGCAACCGGTTGGCAGAATATCGGCAAAACCACCGAAAACGACATATTTGCGCGTCTCGCCAGAAGCGAGTTTAACCGTCAAGACACCTGGCTTGATGGTCGTCATCGCTGGCGCGTGCTTCGCCAGCACGGTCATCTCACCCAGCGTTGCCGGAATGATGACTTCCGTCACCTTTTCGGAAACGAGAAGGCGCTCGGGCGATACCAGTTCAAAATCGAAAGAGTCGGCCATGACGGTCCACTTCTCTGGGCGTTATGCAGGACGGAGCGGCGCGCGATAACCGCGCGCCCTCTCTCAGTGGAATTAAGCGGCAGCTGCCAGCTTCTTTGCCTTTTCGATGGCTTCGTCGATCGAACCCACCATGTAGAAGGCTGCTTCCGGCAGATGGTCGTACTCGCCGTTGACCAGGCCCTTGAAGCCCTTGATCGTGTCTTCGAGCGAAACCAGCTTGCCCGGCGAACCGGTGAAGACTTCGGCAACGAAGAACGGCTGCGACAGGAAGCGCTCGATCTTACGGGCGCGGGCAACAGTCATCTTGTCCTCTTCGGACAGTTCGTCCATACCGAGGATGGCGATGATGTCCTGAAGCGACTTGTAGCGCTGCAGAGTCGTCTGAACCTTACGAGCCACTTCGTAGTGCTCTTCGCCGACAACCATCGGGTCAAGCATACGCGAAGTGGAGTCGAGCGGGTCAACAGCCGGGTAGATACCCTTTTCAGCGATCGAACGGGACAGAACCGTCGTTGCGTCGAGGTGGGCGAACGATGTGGCCGGAGCCGGGTCGGTCAAGTCGTCGGCCGGAACGTAAATAGCCTGAACCGAAGTGATCGAACCCTTCGTCGTCGTGGTGATGCGCTCCTGCATGGCACCCATGTCCGTTGCGAGCGTCGGCTGATAACCAACGGCGGACGGGATACGGCCGAGCAGAGCCGACACTTCGGAACCTGCCTGCGTGAAGCGGAAGATGTTGTCCACGAAGAACAGAACGTCCTGACCCTTGTCACGGAAGTCTTCAGCGATCGTCAGACCGGTCAGAGCAACGCGTGCACGCGCACCCGGAGGCTCGTTCATCTGGCCGTAAACGAGGGCTGCCTTGGAGCCTTCGCCACCGCCATGCTTGTTAACGCCGGACTCGATCATTTCGTGATAGAGGTCGTTACCTTCACGCGTACGCTCGCCAACGCCAGCGAATACCGAGTAACCGCCGTGCGCCTTGGCAACGTTGTTGATCAATTCCATGATCAGAACGGTTTTGCCAACGCCTGCACCGCCGAAGAGGCCGATTTTGCCGCCCTTTGCGTAAGGTGCGAGCAGGTCAACAACCTTGATGCCGGTGACGAGGATCTGACCTTCTGTCGACTGCTCGACATAGGCCGGAGCTTCCTGGTGGATCGAGCGCAGCGTGGACGTGTCCAGCGGACCGGCTTCGTCAACCGGCTCACCGATAACGTTCATGATACGGCCGAGCGTCTGGTCACCGACCGGAACGGAGATCGGCGCACCCATGTCCTTGACCGGCTGGCCGCGAACCAGACCTTCGGTCGAGTCCATGGCGATGGTGCGGACCTGGTTTTCACCGAGGTGCTGAGCGACTTCCAGAACGAGGCGGTTGCCGTTGTTGTCCGTCTCAAGCGCGTTCAGGATTGGCGGAAGGTCGCCATCAAATGCGACGTCAACGACGGCGCCGATAACCTGGGTCACCTTGCCGAGGGACGAGCCCGTTGCGATAGCCATGATTCTTACCCTCTTTGTTCCTTAGAGCGCTTCCGCGCCCGAAATGATTTCGATGAGTTCCTTCGTGATCTGCGCCTGACGCTGGCGGTTGTAGGACAGCGTCAACTTGTTGATCATGTCGCCAGCATTGCGTGTCGCGTTGTCCATTGCGGACATCTGCGCGCCGTAGAAGGAAGCGTTGTTTTCCAGCAGAGCGCGGAAGATCTGTACCGCGATATTGCGCGGCAGCAAGTCCTCCAGGATTTCCTGTTCGCTCGGCTCATATTCATAAAGCGCAGTCGTTGCAGGCACTTCCGCCTGATCGAACTTCGCCGGAATGATCTGCTGCGCCGTTGCCACCTGCGAGATCACAGATGCAAAGCGTGCATAGAACAGCGTGGCGACGTCGAATTCACCAGCATTGAAGAGAGCCAGAACCTTCTGGGCCACTTCATTAGCCTGCACGAAGCCGAGCTGCTTGACTTCGCGGAATGTGACGTAGTCCACGATGTTCTCGCGGAAGCTGCGGCGCAGGATATCGTTGCCCTTGCGGCCAACGGTCAGGATCTTGACGGTCTTGCCTTCCGACAAAAGCTTCAGCGCATGGTCGCGGGCCAGACGGATGATCGAGGAGTTGAAGCCCCCCGCCAGGCCGCGCTCGCCCGTGGCGACGATGAGAAGATGGGTCTGTTCCTTGCCCGTGCCGGTCAGGAGCAGCGGAGCCTCTGCACTATTGGCAGAGGCGGCGCTGAGACCAGCAAGAACACGGTCCATCCGTTCCGCGTAAGGGCGAGCCGCTTCGGCTGCCTCTTGCGCACGGCGCAGCTTCGCCGCAGCGACCATTTTCATCGCCTTGGTGATTTTCTGCGTCGCCTTGACGGAGGCGATCCGGTTTTTCAGATCCTTAAGTGAAGGCATCCGTTATCGGTCCTTGAGCTTATCCGTTCAGGCGAAAGTCTTGGCGAAGTTATCCAGCGCCGACTTCAGCTTTGCGCGTGTGTCGTCAGAGAGCTGCTTCTCCGTGCGGATGGCATCGAGGATAGCCTTGCCGTCATTGCGGAGGTAAGCGAGCAGTGCCTGCTCGTACTTGCCAACCTGGTTGACAGGCAGCTTGTCGAGGTAGCCATTGACGCCAGCGAAGATCACCGCAACCTGCTCTTCCGTCTTGAGCGGCGAGAACTGCGGCTGCTTCAGAAGTTCGGTCAGACGTGCACCACGGTTCAGCAGGCGCTGTGTCGAGGCATCGAGGTCGGAACCAAACTGTGCGAAGGCGGCCATTTCACGATACTGGGCAAGCTCACCCTTGATCGAACCGGCAACCTGCTTCATCGCCTTGATCTGCGCGGCAGAACCAACGCGGGAAACCGACAGACCGACGTTAACGGCCGGGCGGATACCCTGGTAGAAGAGGTCCGTTTCAAGGAAGATCTGACCGTCGGTGATCGAGATCACGTTGGTCGGAATAAAGGCAGAAACGTCGTTACCCTGGGTTTCGATAACCGGCAGAGCCGTCAAGGAACCAGCGCCGCGCTCGTCGGAGAGCTTGGCAGCGCGCTCCAGAAGACGCGAATGCAGATAGAAAACGTCGCCCGGATAAGCTTCGCGGCCCGGCGGGCGGCGCAGCAGGAGCGACATCTGACGGTAGGCAACAGCCTGCTTGGACAAATCGTCGTAAGCAATCAGGGCATGCTGGCCGTTGTCACGGAAGTACTCACCCATGGCGCAGCCGGCAAACGGTGCGAGATACTGCATCGGGGCCGGATCGGAAGCGGTTGCCGCCACAACGATGGAGTACTGCAGAGCGCCACGCTCTTCCAGAACCTTAACAAACTGGGCAACAGTGGAACGCTTCTGCCCGATAGCAACGTAGACGCAGAAAAGCTTGTCGTTTTCCGGACCATTGTCGTGGATCGGCTTCTGGTTGAGGAAGCTGTCGAGAATGATGGCGGTCTTGCCGGTCTGGCGGTCGCCGATCACAAGCTCGCGCTGGCCACGGCCAACCGGGATCAGTGCGTCGATAGCCTTGAGGCCGGTCGACATGGGCTCATGAACCGACTTGCGCGGAATGATGCCAGGAGCCTTCACGTCAACGCGCGCACGGCGGGATGCGTTGATCGGACCCTTGCCGTCGATCGGATTGCCGAGAGCGTCAACAACGCGGCCCAGCAGTTCCGGACCAACCGGAACGTCCACGATTGCACCCGTACGCTTGACGGTGTCGCCTTCCTTGATGTCGCGGTCGGAACCGAAGATAACGACACCGACGTTATCGGCTTCAAGGTTGAGCGCCATACCGCGGATACCGCCTGGGAACTCGACCATCTCACCAGCCTGAACATTATCCAGACCGTAAACACGGGCAATACCGTCACCTACGGAAAGAACCTGGCCGACTTCGGAAACCTCAGCCTCCTGGCCGAAGTTCTTGATTTGATCTTTGAGAATTGCGGAAATTTCCGCGGCGCGGATATCCATCAGCCAACCTCTTTCAGTGCAAGCTTAAGCGTGGAAAGTTTGGTGCGAAGAGACGTATCGATCTGGCGAGAACCGACCTTGACGATCAAGCCACCCAGGATCGACGGATCAACAGTAACATCGAGAGCGACACTCTTGCCCGTTACGCCCTTCAGCGTCGATTTCAGTTCATCTTCCTGCGCCGGAGTGAGCGCATGTGCCGTGCGAACCTGCGCGGTCATCTCACCCTTATGCTGGGCGACAACAGCGCGGAATGCGGTGATCATGCCTGGCAAGGCGAAAAGGCGGCGATTGCCCGCAACGACCTTCAGAAAGTTTGCAACGAGACCGGAAATACCTGCCTTCGCGCAAAGCGCAGCGACCGCACGCGCCTGATCCTCCGAAGAGAAGACAGGGCTTGAGATCAGACGCTTGAGATCATCGCTCTCGTTTATCATTGCCTGAAAACGGTCAAGATCCCCGCGCACGGAGTCAATCGCGTTGGCTTCAAGCGTAAGCTCGAAGAGCGAAATTGCGTAGCGTTCTGCCACGCCGGAGGTCCGATGGGATGTGTCTGCCACGGGCACAAATTCCCTGATTTCTATCCAAGCAACCGGCCCGTTTTCGGACTTCAGACAAGCGCTTGAATTTGCTTCTTTTTCTCAATACGGCCAGAGGCCCCCCTCCGCCGTTCTCCGAAATTCGCGGTTCGTCTAGCATAGGAGATGGGGACGCGCAACACGCGGAAGGGTCAAATCGCCTGACTGGCAAGGCCTTCAAACGATTTCATTGCTTTTAAAGAAATTGCTTCAATGCAAGATAGCGTGCGAGCGTCCGGCAATTTCTCAGAAATAGCCGAGAACATAGCCAAGCGGCAGACCGGCAATGACCATTTGAAGCAGTGCGAGAAGCGTATTGCGGATTGTCAGGCCGCGATCAAACATGAGTGACAGCAGGCGACCGAAAAGGCCGACCGCCACGGAAACGCCGAGTGCGAGATAGGTCCAGTCCTGCGCCAGGAAAAGCGCCGCCAATGCCAGGCCGAGCTGCATGCCGCCGTGGGAGCGTGTCGCCCCGTAGCCTTCCGGTGTAATCTGGCCCACGCTGAAGCCTGCAAATCGCAGGGCGCTGGAGGGCAAAACAAGCTGGAAGAGGCCGACAAGCGCCAGAAGCACCGCTCCGAAGTAAGCCAGCTGTTCCGGCAGTTCGGTGGGAAAATAAAGCTCCATCGCCTTAACCTCGATCTGTTCGTCCACATGCGAATCATTCGGCCAGCGGGATATCAGGAGATGCTTGCCTTTTCAAAGAAAGCTTTGGGGATCGACATCCAGCTGCACATGCACACTTCCGCGCGCCTTGGGGCCTGCCGCCAGCATGGTGCGCAGATAGGCCTGCATGTCGCTGTTCTTGCGTCCATGCACAAGAAGACGGAAGCGATGGCGCCCGCGAACAAGCGCAAGCGGCGCTTCCGCTGGGCCAAGAACGCTGATGCCGGAGACCTTGGGTGCCGCCGCCCTCAAGCCACGCGCATGGGCTTCGGCATCGCCGCGCGAATCGGCGGAAACGATCAGCGAAGCCAGACGGCCGAAAGGCGGCAGAAGCGCCTTTTCCCGCTCGCCGATCTCACGCTCGTAAAAGGCAGACGCATCGCCGGAAACGATGGCCTGCATGACCGGATGCTGCGGCTGGTATGTTTGCAGGAGCCCGTGGCTTTTCAAGCCTGTGCGCCCGGCGCGTCCTGTCACCTGGCTGAGAAGCTGAAAGGTCCGTTCCGCCGCTCGCGGATCGCCGTTTGCAAGCCCCAGATCTGCATCGACAATGCCAACCAGTGTCATGAGCGGAAAGTTGTGGCCCTTTGCCACCAGCTGCGTGCCGATCACGATATCCGCCTCGCCATTGGCGATGGCCTCCAGCTCCAGCCGCATCCGCTTCACACCACCCAGCAGGTCGGATGACATGATGATGGTGCGCGCTTGCGGGAAGTGTCGCTCCACCTCTTCCGCAATTCGTTCCACACCCGGCCCGCAGGCCACCAGATGATCGAACGTACCGCATTCCGGGCAGGCTTCCGGAGTGCGTTCAGAATATCCGCATTGATGGCACTGGATCTGGTTGCGGAAGCGATGCTCCACCAGCCAGCTCGAGCACTGCGGGCATTGGAAGCGATGCCCGCAGACACGGCACAGGGTGAGCGGTGCATAGCCGCGGCGGTTGAGGAAGAGCAGCGCCTGCTGCCCCTTCTCGACGGTCTTGGCCACGGCCCGCAGCATGACCGGCGAAAGGAAGCCGCCTCTTTCCGGCGGGTGCCTGCGCATATCCACAAGATGCAGGTCCGGCATGGCCGCATCGCCATAGCGCGTGGGAAGATGCACGAGGTGATAGCGTCCGGTCTGGCCATTCACCTGGCTTTCGACCGATGGGGTGGCCGATACGAGGACAATCGGAAAATTACCGATTCTGGCACGCACGACTGCCATATCCCGCGCATTGTAGAAGATGCGATCCTCCTGCTTGTAGGCAGGATCGTGCTCCTCATCGACGATAATGAGGCCAAGCTCCTCAAAGGGCAGAAACAGCGCTGAACGCGCACCGGCCACCACGCGGATCTCGCCGGTCACCACGCCCCGCCATACCTTTTCCCGCGCACGCGGCGGAAGATCGGAATGCCATTCGGCGGGCTTTGCACCGAAACGCGCTTCGAATCGCTCCAGAAAGCTGGCGGTGAGTGCAATTTCCGGCAGGAGAATCAGAACCTGCTTGCCGCGGCGCAATGCCTCCGCAATGGCCTCGAAATAGACTTCCGTTTTTCCGGAACCTGTAACGCCATCGATAAGAGAAGCGGCAAAAACACCCGCCTCGACCGTTTCAACAATTTCCGATGCCGCCTGCTTTTGCGGACCTTCAATGCGCGGCAGCGTGTAATCCGGGTCCGGCCGGGCCACAAAGGGCGGCGGCGGCAGGAAGACGGTCTCGAACAGACCCTGTTTCACCAGACCATCCACAACGCTGAGAGAGACACCCGCGGCATGCGCAAGGCCGCTGCGGGTCCAGGGAACATCCTCCTTCACCACATCCAGAACCCGCGCACGCGCCGGCGTCAAGCGATCGGGCTCTCCCCCGGCATAGCGCAAGGCCTCCACCATGGGTTCCGGTTCCAGCGCTGCAGGCGCACGAATGGCCATTCGCGCCACAAGTCCGGGCGGTGAAAGCGTGTAGGAAGAAACCCACTCAATGAAACTGCGCATTTCTGCGGTCAGCGGCGGACAATCGAAAACCAGCGTGATGGGTCTAAGCTTTTTCGGATCAACGGCCTGGGCATCGCCCCCTTCCCACACAACACCAATGTGTTGACGAGGACCGACAGGAACCTGAACGACAGAACCAGGTTCAACGGCCATGCCCTCTGGCACCGCATAGCTGTAGGCTTCCGGCACCGGCAGCGGCACCAGAACCGGAACAACGCGAGCCACGGGCGGCGTATCGAACAGCGCGCCGAAGAGACTTTCCGAATCTTTGGTCATTGGGCCGGAACATGCCCTGACGGAGAACAAAAGGGAACCCGGCTTGAAGGCGTCACGGTCTGAGCGGCTGGAATCGCGCAGCCGGGTTCTTCGCCAGATCGAAGACGGAGTGCTTTTCCAGGGCTTTAGTAACCTCGGCAGGATCGCCATCCAACGCATCCGGAGAAATCATTTGCCCTACGGTGAACTCAAAGAGATCACCCTTCTTGTTCAGAAGCTCGTAGAATACCGTCATGTCGCGCAGTTCGGTGGACCATTTGGCAAACCAGTAAAACAGGCCGGAATTGCGCGCCTTCATGTGCATGGGCAGGATCGGCAGATTGTATTTCTTCGCAAGGCTGACGGCAGATGTTTTCCACGGCCGCTCGTTCAGGCGCCCATTGTCCCAGTAGGCAATGCGGCCGGAAGGAAACAGCACCGTGACCTTGCCCGTCTCAACCGCATGATTCGTCAGCCGGAGCGTTTCGCGTGCCTTCAGCTTGCTTTTGTATTCCTCGCGCCATTCCACCGGAATGATCATCTCGGAAAAACGTGGATTGACACGCACCGCATCCCGGTTTGCGAAGAACATCATGTCAGGCCGCCGCGTCTTCAAAAGATCGAAGACCGCCACCCCATCGGCAATGCCGGTCGGGTGATTGCTGACAAGAATGAAACCGCCCTTTGCCGGAATATTCTCTTCGCCGCGAACGCGGATATCGAGATGCAGCATGTCGCTGAGATGCTGAAAGGACTGGTGGCCGGAAAGTCCCTGAATGTCATTGGCGAAACCTACGGCCCGCCGGTAACGCAGAAGCGAATACAGAAACGGCCGCATGACCGGCCAGAGCGGGTGCTTCACAATTTGTGTTCCGCGCTCTGCGATCAATGTATCGACGATGTGCCCTGGTTGTCCTTGTGAAACCAGAGCGATTGCCTCGGCAATCTGCCCGAAAGTAGATGTCGGTGCTCGGCGTTGCATGAAATCTCCCGCCAACAGGCTGTAATCATTACAGCGCTGTATGATCGAACTATGACATTCCCATGCCGCTAGAGTCTATGAATGCTTAATGGAATGGTAACGCCAAGGGGTGAATCTGGTACCCGACCTGTTAAAATCAACGGATGCTTTGGCGTGAACGAGATTCTCATCCTTGCGGCTCCCGATCTTCTGGAGCAGCGCACCCGCTGGCTGGAAAGCCTGGGAAACGAGCGTCGGCTTTCCGCCAATACGCTGACGGCCTATGAGCGCGATACGCGCCAGTTCCTGCAATTTCTCACAGGGCACCTGGGCGGCCCCGCACGGCTGGCCGATCTCCATACGCTTCGCACGGCAGATCTTCGTGCCTTTCTGGCGCAGCGAAGACGGGATGGTTCGGGATCGCGCTCGCTTGGTCGCCATCTGGCGGGCCTGCGCTCGTTCCTGCGCTATCTGGAGCGCAAGGGCCTGGTGAACGCGGCGGCGGCGGGCGCAATCCGTGCGCCCCGCCAACCGAAATCGCTTCCCAAACCGCTGACCGATCGTCAGGCGCTGGAGGTGGTCAGCAAGCAGGCCCAGATGCATGAGGAACCGTGGATCGCGGCGCGGGATTGCGCCGTCCTGACCCTTCTCTACGGCTGCGGCCTGCGCATATCGGAAGCGCTGGGCCTGACCCCTGTGGATGTTCCTGAAAACGCGACCGCGCTGAGAGTTCTCGGGAAAGGCGGCAAGACGCGCCTTGTGCCGCTCCTGCCTTCCGTTCTGCAGGCCATCCAGCACTACATGTCACTATGCCCCTATCCGCTGGCAGAGGCTCAACCGCTGTTTCGCGGTGCGCGAGGCGGGCCATTGCAACCGGCCATCATCCAGCGGGAAATGCAAAAGCTCAGAAGCGCGCTAGGCCTTCCGGATAATGCCACGCCTCACGCGCTTCGCCATTCCTTTGCCACGCATTTGCTGGCAGGTGGCGGAGATCTGCGCACCATTCAGGAATTGTTGGGCCATGCAAGCCTCTCCACAACCCAGGTCTATACCGGTGTCGATTCCGCCCGCCTTCTTGACGTGTATGACCGGGCACATCCCCGCGCATGAGCCTCAATAAGGCACAATTCCACCTCACAACCCAGGTGGCCTTAACCATTCCCGTTAAGCCAAACTCTATGGCTGGCGGATAAGGAGACAGGATGACCTTACGCCTGAACGAACCCTCGCTGTTTCGCCGTGTCGGCAATGATGTGCTGAGCCTTATGGCGGCGCTCCATACGGCCGCCTTTCTCACCTTCCTTCTGGTGCTGGCTCTGGCTGGCCTTGGCTGGTCGGGCAAGGTGCAGGCGGCCGAGCAGGCCTGCACCGGACAAAATCTGCTGGCCGAATGGAAGCTGAAAGATCCGGCGGCCTATCGGAAAGTTGAGGAAGAGGCCGCGAAAATTGCCAATGGCAAGGGTCTGTTCTGGCAGATCGAAAAGCCGGGCATCGCGAAATCCTATCTCCTCGGCACCATGCATGTCACCGACCCAGCCGTGCTGAAAATGCCGCCCGGTGCACCTTATGCCTTATCGAAGGCCCGGCTGGTGATCGTCGAATCGGATGAAATTCTCGATGAGAAAAAGGCCATGGCTGGCATGTTGGCCAAGCCAGAGCTGAACATGATACCGAACGGCAAAACCATCGAGCAGTATCTAACGCCCGAGAGCAAGGTAAAACTTGAGGCTGCCCTCAAGCAGCGGGGTATTCCGCTGGCTGCCGTTTCCCGCATGCAGCCCTGGCTTCTGGCGAGTTTTCTTGCTCTGCCTGCCTGTGAACTGACGCGCAAGGCGCAAGGTGCGACCTTCCTTGACAAGAAGATTGCGTTGGAAGCCGTCGCCAAAGGCGTTCAGGTCAAGGGGCTCGAGACCATGGAAGAACAACTCTCGGCCATGGCCTCCATTCCGGTTGAATTCCACATCAAGTCGCTGATCGAGATGATCGATCTCGGACCACGGCTGGATGACGTGACCACCACCATGCGCGATCTCTACATTTCCGGAGAGATCGGCATGACCATGCCGATGCTGAAGGCCGTGGCTCCCGATGGTACCGAAGGCGAAGGCTATGCCGAATTCGAAGAACGCATCGTTCGGCAACGAAACCATGTGATGGCGGAGCGTGCGGCGCCCCTGCTGGACAAGGGCGGAGCCTTTATGGCCGTTGGAGCGCTGCATCTTGTTGGAGACGAGGGCCTTGTTGCTCTGCTTCAGGCCAAGGGCTTTACGGTCACCCCTGCAAATTAGAGCATTTACCTGAGAAAGGTGCGTAGCGGTTTTGCGTCCGGACTGCGTAAAAACAAAGATATAGAGTCTTTCAGGTGGCCCCGTTTTCACCGGAAACGCTCTGATTGGATGTGCCCCCCTTCTCTGGCGCGCAGCAGGCGGCTGATCTCGCAAACCTGTTTTTCTTCTGCATCATCACCTTGAGTGGTAAGGGTTGGATACAAAAATGCCCCGCCTGACGAGCAGGCGGGGCATTTTTTTGTGAGATAGAGGTATCGAAAGACCTTACATGTGCAGTGGCTTGAAGAAGGTCGCCAGAGCCGCTTCCTTGACCGCTTCGGACATGGTGGGGTGCGCGTGGCAGGTGCGGCCGAGATCTTCGGAAGAACCGCCAAATTCCATCAGAACCGCGGCTTCATGGATCATTTCGCCTGCGCCGAAGCCGATGATATGCACACCGAGAACGCGGTCCGTATCCTTGTCTGCCAGCACCTTCACGAAGCCGTCAGTTACCTGCATGGCGCGCGCGCGGCCATTGGCGGTGAAGGGGAATTTGCCAACCTTGTAAGATACGCCAGCCGCCTTGAGTTCCTCTTCGGTCTTGCCGACGGAAGCCACTTCCGGCTGCGTATAGACGACGCCAGGGATCACTTCATAATTCACATGGCCATGCTGGCCAGCCAGAATTTCCGCCAGCGCCACACCTTCGTCTTCCGCCTTGTGTGCAAGCATCGGGCCCTTCACCACGTCGCCGATCGCATAGATGCCGGGAACGTTCGTTGCGTAATGACCGTCGATTTCGACACGTCCGCGATTATCAAGCACGACACCCGCTTCTTCCAGGCCGAGGCCCGCCGTGTAGGGCTTGCGGCCGGTTGCAACCAGCACAACGTCGGCATCGATCGTTTGCGGCTCACCGCCCTTCACAGGTTCGAAGGTTACCTTGGCACCGGTATCGGATTTGGCAACCGCAGTTACCTTTGCACCCAGGTTGAACTCCATGCCCTGCTTGGCCAGCATACGCTGGAACTGCTTGGAAACCTCGCCGTCCATGCCGCCAAGAATCGTGTCGAGATATTCGACAACCGTGACCTTTGCGCCGAGGCGCGACCAAACGGAGCCAAGCTCCAGGCCGATAACACCGCCACCGACAACGACCATGTGACCCGGCACTTTTTCAAGCGCGATACCGCCTGTCGAGGACACGATGACCTTCTCGTCTATTTCGACTGGCACGCCGGGAATGCCTGCAACTTCTGAACCGGTGGCAATAACGATGTTCTTGGTTTCGAGCTCCTGCACCTGGCCATCTTCGCCGGTGACGGAAACCTTGCCGGCAGCGACGATCTTGCCTGTGCCGATAAAGCTTTCGATCTTGTTCTTCTTGAACAGGAAGGCGACGCCATCGACGTTAGCCTTTACCGTCGCATCCTTGTGGCCCATCATCTTCTCAAGGTTCAGCGTCGTGCCGGAAACCTCGACGCCCAGATCCGCCATGCCGTGCTTGGCATGCGCGAAAACCTCGGAAGCATGCAGAAGCGCCTTGGAGGGGATGCAGCCCACGTTGAGGCAGGTGCCGCCGAAGGTCGAGCGCTTTTCGACGACGGCTACCTTCATGCCCAGCTGTGCTGCCTTGATCGCGCAGACATAACCGCCAGGGCCGGTACCGATAACAACGACATCATAAGCCATTTCATTCATCCTTTGTCTTGTTTCCGCAGCCGCGCCGGAGCACGGCAGAATTCATGGAGCGCAACGCGCGCAATTGAAGAGGATCAGCCCGCCTTCTCTGTCGCAAGCTTCAGGCCGAGCACGATAAACACCGCACCGCTGACCCGATCGATCCACTGGCTGGCGCGGGAGAAGGCCGCCCTCATCCGCGCCGTCGTCATGAACGTGCTGACGCCGATGAACCAGGCGATCAGGCAGCTTGCCATCACCAGGCCGTAACCGAATTTCACCACCATCGGCGTGTGCACGCTGATGACAGCCGAGAAAATGGAGAGAAAGAAGAAGACCGCTTTCGGGTTCAGCGCATTAGCAGCAAAGCCTAAGATAAAAGCCTTGCGGGCCGACTGTTGCTTCGGTTCTACGTCTGTCGCCTCAGGCGCAGTAATATCGGTCTTGCCCGCTCGCAAGGCTTTCACGCCGATGTAAAGCAAATAGGCGACACCGCACCATTTCACGATGTTGAACAGGTAGATCGACTGGGAAATGATCAGGCCCAGGCCTAAGATCGTGTAGCTAACATGCAGCATGAAGGCCGCACCAATTCCAAAGCTGGTAACGATGGCTTGGCGGCGGCCATGCACAAGTGCCTGCCGAATGACCATTGCCAGATCTGCGCCAGGCGACACGATCACGAAAGCAAAGATTGCCATGAGCGAAGCAAGTTCAAAAAGATAGGGATGCATCTTCTGCTCCTAGAAGCCCGTGTTCGACATCATCAGAACATCAAGACCACAAACATTAACCCGAGCCCCACCATCGATCCTACCCAGACAAACGACCGGATATAGGGAATTCCTGCTAGATAGAGGGGGATATAAATTAGCCGGCAGACCAGCCATAGCCAAGCGCCAATAAGCCCCAGAGTATGCGGGTCACCTGCCAGAATGAGACCGAAGGCCAAGGCAATGAATGCCAGATAGGTTTCGCGAAAATTGGTCGATGCGCGCTCGGCGCGGCCAGCCAGCTTGCCTTCCGGCTTTCTGTTGCCGTCACGCGGACCCGCGTTCCAGTCGGTTCCAAGTTCCTTTGTTGCGGTCACGCCCTGTAGCATGATGTGGCCGATCAACAGCAAAACGCTCAATCCAATGATTGGCAGAAAGGGTGATGCAGCAAGAAAGGTCGGCTCCATGGCAATGGCTCTCCTTCTGCGCATCGGCGTTGCGAAAAGCCTTCGACGCGCTCCCCATAGCATCGGACCGAAAGGTGGGAACCGGTTTTCGGGAAATCCGATGCAGAAACAAACGAATTAGAACATCGAGCTTCGTAGGCCTGTATGCCCGATGCTCCAATATTTAAGCGGCGGAGGTTTTGCCCCCGCCGCCGCATGAACTGATTAGAGGTCGAGAACCAGACGCTCCGGATCTTCCAGGCTTTCCTTGACGCGCACGAGGAAGGTCACCGCTTCCTTGCCGTCAACGATACGGTGATCGTAGGAGAGCGCGAGATACATCATCGGACGGATGACGATCTGACCGCCAACAACGACCGGGCGCTCCTGGATCTTGTGCATGCCGAGAATGCCCGACTGCGGTGCATTGAGGATCGGCGAGGACATCAGAGAGCCGTACACGCCACCATTGGTGATGGTGAAGGTGCCGCCCTGCATGTCGGCCATGCCCAGAGAACCGTCACGGGCAGCCTTGGCAAGGCGACCGAGTTCCTTCTCAACGCCGGCGATGGAAAGCTGGTCAGCGTCGCGGATGACCGGAACAACGAGACCCTTGTCCGTACCAACGGCCATGCCGACGTGGCAGTAGTTCTTGTAAATGATGTCCGTGCCGTCGATCTCAGCATTGACAGCAGGCAGTTCCTTCAGGGCGTGCGTGACAGCCTTGGTGAAGAAGCCCATGAAGCCGAGCTTTACGCCGTGCTTCTTTTCGAACACGTCCTTGTAGCGGTTGCGCAGGTCCATAACCGCCTTCATGTCCACCTCGTTATAGGTGGTCAGCATGGCAGCCGTGTTCTGCGCATCCTTCAGGCGCTTGGCAATCGTCTGACGCAGGCGTGTCATCTTCACGCGCTCTTCGCGAACGGAATCTTCCGCCGTCGAGGGTGCGCGCGGAGCTGCCGGAACGGCAGCCGGTGCAGACGCTGCAGCCGGACCCTTGGCAATCGCCGCCAGCACATCACCCTTCAGAACCTGACCGCGCTTGCCGGAACCATCGACATCCGCGGTGGAGATGTTGTTATCGGCAGCAAGCTTGGCAGCCGCCGGTGCGGCAGGCATGGATGTGCCCTGAGCCGGTGCAGCAGACGCTGCAGGTGCTGGGGCTGCAGCAGGTGCGGGAGCCGCAGGTGCAGCAGCCGGAGCGGAAGTGCCAGCCGAGCCAGCGGCACCTTCGGCGATCTGGCCGAGAAGTGCGCCGAGACCGACGGTTTCGCCAGCCTGGGCGACGATTTCCGTCAGGACGCCAGATGCAGGTGCCGGTACTTCAACCGTAACCTTGTCGGTTTCCAGCTCAACGATCGGCTCGTCGGCCTTTACCGTGTCGCCCACCTTCTTGAACCAGGTGCCGACGGTTGCCTCGCTGACGGATTCGCCGAGGGTAGGGACGCGAATTTCGGTGGCCATGATCTTTTTCCGTTTTTGATCCGATATCGTGTTTCGCTTTTAGAAGAGCGCGACGGCTGAATTAGCCGCCGAGCGCGTCTTCGAGGAAGGCTTCGAGCTGCGCCAGATGCTTGGACATCAGGCCCGTTGCCGGAGAAGCGGCAGCCGGACGGCCCGTGTAACGGACGCGCTGATACTTGGCATCGATATGGGCCAGAACCCACTCGAGGTAAGGGTCGATGAATGCCCATGCGCCCATGTTCTTCGGCTCTTCCTGGCACCATACCATTTCGGCGTGGCGGAAGCGCGAAAGCTCATTGATGAGCGCCTTTGCCGGGAACGGATAGAGCTGTTCCAGACGCAGCAGGTAAACGTCATCGATGCCGCGCTTTTCGCGCTCTTCCAGAAGATCGTAATAGACCTTGCCGGTGCACATGACGACACGGCGGATCTTGTTGTCCTTCTGGAGCTTGATCGGGCCGTCCTTGATCACTTCCGCATCGTCCCACAGCAGGCGGTGGAACGAGCTTTCGCCGGCCATTTCCGCCAGTGTAGAGGTTGCGCGCTTGTGGCGCAGCAGCGACTTCGGCGTCATCAGGATCAGCGGCTTGCGGAAGTCACGCTTCAACTGACGGCGCAGGATGTGGAAGTAGTTCGCAGGCGTGGTGCAGTTTGCAACCTGCATGTTGTCTTCCGCGCAAAGCTGGAGGAAGCGCTCCAGACGTGCGGAGGAGTGTTCCGGGCCCTGACCTTCATAGCCGTGCGGCAGAAGGCAGACGAGGCCGGACATGCGAAGCCACTTGCGTTCACCAGACGAGATGAACTGATCGAACACCACCTGGGCGCCGTTGGCGAAGTCACCGAACTGCGCTTCCCAGAGTGTCAGTGCATTCGGACGCGCCAGCGAATAACCGTATTCGAAGCCCAGAACCGCCTCTTCCGAAAGCATCGAGTTGATGACTTCGTAGCGCGCCTGGTTGGGAGCAAGGTTTGCCAGCGGGATATAACGCTCTTCCGTATCCTGATCGTAGAGAACGGAATGACGCTGCGAGAAGGTTCCGCGCTCGCAGTCCTGTCCGGACAGACGAACCTTGTGGCCTTCCGTGACCAGCGAACCGAAGGCCAGTGCCTCGGCCATGGCCCAGTCGATCCCCTCGCCGGTCTCGATCATCTGCGCACGGTTTTCCATGAAGCGCTTGATCGTGCGGTGCGCGTTGAAACCGTCTGGAACGGTCGCCAGCTTGCGGCCAATTTCCTTCAGGCTCTTCATCGGCACAGCGGTCTTGCCGCGGCGCTGCTCATCCGCATTGTCCGCAGAGCGAAGGCCGGACCACTGACCATCCAGCCAGTCGGCCTTGTTCGGCTTGTAGCTCTGGCCAGCTTCGAATTCCTGCTCCAGATGGGCGCGCCAATCGGCCTTCATCTTCTGGAATTCGCCGTCGGAGATCAGGCCTTCGGAGATCAGGCGAGCAGCGTAAAGCTCGGTGACTGTCTTGTGGCCACGAATGACCTTGTACATCTTCGGCTGCGTGAACGCTGGCTCATCGCCTTCGTTATGGCCGAAGCGACGGTAGCAGAACATGTCCACGACCACCGGCTTGTGGAACTTCATGCGGTATTCGGTAGCGATCTTGGCCGCGTAGGTTACCGCTTCCGGATCGTCGCCGTTCACGTGGAAAATCGGCGCTTCGATCATCTTGGCCACATCCGAAGGATAGGGCGAAGAGCGCGAGAAGGCCGGGTTCGTGGTGAAGCCGATCTGGTTGTTGATGATGAAATGCATGGTTCCCGCAACGCGGTGGCCACGCAGACCCGAAAGGCCGAGGATTTCGGCCACGACGCCCTGACCGGCAAAAGCCGCATCGCCGTGGAGAAGCAGCGGCAGAACCTTTGCCCGCTCCTTCAGCGGCACGATATCGCCGTCCCAGCTCTTGGTCAGCATGTCCTGCTTGGCGCGCGCCTTGCCCATGACGACCGGATTGACAATCTCAAGGTGTGACGGGTTGGCGGTCAACGACAAGTGGACCTTGTTGCCGTCGAACTCGCGGTCGGAAGAGGCACCGAGGTGGTACTTCACGTCACCAGAGCCTTCCACTTCGTCCGGCTTGAACGAACCGCCCTTGAATTCGTGGAAAATTGCGCGGTGCGGCTTGCCCATCACCTGCGAAAGCACGTTCAGGCGGCCGCGGTGCGCCATGCCGAGGACAACTTCCTCAAGCCCGTCCTGACCACCGCGCTTGATGATCTGCTCAAGTGCAGGGATCAGCGCCTCACCACCATCGAGACCGAAACGCTTCGTACCCTTGTACTTGACGTCGATGAACTGCTCGAAACCTTCTGCCTCGACCAGCTTCTGAAGGATTGCCTTCTTGCCGTTGGCGGTAAATTCAACGCCCTTGCCCGGACCTTCGATGCGTTCCTGAATCCAGGCCTTTTCCTCCGGGTTGGAGATGTGCATGAACTCAACGCCGAGCGTGGAACAATAGGTGCGCTGCAGGATCTCCAGCATTTCGCGCACGGTCGCATATTCGAGGCCGAGCACGTTATCGATGAAGATCTTGCGGTCGTAATCGGCCTCGGTGAAACCGTAGGCACTTGGCGAAAGCTCGTTGTAATCATCCACCGGGGCAGCAAGGCCGAGCGGGTCGAGCTTGGCATGCAGATGGCCACGCATGCGGTAGGCGCGGATCATCATGATGGCGCGAACGCTATCACGGGTCGCCTGAAGCACTTCAGCAGGATCGACAGCCTGGCCGGAGGACTTTGCAGCCGCTTCTGCCTTGGCTTTGACCTTCGTCTCGATAGCCTTCTCGACAACAGGCCAGTTACCATCCAGCGCTGACACCAATTCGCCATTGGCGGGAATTGGCCAGTTCTTGCGCTGCCAGGAGGCGCCCTGAGCGGCCTTTTTGACATCTTCCGGGTTATCGGCAAGCGCCTTGAAGAAGGACTGCCACTCGGGTCCGACCGAATTCGGATCCTCCTCATACTTCGCATAAAGCTGCTCGATATAAGCAGCATTCGCGCCGTCGAGGAACGAGGTGATAAGGAACTGCTCGTTGGCTTCTTGCCGTGCCATGGTGCTATCGCGGACGTGGCGCCCGCCTCCTGACGTAATCTTGATGCCGGTTCTCGAAGCGCCGGCCGTCGCTTTCATCTGGTCGCCACAGGGCCAGTTACCCTTAACTGCGGCATAGGCAGGCGATCCTATCAAGGCTCGCCTGCCTGAAGCTTAATCAGCTGGCCAATATGTGGCGTCAGCCCTTGAGGACTTCAACCAGCGTCTTGCCCAGGCGTGCCGGAGATGGCGAAACCTTGATACCGGCAGCTTCCATGGCTGCGATCTTCGATTCCGCGTCACCCTTGCCACCGGACACCACAGCACCGGCATGGCCCATGGTGCGGCCCTTCGGCGCCGTACGGCCAGCGATGAAGCCAGCCATCGGCTTCTTACGGCCTTGTCTGGCTTCGTCGATGAGGAACTGTGCCGCATCTTCTTCTGCCGAGCCGCCGATTTCGCCGATCATGATGATCGAGGTCGTGGCTTCGTCGGCCAGGAACATTTCCAGCACGTCGATGAATTCCGTACCCTTGACCGGGTCGCCGCCGATGCCGACAGCCGTTGTCTGGCCAAGACCTTCATTAGAGGTCTGGAAGACTGCTTCGTAGGTCAGCGTTCCGGAGCGGGAAACGATACCGACAGAACCCTTGCGGAAGATGGAGCCCGGCATGATGCCGATCTTGCACTCTTCCGGCGTCAGAATGCCTGGGCAGTTCGGGCCGAGCAGACGAGACTTCGACTTGTCGAGCTTGGCCTTCACGCGCACCATATCCATCACCGGGATACCTTCGGTGATGCAGGTGATGAACGGGATTTCCGCGTCGATCGCCTCGATGATGGCATCGGCTGCACCTGCCGGCGGAACGTAGATCACGGTCGCATCGGCGCCGGTCTTTTCCTTGCCCTCGGCAACGGAAGCAAAGATCGGCAGGCTTTCGCCCTTGGAGCCGGTCCAGGTTTCGCCACCCTTCTTCGGGTGAATACCGCCGACCATCTGCGTGCCGTAGTAGGCAAGCGCCTGTTCGGTGTGGAAAGTGCCGGTCTTGCCGGTCAGGCCCTGAACCAGGACCTTGGTGTTCTTGTTTACGAGAATAGACATTTTCAAACCTCGCCGCAGCAGCAGGTATACTGCCTGAAAGCTTCGTGATCGTTTAAGTTGGACGTTGTCCATGCAACGCCATGGCATTTCTCAGGCTGTTTAATAGCCTTCAGCCCCGGTGCGGCACCCTGACCCAAGCGCCAGCGTGTGTGAAACCAGTCGACGTGACCATCTTTCACGGCCTTGCCCAGAACGCCCTGCCAAACCGTGATATTCACGTCATGCGTCTTTAAGTCATAGAACGCATCAGCATCACATTTGGCAGAGAATTGCGCCTGGTTTGCCGCAATCTCGGCGTTGGGATTTTCATCCCAGCACACAAAATGCGGCAAACGGCAATCCGTCATGGACGGCCAGAAAATCTGCCTGGTTCGCGCAATCCGGGATAGAGGAGCCATATTACTTCGCTTCGATCGCCGCGACGATCTTCTTGGCAGCATCGTCCAAGTCGTCAGCTGCCGTAATGGCGAGGCCAGATTCGTTGAGAAGCTTCTTGCCGAGCTCAACATTCGTGCCTTCCAGGCGAACGACGAGCGGAACCTTGAGGCCAACTTCCTTCACTGCGGCGATCACGCCTTCAGCGATGACGTCGCACTTCATGATGCCGCCGAAGATGTTGACGAGGATGCCCTCAACCTTCGGATCCGCCGTGATGATCTTGAACGCAGCTGCAACCTTCTCCTTGCCAGCACCACCGCCGACGTCGCAGAAGTTTGCTGGCTCCTTGCCGTACAGCTTGATGATGTCCATCGTTGCCATGGCAAGGCCAGCGCCGTTCACCATGCAGCCGATGTTGCCATCGAGAGCAACATAGGCAAGATCCCACTTGGATGCTTCGATTTCCTTGGCATCTTCTTCCGTCTCGTCGCGCAGCGCACGCACGTCGTCGTGACGGAACAGAGCGTTGCCGTCGAAGGACACCTTGGCGTCGAGAACGCGCAGATGACCATTGGTCATGACGATCAGCGGATTGATTTCGAGAAGGGACATGTCCTTCTCGTTGAAGGCCTTGTAGAGCGCCGGGAACAGCGACTTGGCATCTTCGGCAGCGGCACCATCGAGCGCCAGCGCCGCAGAGATCTTCGCCACGTCATCCGCCGTCACGCCCGTTTCCGGGTCGATAGCGATGGTGTGGATCTTCTCCGGTGTGTCATGGGCCACAGCCTCGATGTCCATGCCACCTTCCGTCGAAACGACGAAGGCAACGCGGCCAACGGAGCGGTCAACCAGCAGCGAGCAGTAGAGTTCGCGTGCAATATCTGCACCGTCTTCGATGTAGAGACGGTTCACCTGCTTGCCAGCCTCGCCGGTTTGGGCAGTCACCAGCGTGTTACCAAGCATATCCTTGGCGTGAGCGACAACTTCCTCGATGGACTTTGCCAGGCGAACACCGCCCTTGGCGTCCGGGCCAAGTTCCTTGAACTTACCCTTGCCGCGGCCGCCAGCATGGATCTGGCTCTTGACCACATAGAGAGGGCCGGGAAGCTGCTTGGCAGCAGCCTCAGCCTCTTCGGCGGAATGGATCGCCACACCTTGGGCGACCGGCGCACCAAAGCCCTTCAGAAGAGCTTTGGCCTGATATTCATGAATGTTCATCGTCTGGTCCTTGGGATACGGGGCCGCTGGGCGATTACTTCAGGGAAGGCGCGATGTTGGTGCAGGCTTCGCAGAGGCCAGCGACAGCACCGACCGACTTTTCAAACGCGGCCTTTTCGTCATTGTTGAGATCGATTTCGATGATGCGCTCCACACCACCGGCACCGATGACAGTCGGAACGCCGACATACATGTCGTTAACGCCATACTGGCCCGACAGATGCGCAGCGCAGGGCAGAACGCGCTTCTTGTCCTTGAGGTAGGACTCAGCCATCTCGATGGCAGAAGCAGCCGGCGCATAATAGGCAGAACCGGTCTTGAGCAGACCGACGATCTCCGCACCGCCATCACGCGTACGCTGGATGATCTGCTCGAGACGCTCGGCGCTGACCCAGCCCATCTTGACGAGATCCGTCAACGGGATGCCGGCAACCGTGGAATAGCGCGCGAGCGGCACCATGGTGTCACCATGACCACCCAGAACAAAGGCCGTCACATCTTCAACGGAAACATTGAATTCTTCCGAGAGGAAGAGACGGAAGCGAGCAGAGTCGAGAACGCCAGCCATGCCGACAACCATGTTCTTTGGCAGGCCGGAGAACTTCTGCAGAGCCCAGACCATCGCGTCAAGCGGGTTGGTGATGCAGATAACGAAAGCATTCGGGGCGTATTTCTTGATGCCCGCACCCACCTGCTCCATGACCTTCAGGTTGATGCCCAGAAGGTCGTCGCGGCTCATGCCCGGCTTGCGGGCAACGCCTGCTGTGACGATGCAGACATCGGCGCCTTCGATCGCAGCATAATCGCTTGCGCCGGAAAGCTTGGCATTGAACCCTTCGACAGGACCGGACTGGGCAATATCCAGACCCTTACCCTGCGGAATACCGTCAGCGATGTCGAACAGGACGATGTCGCCCAATTCCTTCAGGCTGGCCAAATGGGCCAGCGTACCGCCGATCATGCCAGAGCCGATAAGTGCAATCTTCTTGCGAGCCATTGAGAAGCTTCCTCTCTTTCGAAGGCGTGGTCGGCATCAGAACTGTCGACCGATCTGGGCACATCGCATAGCTCTACTGGCTCAAAATGGCAACCGATTCTTTTGAGGCTAGTATTTTCAATCGGTTAAAGCACCAAATTCTTACGTAAACGTAAGATATTTCGTCATCGTTCTGTCAAGATTGCGGGTGTTTTTCCTGATGCAGTGCCAGATAATCCGGGCTGCGCATTTCGAAAAGCCGCGAGACGGTGCGGTCGAACTCGAATCCTTCCGTGCCCATGCGCTCCGTCAGCAGGTCTTCCGGTGTGGCTTCCGCAGAGATGAAGACCCGGATCGTGCGGTCGTAGAATGCATCGATGAGATTAATGAAACGCTTAGTTTCGTTGCGCTTGTTTAGTCCCATTCGCGGCACACGCTCTATGAACACCACGTCATAGCGCTGGGCGATCTGCAGGTAGTCCGCAGCGCCCAGCGGCTTTTCGCAGAGATCGGAAAAGGCGAAACGCGCAGCTTTGCCTGCTGCCTGAGGTACGGGGATGCTTCTGCCTTTGAGCGGAATCTCGGCCGGCACACTCTTCTTTCCCTCGGTCACCTGATGCCAGGCAGCCTCCATTGCCGCATCGGTGGAAGGCCCGAGGGGCGAGAGGTAAACAGGCAGGCTCGCCATCTTCTCCATGCGATAATCGGTCGGCGAGTCCAGCGTGATGACGCCAACATACTGCTTCAACAGATCGACAAAGGGCAGGAAAAGCGAGCGGTTCAGGCCGTCGCGATAAAGATCGTCCGGCGCAACGTTGGATGTGGCAACCAGCACGCAGCCCAGGCGGAACAGTTCTGTGAACAGCCGCCCGAGGATCATGGCATCGGCAATGTCAGTCACGGAAAATTCGTCGAAGCACAGCAATTCGGCTTCTGCGAAAATGCTGGCCGCCACCGGTGGAACCGGATCGGTTTCCTTGGTCTCGCCCGCCTTCAATTTCTGCCGATGCGCGTGGATGCGCCCGTGAACATCCGCCATGAATTCGTGAAAGTGGCAGCGACGCTTTGCTGCCACGGGCGCCTTGCTGAAAAACATATCCATGAGCATGGTCTTGCCGCGCCCCACGGAGCCGTAAATATAGAGGCCCTTGATGTCGGCATCGGCGGTCTTGCGCTTGGCGCCAAACAGCCATCCCAGAGCGCTGGATTTCTTGGCCGGCCCCTTTTCCCGAAGGGACGCCAGAACCCTGTCCAAAGCGCCGGAAACGGCCATCTGCTCCGGATCGGCCTGCAGCGTCCCGGCTGCATTGAGGGCTTTCAGTTCATCACTGACACTGAACTTATAATCGGGAAGAGATGCCATGGAGCTAGATACCTGGGGCAGAGGGCCCGAGGCTCTGACAAGGCAGAGCGACTGGCGGCAGAAGGGAGACGCGGACCGGGATGAACACTTAAGATGACCGGTTCCAACTCGTACAGACGATAGGGGTGATCAAAGAGGCGCAGCAGCCGATCGTGGCGGTCAAGATGAAGCGCGGCTTCGAGCGATGCGGTCGCAACAGGCAGCCCATGCAGCATCCTCAATGCAAAGAAGGCAAAGCAGCTGGACACTCTTGCCAGACCTGTATGCGCACCTCTCCACCCCGCCGTTAATCCTGATGTACGGCAAAGCTGTCTTCCGCTGCCCGCATCTGCTGAAACCCCTATCGGGGTATCATCAACGGCTGAGGCTGAGCTGCTGGCCGGAAGCAGTGGTACCGTCGTAACGTGTATCCGCGCTCTTGTAGACACGGCCAATGACGTCGCCATTGCGGTTCTTGAAGAGTACCGTTTTGCCGGACACTTCCCAGGAACCCATGGTCGTCAACTCGCCGACGCATCCGCGCGTTCCGCCGCGAGCGCCGCTCCCAAGGTTGGTCAGCGTCAGGAACATGTCGCAGCTCGCGCCTGCCGCATTCACGCGCCAGTTGCCAACCAGGGATTCCTTTGACACATCCATCGCCGTGGCAGGCTCCGCACCGCCGCCAGGCGGCAAGGAGGCCATCTGCGTTCCACCAGCATTGGGTGCCGCCGGAAACTGCGACGCATCGGCTGCGCCAGGAGCGGGCAATTGATTGGACTGAACGGAAGGCACCGGCTGGGCTTGCAGGGGCGCGGGCCCTGGCAGATTGCTGTAGGGGCTGGAAGAGGTCCTCTGGCAACCGGTCAATGCCATTGTGATCATAACGCCGGTTACCAAATATCTGAACTGCATCATAAAGCTCCCGCTTTCTGCTTCTGCAAGACTATCACCTGCCGGTACAGCCGAATTATCGCCAAGGACCGTGTCAAATCAAGCCAAGGAGCACAAATCGCTCCCGGCGTGAAGATCCTGAGGGCGCAGATGGAACACATCTGCGCGAGGTCAAGCGATCTTTTGCGCGTCAGATCCGGCGCTCGACCATCATCTTCTTGATTTCAGCGATGGCCTTGGCAGGATTCAGCCCCTTCGGACAGGTCTGCGCGCAGTTCATGATCGTGTGGCAACGATAGAGACGGAAGGGGTCTTCCAGGTTATCCAGACGTTCGCCCTTTGCCTCATCGCGGCTGTCGATCAGCCAGCGATAGGCCTGCAACAGGACTGCCGGGCCGAGATAGCGATCACCATTCCACCAGTAGGACGGACAGGACGTGGAGCAGCAGGCGCAGAGAATGCATTCATAAAGACCATCCAGCTTCAAACGGTCTTCGTGGCTCTGCTTCCACTCCTTGGCGGGCGTCGGGGAAACCGTTTTCAGCCAAGGTTCGATGGAACGGTGCTGTGCGTAGAAATTGGTCAGATCCGGAACCAGATCCTTCACCACCGGCATGTGCGGCAGCGGATAGACCTTCACCGTGCCATTGATGTCTTCCATGCCCTTGGTGCAGGCAAGCGTGTTGGAACCATCGATATTCATGGCGCAGGAACCGCAAATGCCTTCGCGGCACGAACGGCGCAGGGTCAGTGTCGGATCGACCTTGTTCTTGATGTAGAGAAGCGCATCCAGCACCATGGGCCCGCAATCATCGACATCAACGTAATAGGTATCGATGCGGGGGTTATGGCCATCATCGGGATTCCATCGGTAAATGCGGAATTCCCGGACATTTGTGGCACCCGCCGGCTTGGGCCAGACCTTGCCTTCGGTCATCTGGGAGTTTTTGGGGAGAGCGAGTTCAACCATTGCTGGACCTTCGATCCTCGGCGGCTACCGCCTTGCTGTTTACCTTGTTATAGTCTTCCGGCGCCCATTGCGCCATTGTCGCATTCATCAATCGCCACGGTCGCCCGTCACAGGCAGACCACAAAAGAGCCAGGCGCTCCTGCATCCGCTTCAACGCCATCAAGACAGACCGGCCGGGCAAATTTGCCCTTCTGGTCTTTTTCGCATCACGGCTCGTCGCAATCACGCTCTCGGCACCTGATTGCATGACCACCCACGGCGCAACATCCAGAACCTTCAGTCCATGCCATGCAGGAGACCAGAGGAAATCATCCGCAGGAACAAGCGCCGATCCGGTCCGCTCCAGCAGACGTTCTGCCGCTGACCGCGTGATCAGATAGCCTGCCGCCCCGGAGACCGGACGCAGGGAACGCACCAACAGACGGTCGCCAACCTTGCCAAGCGGCAGTACCTTGCGGCCACCTGGCCTGTAGATACCTTCCAGCTTCACAATCGCGGCGCCGAGGTCTTGCGCGAGTAGCTCTTCCACTGCCCCTTCGAAACCGTCCTGCGGCACGGCATCGTCTTCGAGGATGATCGCATGCTCGAAATCCGAAGCCAGAAACACCCGCCAGGCGAGAACATGCCCAACAAAGCATGCCTCTTCTGTCACCATGAACAAGCGGTTGCGGCGAGCGTTCCATCCGACTGCGAAGGGTGGATGGCGCATTTCCAACCCGCGAACCGCCAGAACCTCATCAGGGTTCTGGCGCGCATCGATGCCCGCCACGCGATGCAGCGGCCAGGCGAGCCCGCCAAATCCACGCTCGATCTCTGCCCAGCGATCCGGCGAACGATCGAGGTTGATTGCAAACAGGCCAAGTGGCCTCCCACCAGGAGCGCTTTTCACCAATCCAGGGAGGGGGACCACATTGCTCATCGATCAGTACACGCGTGCCTTCGGCGCGATCTTTGCGAGTTCGATACCATCGGCAATCAGGTCGGTGTGAACCGGACGATAATCCAGCTTCACATCGCCTTCTGCGCCGACCCAGGCAAGCGTATGCTTGCGCCAGTTTTCGTCGTCGCGACCGCCCATCGGGCCGTCCTTGTAGTCTTCGCGTGCATGGGCGCCACGGCTTTCCTTGCGGGCTTCCGCACTGAACACAGTCGTAATCGCGTTGGCCATCAGGTTCTGCAGCTCGAGCGTCTCGACCAGATCCGAGTTCCAGATCATCGAGCGATCGGTAACCTTGATGTCCTTCATCTCGCCCCAGATCGAGGTCAGGCGCTGGCAACCGCTTTCGAGCGATTCCTGCGTGCGGAAGACGGCCGCATCTTCCTGCATGGCCCGCTGCATCTTGTCGCGCAGAACGGCTGTCGGCGTACCGCCAGCGGCATGACGCAGACCGTCGAAACGGTCCATGATCTTGTCGCAGGCCGCCGTATTCAGCGCCGGGATCGGCTCGTCGCGGTTGATGACCTGTGCAGCGCGGATCGCCGCCGCACGGCCGAAGACCACGAGGTCGATCAGCGAGTTCGAACCGAGACGGTTTGCACCGTGAACCGACGCGCAGCCAGCTTCACCGACCGCCATCAGACCGGGCAGAATGCGATCCGGATTATTGGCATCGGCATTCAGCACCTCGCCCCAATAATTGGTCGGAATGCCGCCCATATTGTAGTGAACGGTCGGCAGAACCGGGATCGGCTCACGCGTCACGTCAACGCCCGCAAAGATCTTCGCGCTTTCCGAAATGCCGGGAAGGCGCTCATGCAATACGGCTGGATCGAGGTGGTCAAGATGCAGGAAGATGTGGTCCTTGTTCTTGCCAACGCCGCGGCCTTCGCGGATTTCCATCGTCATGCAGCGGGAAACCACGTCACGCGATGCCAGATCCTTGGCGGATGGAGCATAGCGCTCCATGAAGCGCTCGCCTTCCGAGTTGACCAGATAGCCACCCTCACCACGCGCACCCTCGGTAATCAGGCAGCCTGAACCGTAGATGCCGGTCGGGTGGAACTGAACGAATTCCATGTCCTGCAGCGGGAAGCCGGCGCGGGCAACCATGCCACCGCCATCGCCCGTGCAGGTATGCGCGGACGTCGCGGAGAAATAGGCACGACCATAGCCGCCAGTTGCCAGAACGACCATCTTCGCCGCGAAGCGATGGATCGTGCCATCATCGAGGTTCCATGCCACTACGCCGGTGCAGCGACCGTCATCGGACATGATCAAATCGAGGGCGAAATATTCGATGAAGAATTCGGCGTTGTTCTTCAGGGACTGGCCATAGAGCGTGTGCAGAATGGCGTGACCCGTGCGGTCTGCTGCGGCGCAGGTACGCTGAACCGGCGGACCAGCGCCGAAGTTCTGCATGTGACCGCCGAAGGGGCGCTGATAGATCTTGCCTTCCTCGTTACGCGAGAATGGCACGCCGTAATGCTCAAGCTCATAGACCGCCTTCGGCGCCTCCATGACCATGTACTGCATGGCGTCGACATCGCCCAGCCAGTCGGAGCCCTTCACGGTATCGTAAAGGTGCCACTGCCAGCTGTCCGGCGTCATGTTCTGCAGGGAGGCTGCAATACCGCCTTGCGCCGCGACCGTATGCGAACGGGTCGGAAAAACCTTCGTAATGCAGGCGGTCTTGAAGCCTTGCTCGGCCATGCCGAGTGTCGCTCTCAGACCAGCGCCGCCAGCTCCTACTACGATAACGTCGTAGGAGTGATCGACATAGGTGTAAGCCTTGCCGTTCTGCGCGATGGGAGTGATCGATGCCATGGAATGTTTATCCTGCGAATGCAATCTTCAGGGCAGCGAAAAGACAGAGCCCGCCGGCCAGAAGCGAAAAGAAGGAATTGAGCACCAGAAGCGCAAACTTCGTGGTTTCAGTGTGGATGTAATCCTGAATGATCTCTTCCATGCCGAGCTTCATGTGCACGATGCCGGCAATGATCGTCAGCGCATTGATCGTGGCGATAAACGGGTTGGAAAGAGCCGAAACAACGTCTGCATAGGGCTTGCCCGCATACATGATCAGGAAGACCACGTAGAAAAGCATGAGCGGCACGAGTGCGAGCGAGGTCGTCCGCACCTTCCAGAAGTGATCGGTCCCGCTCTTGGCCGAACCCAGGCCACGAACCTTGCCGAGGGGAGTACGCATATCCATTGATGTTCTCCTCAACGAACGATCAGAACGACGACCCACACCAGAACGGTGAGCACGATGGATGCAACGAGGTTGGCCTTTGCGAGCATGGTCGAGAATTCCTTCTCGAAGCCATAGCCCAGATCCCACATGATGTGGCGCAGGCCACCCAGCAGATGATGCAGCATCGCCCAGGTGTAGCCGAACAGTATGATCTGTCCTACGAGAGAACCGAAGAACCAGTTCACATAATTGAACGCTTCTTCCCCGGAGGCGGCTGCAATCAGCCAGGCCGCCACAAGCACCGTGCCGAAATACAGTGCGCCGCCTGTAATGCGGTGAACAATCGACATGGCCATGGTGGGGATGAAACGGTAAACTTGAAGGTGCGGCGACAGCGGCCGCTTATTTGTCACATTCGCCATCATATCCTCGCGGCGTTCGGTGCGCGGTTTGATACGGGCGCGCTCCCGGCAATGCACTCTGCCGAAGATATGTGCATTGCATCATTGGGTGATTTACCTACGGCGTGGCAAGATCACAAGCCGTTTCAAGAAGGATTTTAAATTTAATCGATTGTGGAGCGGCAGTCGATAGGGTGTCGTGCCTTGTTTGTCTCTGCAAGCGAATCTTTGCTTGATTGGCGAAACCAATAGTTAATGATAAGCGTTAACTTTCTCCTAACGTCACGAGAGAGGCAGCGCCATGATGGCACATCGCTTCAAGCTCTTCGCAGCCGCCGTCACCCTCTTCGCCAGCCTTGCATCGTCAGGTCACGCGGAAAGCTTTTTCTCCGCAGCGCCAAACTCGCTGACACGCTCATCCGGCGGCGACGGCTACCGCCATGGAGAACATCGCCGCTGGGACGCTCGCACCTCTGGCCGTGGCAGCGAGAATGGTTTTCACGGGCATCATGTCTACCGGCATGATATCGTCGGCGGCGACGGGATACCCTCTTATGTGCGCGGCGTCGGCACCTTCGCCGGGGATATGGCGGTCGCACGCTTTCACCGCAACGGCACCTATTATTACGCTCAGGCTTTCTCCACGCGCAGCCCGCAAAAGATCACCTTCCTCGCGCCGAAGGCAAAGGTCATCCTTGTCGAGCAGGAAACCAATGCGCAGGAAACAAAAACGGTCTGCTCCGTGGAGCACGGCGTCTGCGTCATCCGGGGCGCGCCCTGAGTGGCGATGTCGTCAGGGCTTGAAGCGCCAGACGGTCGTGCGCTTCACCTCTGAATCCTCCAAGGCGCGGGTCACCGGCACTTCATACACAGCAAGGGATTCCAGCCGATCCTTGGGCAGATAGTAGCGCCCGGGGTCGCCGACGATCACCTCGACGCCCTGCTTAACCAGCGTGCCGAACCAGTCCACCAGCCGGGCGGCGAAATCGCGGTCATAGAAAACGTCGCCCGCCAGCAGAATGTCGCATGCCAGCGGCTGCCCCACCCAGTCCTCTGAGGTAAAGCTGATGTCGACCGTATTTGCCTGGGCGTTCAGTTGCACGGCGCTTTCGGTCCAGGGATCGATATCGACAGCCAGGACATGGCTCGCCCCCGCCTTGGCGGCAGCAATCGCAACCAGGCCGGAGCCGGTGGCGAAATCCAGCACGCGCTTGCCTGCCACCAGCGAAGGATTATCGAGAACATAGCGGGCAAGCCCCTGCCCTCCGGCCCAGGCGAAGGCCCAGAAGGGCGGCGGCAGACCGATCTGTTCCAGCTCCTCCTCCGTCTTCTGCCACAACTCATGCGCCTCATCCGCCAGATGTAGCCGGATTTCCGGCACATGCGGCGGAGAGGAAAGAGCCGTATTGGCCCGGATGAAAGCCAGAGGATCCGTCTTCAGAACCATATCCCTATTCCGGCGAGCGTGGCGGGTTGTCTAAGCCACCCATGCGGCAAACCTCGAGATATTCCTCTTCGGTCACCGGCTGCACCGAAAGGCGCATGGAGGTGACGAGCGACATCTTCTCCAGCTTGGGGTTTGCCTTGATCGCCTTCAGGGAAACTGGCTTCGGCATGTCGCACACGGCGCGGATATCCACGCAATCCCAGCGCAGATCGCCCTCGGCGGTGGAATCGGGATGGGAAAGTGCGCAGACTTCTGTAATACCCACCACCTCCAAACCCTCATTCGAGTGGTAGAAGAAGCCCTTGTCGCCAATCTTCATGGCTCGCATGTTGTTGCGCGCCAGATAGTTGCGAACGCCGGTCCATTCCTCGCCGGCCTCCCCCTTGGCCTTCTGCATTTCCCAGGACCATTTGAAGGGCTCGGACTTGTAAAGCCAATAGGCCATGATCTCTCACGCCCCCGGCTTGTTGAAGACCCAGTTATAGGGCTTCACGTCAACCGTCTCGAACAGCCCGGCCTTTGCGTAAGGATCGGCATCGGCCAGAGCGCGAGCCTCTTCGAGCGTTTCGGTCTCGACGATGATCAGACTGCCATTCGGCTTGCCTTCGCCATCCAGAAAGGGGCCGGCCATCTTCAGAATGCCCTTTTCGTTCAGCGCATTCAGATGATCCACATGCGCGGGGCGCGTTTCCATGCGCACATTCAAATGTCCGGGCTTGTCGGTGCAGAGGAAGGCAAAAAGTGCCATGCCGCAAATCTCCTGTCTTGATTATTCCGTGGTGATGGGCCTGGACATCAGCTGTTCCAGCGCTGTCGAAACGTCCAGCCGTCCTTCGATCATCGCGGCAACCGCTTCTGTAATGGGAAGCTCCACCTGATGACGCGCCGCAAGATCGGAGGCAATCGCCGCCGTGAAGGCGCCTTCCACCAGTGCGCCGCCGGACATGTCAGCTGGATGCCCCTGACCCAGCGAAATGCCGAAGCGCAGATTGCGGGATTGATGGCTGGTCCCGGTCAGAACGAGGTCGCCGAGGCCAGAAAGTCCGCGAATGGTATCGCCGCGGCCACCCAGCGCTTCAGCCAGACGAGACATTTCCGCCAGCCCTCGCGAGATCAGGGCAGCGCGGGCGGATTCACCCAGCCCCGCGCCCTCGGCAATGCCGCAGGCAATCGCCAGCACGTTCTTCAACGCGCCACCCAATTGCACCCCAACGGGATCGCCAGAGGCGTAAAGGCGGAATGTCCGGCCGGAAATGACCCGCGCCAGACGCTCGGCAATGGCCGGATCGGTAGAGGCCACGGCCATGGCCGTGGGCAGACCGCGCGCAATATCTGCGGCGAAACCGGGACCGGACAGAACGCCGACGGCAAGATGCGGCAATTCCCGGCTCAGCACTTGCGTCAAAAGTCGGCCGCTCGACCGCTCGATCCCCTTTGCGCAGGACACCAGTACCGTGTCCCTGGCCAGATAGGGGCCGTAATGGCGCGCCGCATCCGCATGGGCTTGCGAGGGCATGGCAAACAGCACGATGCTGGCCTCTTCCAGCGCATCCGGCTCTGCGGAAAAATCGAGGCTGTCCGGCAAGGGCACGCCCGGCAGCGCTGCGTTATGAACCCGGTCGTTGCGCAGATCCGCCATGAGCGAAGGATCCCGCCCGATCAGCGTAACGGGCACCCTCCCCTCTAATGCAATCACGGTGGCCAGGGCAGTCCCGAAGGCACCTGCACCGATGACGACGATGTTTTCACGTCCGCTCATGCCTTTGCACCTCGTTTTCCTGATCCAATCAAAGCGGCAGCTTCCTTGTCCAGTGGCCAGCGTGAACGCGGCGCAACGGATATAGGGTCACTTGGCAGGCCCGCCGCCATGCGTTCAAGCCCCGCCCAGGCAATCATGGCCGCATTATCCGTGCAAAGACGAATGGGCGGCGCAATGAAGCGGAAGCGGTGGTGATCGCAAAGCTCCTGCAGGGTTGCGCGCAGAACCTGATTTGCCGCAACACCGCCCGCCACCACCAGAGCCGGTGTTTGGAGCGTGGGATACCGTTCCTGAAAACGCGCCAGACCACGCCCGATACGGTCCTTCAATGTGCGGGAGATTGCGCGCTGGAAGGAGGCGCAGATATCGGCAATATCCTGCTCGCTGAGCGGCTGGATGGCCGTTGCCGCCTGTCTGACTGCCGTCTTCAAGCCGGAGAAGGAAAAATCCAGCCGGCTTTCGCCGACCAGTGGGCGGGGGAAATCGAAGCGGCTGGCATCTCCAGCCCGTGCCGCCTTTTCAACAGCCGGACCGCCGGGATAGGGAAGGCCGAGAAGCTTTGCCGTTTTGTCGAAAGCCTCACCAAGGGCATCGTCGATCGTCGTGCCCCACCGCTCATAATCTCCCACGCCTTTCACCAGCACAAGCTGGGTGTGGCCGCCGGATACGAGAAGCATCAGATACGGAAATTCCAGACCGTCCGTCAGACGCGCAGTCAGCGCGTGCCCTTCGAGATGGTTGATTGCGTAAAGCGGCTTGTTGGCTGCCATGGCAATGGCCTTGCCGGTCATCAGCCCGACCAGCAGGCCGCCAATCAGGCCGGGACCAGAGGTCGCGGCCACCGCATCGACATCGTGAACCGTCAGACCAGCTTGCGACAAAGCCTGCCGGACAAGTCCGTCGAGCGCCTCCACATGGGCGCGGGCGGCAATTTCCGGCACGACGCCGCCAAAGGCGCTGTGTTCTTCCAGCTGCGACAAAACGACGTCGGAGACGATCTCCCCGCTCCCGTTTTCGTGGCGAAGCACCACAGAAGCGGCGGTTTCATCGCAGCTTGTTTCAATGCCGAGAATGCGAAGCGGACGAGTCATGACAGAGGCGAAAGCTCGGATGAATTGCGATACCGGCCAAAGCCGGGTACGAAGCTACCGCGTAACAATGGATGAAGACAGATGCAAACAAAACCTTTCCGCATCGGCACGCGCGGCAGCCCTCTGGCGCTGGCGCAGGCGTCAGAAACGCGTGCCCGCCTCATGGCAGCACATGGTTTGCCGGAGGAAATGTTCGAAATCGTCGTGCTCTCCACGAAGGGAGACCGCATCACGGATCGCTCTCTCGCAGAGGTGGGCGGAAAGGGCCTTTTCACCGAAGAACTCGAGGCACAATTGCTGACGGGTGAGCTGGATTTTGCCGTCCACTCGTCAAAGGACATGCCAACCCTTCTTCCGCCGGGCCTCCAGCTTTCGGCCTATCTTCCCCGCGAAGATTTCCGGGACGCCTTCATCGGGCGCACGGCACCCAGCCTCATGGCCCTGCCGGATGGCGCAACAATTGGCTCCTCCTCCCTGCGCCGCCAGGCGCTCATTCGCCGCCGACGCCCGGATATCACGGTCATCACATTCCGCGGCCTTGTGGAAACACGCCTTCGCAAGCTGGAAGAGGGGCAGGTGGATGCAACGCTTCTGGCGCTTGCAGGCCTCAACCGGCTGCGCATGCCGGATGTTGCAACAGAGCTGATGGATCCGAATGACTTCCCACCGGCACCCGCGCAAGGTGCCATCTGCATTGAAAGCAGAATTGGCGACCAGCGCGTTCTCGATCTCCTCGATCCAATCAATGACCGCCCGACCTGGGACGCCGTGTCCTGCGAACGCGCCTTCCTGGCGGCACTGGACGGCTCCTGCCGCACACCCATCGCGGGCTTCGCAATCTGCGATGGCGAACGCCTGAAGTTCTCGGGCCTCATTCTGACACCCGATGGCCAACAGGAACATTCGGTTGAGATTGAAGGGCTGCGTACAGACGCCGGAACACTTGGCGTAAAGGCGGGCACCATGGTGCGCGAAGCTGCAGGCACCGGCTTCTTCGAAAGCTGGACCTGATCCATGCGGGTGGTGGTAACCCGGCCAGCCACAAGCGGCGCAAAAACCGCCGCAAGGCTTGTCGCGCTCGGCCATCATCCGATCCTCCTGCCGCTCACCGAACCTTTGCACAGGCCACAGGCGGCCTGGGCAGCCTTGCAGGATCGCCCACGCGCGCTGGTGCTGACGAGCAGCGAAGCCCTTCGGGCAATCGCCTCGCTGCCCATGGCGGCCTATCTGGATCTACCCCTCTATGCGGTCGGCAGCGCCAGTGCCGCCAAGGCTCGCAAGGCAGGCTTTACCCATGTGGTGGAAGGCGGCGGCACGGGAAAAGATCTGGCTGCACTGATGATCTCAAGAGGTCTTCAAGACTTCCTCTATCTTGCCGGCTCCCCCCGATCACCAGAACTTGAAGCCGAACTTGCCGCGGCCGGCATCCAGTTTCGCCTTGCCGAATGTTACGAGATGAAACCTCTGTCGTGGGATGAACAGCAACGTGCGCTGCTGACGCCGGTTCCGGATGCCGTGTTGCTCTACTCTCGTGAGGCAGCACGGCTGTTTGCGACGCAGCACGCCCTGTTTGATCGGCCGCAGGCTTGGCGGGAGTGCCGGGCGATTTGCCTCAGCCACAAGGTCGCATCCGGTCTTCCGGCAGAGTTTCCGCTGGTGATTTCGGTCGCAGACAAGCCGACGGAGGATGACCTGCTGGCAAGGCTTTAGAAAGAGGTCTGGAACCAAAATACGTTCAGGCTCTTTCATTCGTCTTTCCGGCTGACTAGTTTGAAGTAGAAATGTTCCAGAAGAGGTTGCTATGGTTTCGGATAAGCCGCCCCGCCGTTCCCGCTCCGGCAAAACGCCGGTCACACTCGATCTGGCGGCTGAGGAGAAGGCGGCCATTGCCGAACCGGTTCGTGCCAACGATACCGATGCCACGACGGATGCCTCTCAGCCCGACCAAAACCCTGAAGCAGGGCAGGCCCCAGCTGGCGCAGCGCAGAGCGCTCCCGCCGCAGGTGACGCCGCTGCACCCGACAAAGAGCCCGTAACGGTGGAAGCACAACCCGGCGAGGAAGTCTCAGACGGTGCCTCAGCCAAGGCCAGCCCGCAATCCTCCGACTTGCCAACCGAGCCACAGACCGCCTCGCCCACAGCCGAACCGACATCTCCATTCGGCCCGAAAAAAGAGAATGAGCCCGAGACGGCAAGCTCACATCCGACCGAGCCCCCGGCCGCTACCACCTCGTCCCGCCCGGTCAAACAGTCTCCGGCAACCTCCTCCATGGTTGCGGCTGGCATTGTTGGCGGCCTTGTCTCGCTTCTGCTGGCGGGCAGCATGCAATATGCGGGCATTCTGCCAAGCCTCACGCAGGAACGAAGCAACAGTTCCGCAGACATAGAGAGCCTGCGCCAGCAGATGGCAACTCTCCAGAAAGCCGGCCCGTCGCAGGATGTCGTCGCAAGACTGGAGGCATTGGAGCAAGGATCCGGCAATGGCGGGGGTGATCTTGCCCAGCAGGTTCAGGCCCTCCAGCAGGACCTCGAGAATGTGAAATCTGCAAGTGCAGCCATGGGCGATAACAGCGCCCAGCTTGGTCAAAAGCTGCAGGCGCTGGAACAGCGGATCAATCAGCCGGGACGTGAGCAGGCCATTGCTCGCGCACTGGCCGCGGCGGGGCTCAAGGCTGCGACGGATCGCGGCGGCTCTTTCGCGGCTGAGCTTGAGACCTATTCCAGCGTTGCGGCTGACGATCCCTCGCTTGCGAAACTGCAGGCCTATGCGGAAAAGGGCGTGCCGACACGCGCCGAACTCGTCCGCCGCTTCCCGGCTGCGGCCAATGCAATGATCGATGCCATTCACCAGCCGACGGAGAATGAGGGCATTGCAAGCCGCCTGTTGTCGAGCGCCATGCGGGTGGTCAAGGTGCGTCCGGTGGGCGAAGCTGAGGGTGACACGCCGGAAGCAAGGATTGCCCGGATCGAAGAGCGCATCAAGAACGGCAACCTGAAAGCCGCTGTCAGCGAATGGGATGGTCTGCCAGAGGCCGCCAGAACAGCGGCTGCGGATTACCGGCAGGCATTGGATGCGCGTATCGAGGTGGATGATCTCGCCGCCAATACATTGACACGCGCCATGGCCGCCAGCGGCACCAAGGGTTGAGGAGAGACTGAATGATCCGTCTGTTTATTTTCGCGGTCGTCACTCTCGCCCTGGGCTGGGGCTTTTCCTGGCTGGCTGACCGTCCGGGCCTCATTGCCATCACCTGGCAGGACCAGCTCATCGAAACCAGCATCATGGTCGCGGCCACCGCTGTCGTGGCCTTGCTCGGTGCGGTCATGTTTCTCTGGTGGTTGATCCAGACGATCTGGACTTCGCCCCACTCCGTTCGTCGCTATTTTCGCGCCCGCAAGCGGGATCGCGGCTATCAGGCCCTGTCGACAGGCCTGATCGCGGCTGGCGCTGGAAATTCGCTTCTTGCACGAAAGATGACGGCACGCGCCCGTGGCCTTCTGAGGGCAGATCAGGAACCGCTGATCCATCTTCTCGAGGCGCAAACAGCCCTCATCGAAGGCCGTCACGAAGAGGCCCGCGAGAAGTTCGAGAAAATGGCAGACGACCCCGAGACCCGCGAACTGGGCTTGCGCGGTCTCTACATGGAAGCGCGGCGTCTGGGAGCAAACGATGCCGCCCGCCAATATGCGGAAGCCGCCGTTGAAAACGCCCCTTATCTGCCCTGGGCTGCGGAAGCCACGCTGGAGCATCGCTGTCAGGCCGGACGCTGGGAGGATGCAATCCGTCTTCTCGATCAGCAGAAGGTTTCCAATGTCATCGACAAGCAGCGGGCTGATCGCTGGAAGGCCGTTCTGCTCACAGCCCGTGCAGCCGAGCGGCTGGAATCGGAGCCCAAGAGCGCAAAGGACGATGCCAAGGCCGCTCTGAAGCTCGCCCGCAATCTTGTGCCCGCTGCCATTGTCGCGGCCAAGGCCTATCTGCGGGAAGACAATCTTCGCCGTGCCGCTGGCGTTCTTGAAAATGTCTGGAAGATCGAGCCGCATCCCGAAGTGGCGCGCCTCTATGTCCGTGCCCGTCCGGGAGATAGTGCGGCAGATCGCATGCTCCGCGCCGAGCGTCTGGAAAAGCTGAAGCCGAACAACCCGGAATCGCTTCTGGCCGTGGCGCAGGCCGCCTTGGACACGCAGAATTTCAAGCTGGCGCGGGAAAAAGCCGAAGCGGCGCTTCGCATGGATGCACGCGAAAGCATCTATCTTCTCCTTGCCGATATTGAAGATCGCGAAACGGGAGATCAGGGCCGCATTCGCCACTGGATGGCGCAGGCGGTGCGGGCACCGCGCGATCCTGCCTGGGTGGCAGATGGCTATGTGTCCGATCACTGGCTCCCCCTGTCGCCCATCACCGGCAGGCTGGATGCCTTCGAATGGAAGCGGCCATTCGGTCAGCTGGAAGGTCCGATCGAGGAAGGCACGCTTGCCGCCGAAACGGCCATCGCCAGCTTGCCACCCGTCACGCAAGGTGGCTCCCCCGATGCAAAGCCGAAGCCTGCGGCAACGGTAAAGCGAGAGGAAGCACGGCAGCCCGCCGCAAAACCGCCGAGCCTGTCCGTCGTCGAACCGGCAAAGCCTGAGGCCAAGCAGGCAGAGGCAAGGGTGGACGTCAAGAAGGAGCCGGAGGCGGCTGATCCTTTCCATGGAAGACCGCCGGATGATCCCGGCGTGAAAGATACCACCACAAGTTCCGAAACGCCCACGAGACTGCGATTGTTCTGACCCATGCCGATGTTTGACCGGATACAGGAATTCTTTCAGGAACTGGGCGTTGGCCGTTCGGATAACGATTACGCGCCGGACGATCCCCGTGTCGCCTTTGCGGCCCTCTGCTTCCAAGTGATGGAGGCAGATGGCAGCGTCTCGGCGAAGGAGAAGACGCGGCTGGAGGATATGCTGCGCGAGCGGTATCAGCTCGACAAAAGCCATGTGGATGCGCTGATGGAGGCGGGCCGCACCGCGGGTTCGGAAGCGGTGGATTATTATCGCTTCACATCCGACCTGAAGCGGCACCTCACCCCGGAAGAATGCGTGGCTCTGGTCGGTGCCTTGTGGGATCTCGTTTATGCCGATGGAGAGCGCAGCGAGATGGAAGATCATGTGATCTGGAGAATTGCCGATCTTCTCGGCGTGTCTGCACGAGACCGGGTAACGGAAAGACAGAAGGTGGCGGCAAGAACCGTCGGAAGGGATAAGGGAGGAGATTGAAGGGTTCCGAGAAATGTTGATGTCGCCAAACCGGGCAATGCCAAAACTTCCAATCCTCATCGTTCTTCATCAGGAGCGCTCGTCCCCCGGACGCGTGGGCCAGATGCTGGAAGCAAAGGGCTATCCCCTGGATATCCGCCGGCCGGCACTGGGCGATCCGCTTCCCGACACCCTGTCGGCGCATTCCGGTGCGGTTATCTTCGGCGGGCCCATGAGCGCCAACGATCCGGAGCCCTTCGTGAAACAGGAGATCGACTGGATCTCCATCCCCTTGAAGGAAAACAAGCCCTATCTCGGCATCTGTCTCGGCGCCCAGATGCTTGTGCGTCAGCTGGGCGGCAAGGTTCAGGCCCACAGGGATGGGTTGACGGAAATCGGCTGGTATCCGCTTCGGCCAACAGAACATGGCCGCCTTCTGATGAACTGGCCCTCGATGGTCTATCACTTCCACCATGAGGGCTTCGATCTGCCGCGTGGCGTGAAGCTTCTGGCGGAAGGCGATGCCTATCCACATCAGGCCATTCGCTTTGGCGAAAACGCCTGGGGGGTGCAGTTCCACGCCGAACTGACACGCGCCATGATGCACAGCTGGGTGGTGCGCGGCGCATCCCGTTTCGGCATGCCCAATGCGCAGCAGGGCCGCGAGCATCTGGAAGGCCGGATGATTTTCGATACGCCCCTCAAGGCATGGCTGAGTGATTTTCTCGATCTGGTGTTCGAGCGTGAGACATGGCTTGCCAACCAGCCTCAGAAGCCGAAGCTGGAGAGCGTATAAATCGAACCTTACCGATCGCTCGGGGCGTCGAGATTGTCGATCTGACGCAGTTTGGGGAAGGAAAAGGCCCAGACGACGGCAACAGCCAGCGTGCCGAAGCCGCCGATCACCACAGCAGGAACCGCCCCGATGATATGCGCCATGGTTCCGGCGCGGAACTCACCCAGTTCGTTCGATGCACCGACGAAAACCATGTTGACCGCGCTCACGCGGCCGCGCACGTCATCGGGCGTCCAGAGCAGGATCAGGCTTTCGCGAACATAGACGGAGATCATGTCGGCGGCCCCCATCAACATCAGCGCGGCAATGGAAAGCCAAGGCGCTTGCGACAGGCCGAAGATAATGGTGCCAACACCGAACAGGGCAACGCCGATGAACATGGCAAGGCCCGCATGCTTGCGGATGGGATAGGCCGCAAGCAGCATGGCAACCGCAACCGCGCCGATCCCCGGCGCCGAACGAAGCAGACCCAATCCCCAGGGACCAAGCTCCAGAACATCGCGGGCGAAGATCGGCATCAGCGCCACGGCGCCGCCGAGGAGCACAGCAAACAGATCGAGCGAGATCGCGCCCAGAACCACCTTCTCGCTGAAGATGAAGCGGAAACCTGCCAGTATGGTCGACCAGCTCACAGCCTTGGAGACGGTGCGTTGTGGCGGTTTGGGAATGCTGATGATCAACAGCATACACACGATCATGAAGATCAGCGCAACGGCATAGGCCGCAACCGGGCTCAACCCATAGAGAAGGCCACCGGCCACCGGCCCCACGATGGAGGCTGTCTGCCAGGAGGAGGAGTTCCAGGCCACCGCATTTGGCAGGTCTTTCTCCGGCACCAGGTTGGGCGCAAGCGATTGCACTGCCGGCCCCATGAATGCACGCTCGATACCGAAGACGATCAGGATTGCGAAAACGGGCCAGGGCGAAAACTGGTGCGTCAGCGTCAGGGCCAGAAGCGCAGCGGTGCAGAGAGTGCCTATCGCCAGGCAGATCGCCACGATGGCACGCCGGTTATAGCGGTCGGCGACGGAACCGGTAACCAGGATCAACAGCAGCGACGGCAGAAACTGGAACAGCCCGATCAGCCCGAGATAGAGCGCGTTACCGGTCACGTCATACATCTGCCAGCCAACAGCAACGCTGACAATCTGGATGGCAAAGGCGGCGAGAAAGCGAGAGAAGAAGAAGCGCGTATAGGCAGAATGCCGAAACGCGGCAAAACGGTCTTCGGAGGCGGAAATGGACATCGGATCGACACGCTTTCGGCGGCGCGGGAGCGCATCGTCTCGCGCGCGTTCACTATGATTCGCCTTCGCTAAAACTCAGGCCTTGTTCCTCAACTCGCCAATGTCTACATGTCTGTCAACCGAGAAATGGAGATATAGATGCTCGCGTTGTTTCAGACCATCGATTTGGCCTTGAACCTCTACACCTGGGTTCTGATCATCAGTGCCATCTTCTCGTGGCTCTATGCCTTCAACGTCATCAATTCCAGCAATCAGTTCGTCAATTCGATCGGCACGATGCTCTTCAACCTGACGGAACCGGCACTCCGCCCCATCCGTCGCATCATGCCAAGCCTCGGCGGCATCGATATTTCGCCGGTCATCCTGCTGCTGATCATTTTCTTCATCCGCTCGCTGATGTGGACGACCATCGCGCCTATGTTCATTCGTTGAGCGCGGCAAAATCCTTTGGCGATCATATTCGCCTCAGCGTTCGGCTGACGCCGAACGCATCGCGCGACGCCGTGGAGCAGATCGAGACCGCCGAAGATGGCGAATCCTGGCTTCGCGCGCGTGTCACTGCCGTTCCCGAGGATGGCAAGGCCAACAAGGCCCTTATTCAGTTGCTGGCAAAATGGCTGCGCGTGCCCAAGAGTGCCATCTCAATTCTCTCCGGTGAAACGGCGCGCAAAAAAATCCTCCGGATCGAGGGCGACCCGGAGGATTTGATCAGCAAACTCAATGAACGCCTGAGAGGCTAGCGCACTTACCTGGGAAAAGCGTGTAGCGGTTTTCCGTCCTGAAATGCGTCAATACAAAGAGTGAGAGCGGTTCAGCGTTTCCGTGAAACGGTGAACCGCTCTCAAGCATTACTTCTGCGCGTTGTAGCGCTCGATTGCTTCCACGATCAAACGCTTGGCAACGGTCACATCCTGCCAGCCGCCGATCTTCACCCATTTGCCGGGCTCCAGATCCTTGTAGTGCTCGAAGAAGTGCTCGATCTGCTTCAGCGTGATTTCCGGCAGATCGGTATAGTTCTCGATCTTGTCGTAACGGCGGGTCAGCTTCGGCACCGGCACGGCAAGGATCTTCTCGTCCTTGCCACCATCGTCTTCCATGACCATGACGCCAATCGGACGTACATTGATCACGCAGCCAGGCACCAGCGGGCGCGTGTTGCAGATCAGAACGTCCACCGGATCGCCGTCTTCAGACAGCGTGTGCGGCACGAAGCCGTAATTGCCCGGATAGGTCATTGGCGTGTAGAGGAAGCGGTCAACGATCAGCGCACCGGCGTCCTTGTCCATCTCGTACTTGATTGGATGGCCGCCAACCGGCACTTCAACGATGACGTTAACGTCGTCCGGCGGGTTCTTGCCGATCTTGATCGCATCAATACGCATGGTTCTCTCCGAGAGCGATTTATGGTGACGCTTCGATAATGGGAAACGCACTGCATTGCAACAAGAGGCGGCGCAAACCCAGCCTTGGCAGGGGTAATTGCGGGTGGGGAGAAACAACATCTCAACAGGCAAAGTCCGGATACGGCCGATTGCGGGCACGCAGACGAACATAATCGTGCGCTTGTTTGAGCCGCAATGTCCGCCGTCTAGCCCCTCAGCCCCCTCTCACAAACAGAAGTTGCGACCAGCCTATTGCTACGCATATTACCACTGTTCATGGGCCAGATGAGCCAGAATTCTGGCACGGAACACGCACCGCCATCAGAAGACAGGTCTCCCTTTGGATTTAACCGTGCTATTTCGCTTGCCGCTGCGTTTGCCTGTCAGATCCACCAATCGCCGAAATGTGGGGCACTCCATATGTGAGGGAGCCGGACAGTCGGCGACGTGACGAAGTGTGTCGCGTAAAGCTGTCAGCTGACGAATTTGCCGATTGATCTCGTCGGCCTTCTTGTGGAGCACATCGCGTGGCAGGTCCGGTGCACCGTTCCGCCCAAACATGCCCGCGATCTCCTCCAGCGAAAAACCAGCAGACTTACCCATGGCGATCAGTTTGAGCTGCAGCAGCACGTCAGGCGGAAACTGTCTGCGCAGACCATGTCGCGAGACTGAAAAAATCAACCCTGCCTCTTCGTAGTAGCGCAATGCGGAGGGTCTGATTCCGCTCAGTGCCGCAACCTCACCTATGTCCAGAAATTTCATGCTTGACCTCAAGTCGTATTGAAGTGGCAGCCTGCTCTCAAATCGAAAACCTGGCAAGAGGACATTCCATGAAAAAGCCAAACACAACGGGATCGGAAAAGGGACAATCGAGTGCAGTGCTTGCACTTGCGCTGTCAATGCTACTGGCATCGCTCGGCACCAGCATCGCCAATATCGCACTGCCGGCACTCACCCAGGCGTTTTCTGCGCCGTTCTCTGAGGTACAAATGGTCGTTGTCGCTTATCTCGCAACCCTGACAGTCTTCGTCGTCATAGCGGGCCGGTTCGGTGACAGTTTTGGCCTGAAACCGATGCTTTTGGCCGGCTTAACTATCTTCACCGCAGCCTCGCTCATGTGCGCCATTGCACCCAATCTGCTGTTTCTGGTCGGCGCGAGAGCGCTTCAAGGTATCGGTGCGGCTTTTCTTATGACACTTGCCATGGCGCTCATGCGCCAAACCGCAAGCGAAGCTCGCGTTGGCCAAGCCATGGGGTTGCTGGGCACGGTATCGGCATTAGGCACCGCACTCGGCCCATCGCTCGGTGGACTGCTGATCACAGTGACGGGATGGCGCGGCATCTTTTGGGTGCAGGTGCCGCTGGCCGTTGTGGCTCTGCTTCTTGCTTTCAGACTGGTGCAGAATCCTCGAGGCAAGAACAAAGTGGTGTCAGCGCGTTTTCGGTCGATGCTGAACAGGAGCGTTACACCCTATCTTTTCGTCAACTTCTTAGTCGCCGCCGTCATGATGACGACATTGGTGGTCGGACCATTTTATCTCGCTCTCGGCCTCGGCCTGAAGGAAACGCTGATCGGACTTGTCATGGCGATTGGCCCGGTAATTTCCATTGTCAGCGGCATTCCATCAGGGCGACTCGTCGATGCATGGGGAGGTGGCCGCGTGCTTGCCATCGGGCTTGCTCTGTTGGCTGTCGGGGCTTTTCTTTTGGCGGTTCTGCCGAATACAGGTGGCATCGTCGGATATGTGCTTTCCATCACTGTCCTGACGCCGGGCTACCAGCTTTTCCAAGCCGCCAACAACACGGCAGCGCTGGCGAAGGTCCCCAAAGAGCAGCACGGCACGATCTCGGGACTTCTTGGCCTTTCGCGTAACTTGGGTCTTATATCAGGCGCATCGTTCATGGGAGCAATCTTCGCCTTCGGCGCCGGAACGGAGGATCTCGTCCACGCGGCACCCATAGCGATTGCAGAGGGCATGGAGATGACTTTCCTGTGCGCAGGCGGGTTGATGATCATCGCAATGGGAATTGCGTTCATGTCCCGCAAGGCCACGAGAACCGATAGCAGCGACCTTTAGCGAAGCAAATCGTTGTCGGAAATCTGGCCTTTCAATCACATTCGCGATCTGTCCCTTTGCCGGACCGGTCGCTTCTTTACTTGGCTTAGCTCGATGGAAGCATACGGTCCGTTTGCATCCTACGATCTAAAGCACATTGCGGCTTATCAGCCTCATGCCACCTGCTTTAACTTCTTGTTTTTATGTATGTCATCATCGCAAAATCACTGCACACTTTTGCGCGACATGCTGTAGCAGCTGTTGATGCCCCTCATGGCGCCGTCCTGCCAAACATCAGCTGTGCTACATGAACTCCAGCCCACTCTGGGCATCACTCAGACAAAAAATAGAGCTTCCGCAACCAGAAAAGTGGTGTTGAAGGGGACCAAAGACGCAGGTTGTCCTAACCCGGAACCGAGCCTCATCAGGGCCAGACAAAGCCAATCTTGCGCAGGCTGACGGAGCCGAAGCCTTCCATACCCTCGGCAATATCCTGGCCGCCGTGACGACGGAAAAAGCGAACCGCATGCTCGCTATCTTCCAGGCACCACACCACAAGGCCATTGCAGCCAAGCGACTTCAACAACCGACGGGATTCGCCGAACAGGCGGCGTCCCATGCCAATGCCCTGAAATTCGGGGCGCAGATAGATTTCGTAGATCTCGCCGTCCTGCGGCAAGGCCCGCGCCCGGTTGAGACCGACCGTGGCATAACCGGCAATCGCTCCGGCGACTTCCAGCACCAGCAGCGTTGCCGGGCCGCGCGTTGCGCGTCGCCACCAGCCTTCGCCGCGCCGTTCCAGCATTTCAATCAGCGGCTTGTGCGGAATAAGGCCCGCATAGGCTTGATGCCATGCCAGGCGATGCACTTCTGACACGGCTGCGGCATCTTCGGGTTCGGCCCGCCGCACATCGATTGTGAGTGTCTTCATGACGTCAACCCGAGTTTGCCACTGAAGCGAGAACATGTATCGCGACAACACCGCACATCATTTGCGGTGCAATCAAGTTAACGCATCTTTAAGGGGTTGAACAAGACTTCGATCATAGCGGTCCAAATAAAAAAGGCCCCGATCTCAACCGGAGCCTTTGGGTCGTCAGTAGTGTCGAGAGGCCTTATTAGGCCACGCGGGACTTCTCGAAACGCTTGCGATCGTTCGGATCGAGATACATCTTGCGCAGACGGATGGACTTTGGCGTCACTTCCATCAGCTCATCGTCCTGAATCCAGGAGAGAGCGCGGTCGAGTGTCATGCGGATCGGCGGCGTCAGCTTCACGGCTTCATCCTTGCCAGCGGCGCGGATGTTGGTCAGCTGCTTGCCCTTCAGCACGTTCACTTCCAGGTCGTTATCGCGCGAGTGAATGCCGATGATCATGCCCTGATAGACCTTCTCGCCCGGCTCGATGATCATCGGGCCGCGATCTTCCAGGTTGAACATGGCGTAAGCAACAGCTTCGCCCGAACCGTTGGACAAAAGAACGCCGTTGTTACGGCCAGCAATCGCACCCTTGAACGGCTGGTAGCTGTGGAACAGGCGGTTCATGATGGCCGTGCCACGGGTATCCGTCAGCAGTTCCGACTGGTAGCCAATGAGGCCACGGGTCGGCGCCAGGAACTTCAGGCGAACGCGGTTGCCGCCGGAGGGGCGCAGTTCCGTCATTTCAGCCTTGCGCTCGGACATCTTCTGCACGACGACGCCGGAATGCTCTTCATCGACGTCGATGACGACTTCTTCGATCGGCTCCATGGTCTCGCCGGTCGTCTCATCCTTGTGCATGACGACGCGCGGACGCGACACGGCAAGCTCGAAGCCTTCGCGGCGCATGGTTTCGATCAGAACGGCCAGCTGCAATTCGCCACGACCGGAAACGAAGAAGGAATCCTTGCCTTCCGCTTCCTCGATCTTGAGGGCAACATTGCCTTCGGCTTCCTTGAACAGGCGGTCGCGGATAACGCGGCTTGTCACCTTGTCGCCTTCTGTGCCAGCCAGCGGGCTGTCGTTGACGATGAAGGACATGGTCACCGTCGGCGGGTCGATGGGCTGCGCCGTCATGGCTTCCGTGACAGACGGATCGCAGAAGGTATCGGCAACCGTCCCCTTGGAAAGGCCGGCAATCGCCACGATGTCACCCGCATGGGCTTCTTCGATGGCGGTGCGTTCGATGCCACGGAACGCCAGGATCTTGGAAATACGGCCGGTTTCGATGGTCTTGCCATCCTGGCCGAGAACCTTGACGGCCTGGTTCGGCTTGACCGAGCCGGAAGCTATGCGGCCGGTGATGATGCGGCCGAGGAAGTTGTTGGCTTCCAGGATCGTGCCGATCATGCGGAACGGGCCTTCTTCGACCTTCGGCTCCGGCACGTGCTTCAGGACGAGATCGAGAAGCGGCGCAAGACCTTCTTCCTTCGGACCTTCCGGGTTGAAGTTCATCCAGCCATCGCGGCCCGAACCGTAGAGGATCGGGAAATCGAGCTGCTCGTCGGTGGCGTCGAGGTTGGCGAAGAGGTCGAAGACCTCGTTGATCACTTCCTCATGACGGCCGTCCGGACGGTCGATCTTGTTGATCGCGACGATCGGGCGAAGACCAACCTTGAGTGCCTTGGAGACCACGAACTTGGTCTGCGGCATCGGGCCTTCGGAGGAATCGACGAGAACGATGGCGCCATCCACCATCGAGAGGATACGCTCCACTTCGCCACCGAAATCGGCGTGGCCGGGGGTGTCGACGATGTTGATGCGAACGCCCTTCCATTCAACCGAAGTCGCCTTGGCGAGAATGGTGATGCCGCGTTCCTTTTCGAGATCGTTCGAATCCATGACGCGTTCTGCAACGCGCTGGTTTTCGCGGAACGAGCCCGACTGCTTCAGAAGTTCGTCGACAAGGGTCGTTTTCCCATGGTCAACGTGCGCGATGATCGCGATGTTGCGAAGTGCCATATTGGTTTCTCTGGGGCTGTGGCGCACGCCGGGGGCTCTACGCGCCAATTTTCATTTGGCGCGCTCATACCCTGTTTTTCGCATTTGCGAAAGGGGGCGAGGCTCCAACAGTTAATTACACCCGCCGACCCGGCAAAAATCATGCACGGCGAACCGGATCGAGCGTCACCTTGTAGAGTTCCGCATCGTCGCGATCCATCAGCCGCACCGTCAACTGTTCCGTCTGCCCGTCGATATCCACCAGTCCGAAGAACTGTAGCCCGGCGGTAGGCGGCAGGTTCTGCCCCTGCTCGGCCGATGGTGCCTTGATGAATTTCAGTTCCGGACCAAAGGTCATGTCCAGATCGTTGGGGCCAAAGGTTCCGGCATGCAGGGGGCCGGAGACAAACTCCCAGAAGGGGTCGAAATCCTGGAACTGTGCCTTGTCGGGATTGTAGTAATGGGCGGCGGTATAGTGCACATCGGCGGTCAGCCAGACCGTATTGGTAATCCCGGCAGTCTTGATGAAGCGCAGAAGGTCGGCAATCTCCAGTTCACGCCCCTTCGGCGTGCCATGATCGCCCTGGGCGACAGCTTCGGTCCCCTTGCGATTGGTATAGTCATCCCAGACGATGACACCAAGCGGCATGTCCGCAGCGATGATTTTCCACGTAGCCTTGGAAGCGGCAAGCTCCTGCTTCAGCCAGGCCACCTGCTGCTCGCCCAGAATACGCGATTCGGGGGTCTGCTCGGTTTCCATCCCATCATGGTTGGAGCCGCGATAGCTGCGCATATCCAGGAAGAACACATCCACCAGCGGCCCATAGGCGATCTTGCGATAGACGCGGCCCGGCTCGGCGGGCGTGTAGCGGATGGGCGTCATTTCATGGAAAGCCCGTGCGGCTCTTGCCGACAGCAGAAAGACGGACTTTTCCTTGTAGCGGTCGTCTGCTGACAGATTCTTGCTGGAAGACCAGTTGTTCACGACCTCATGATCGTCCCACTGGTAGAAGGTCGGACAGATCGCCGAAAGCTCGCGCACATGCTTGTCCATCATGTTGTACTTCCACTGGCCGCGATATTCGTCCAGCGTCTCGGCAACCTTGCGCTTCTCATCGGTCACGATGACATTCTTCCAGGTCGTGCCATCCTTGAGCGCAACCTCTTCCTTCAGCGGGCCATCGGCATAGATTGTATCTCCCGAATGCAGGAAGAAATCGGGCTGATGGCGGGCCATCGTCGCATAGGTCTTCATACCCGTCTCATCGATACCCCAGCCCTGACCAACGGTATCGCCCGACCAGGCGAACCGCACCGACCGCCGCGAGGATGGAGCCGTGCGGAAACGGCCCGTGATCGGCTCCGAGACCTGATTGATGTGAGCGAGATCCGCGGCCACGAAGCGGTAGAAAATATCCTGATCGGATGGCAGATCGGTCAGCAGACGCTTAACGGCAAAATCCGTTTCGCCCAGCGCATCGATGGGCGCGAGACGCACGGCGTTCTTGAAGCTCTCCGTGGTGGAATATTCCATCATGATCCGGGACGGGCGGTCAACGCGCGACCAGATCATTCCCGAAGACATATCGACATCGCCGGACTGCACGCCATGTGTGAAGGAAGGGCGTTCCGCGCCGCGCGCGTAAAAGGGCAAAGCAAGGCCCGAGCCTGCAACAAGTCCACTTGCAGCCGTAGAGACGAGAAAGGATCGACGTGAAACCTGCCCAAGTTTGCGAGACATGAAACTCTCCTGGAGAACGGTGAAAGAAAAGACGTTCACCGAAACCCATCATGAGCAAATGTCAGCCCCTTGACAGGCATATGAAAGTTTCATCACATTCCAAGGGCGAACGCTGATCGCGTCCGCCCTGTCGCACGCCTCAGGCGTCGCTGCCGGCCAGTTCCTGCACCATGGCCAGTCCTTTTTTCTTCAGCATCGCATCCGGGTCCGGCAGCTTGCCACGAAAAGCCCGGTAAGCCTCTTCCGGATCGATCGATCCGCCGACCGAATAGATATTGTTCTTCAGCTTGCGCGCCATTACCGGGTCAAACGCATTGCCCGCCTCTTCGAAGGCGGCAAAGGCATCCGCGTCCAGCACTTCCGACCACATGTAGGAATAGTAGCCCGCCGAATAGCCATCGCCGGAAAACACATGCTGAAAATGCGGCGTTGCATGGCGCATGACGATGGCCGATGGCATGCCGATTTTGTTGAGCACGTCCGCCTGCACCGCCATTGGATCGTCCACGCCATCCTGCGTATGGAAGGCCATGTCCACCAGGGCAGACGAGGTAAACTCCACCGTATTGAACCCGGCATTGAAGGTGCGGGCCGCCAGAACCTTGTCGAGCAGCGCCTTCGGCATAGGTTCACCCGTTTCATAATGAACGGCGTAGCGGGTCAGGATTTCCGGCACGGTCAGCCAGTGCTCGTAAAGCTGCGAAGGCAGTTCCACGAAATCGCGGGACACCCCAGTTCCCGAAACGGAAGGATAGGTCACATTGGATAACATGCCATGCAATCCATGGCCGAACTCGTGGAACAGCGTGCGCGCATCGTCCAGCGAGAGAAGAGCAGGCTTGCCTTCGGCAGGCTTTGCGAAATTGCAGACATTGTAGATGATCGGAAGCTCACCTTCCGCGCCATTCTTCAGCTTCAATCTGTGCTGGCTCTGGAAGGAACTCATCCATGCGCCCGAGCGCTTGGAGGAGCGGGCGAAGTAATCACCGAGGAACATGGCCTTCAGCGCGCCGTCTGCATCCCTCACTTCGAACACGCGCACATCCGGGTGGTAGGCCGCAATGCCCTTCACCTCGGTGATGGTGACATCGAAGAGCCGCTTGGCAACATCGAAGCAGGCTTCGATAATTTTTTCCAATTGCAGATAGGGCTTCAACTCGGATTCGGAGAAGTTGAACATCCGCTCGCGCTGCTTCTCGGCATAATAGCGCCAGTCCCAGGGCTGAACTTCACCATTTACTCCATCTTCCGCCATCAGACCGGCAATGGAAGCTTCCTCTTCCTTGGCCTTGGCCCGCGCCTTCTTCCACACTTTCAGCAGAAGATCGTTCACATTGGCCGGCGTCTTGGCCATGGTGTCATCCAGCTTGTAGGCGGCGAAATTGGAATAGCCCAGCAGCTTGGCCTTTTCCGAGCGCAGGCTGAGAATCTCCCGAACGATGGCGATGTTATCGCGCTCACCACCATTTGCCCCGCGCTTTACCCAGGCCTCGAATGCCTTTTCCCGCAGGTCGCGCCGGCTCGAAAAGGTCAGGAAGGGTTCGATGATGGAGCGGGACAGGGTGACCGCATAGGTGCCGTCGGCAGCGTCACGTTCCTTGGCCGCAGCGGCCATAGCGTCTTTCAGGAAGCCCGGCAGACCGGCAAGGTCTGCCTCGTCGGTCAGGAGAAGCGACCAGTCCTTCTCATCGCCCAGCACATTCTGGCCGAACCTGGCACCGAGACCGGCCAGTTTCTCATTGATGGAGGCAAGACGTTCCTGCTGATCCTTGGAAAGTTTGGCACCGGCACGCACAAAGCCTTTCCAGTGGCGCTCCAGAACCCGAAGCTGCTCGGTCGTCAGGCCCATGCTGTCGCGTGCTTCCCAAAGGCTGTCAACGCGCCGGAAAAGGGCCTCGTTCATGCCGATCTTTGAATAGTGGCGCGACATTTTCGGCGCAATGTCACGCTCCAGCGCCTGAATGGTTTCGTTGGTGTTGGCACCCGCCCGATTCCAGAACAGGGAGGAGACGCGCGAAAGCTCGTCGCCGGCAATTTCCAGTGCCACAATTGTATTGTCGAAGCTTGCGGCCTCGCCATTGTTGGCGATGGCATCGATCTCGGCCTCATGCAGGCGCAGCGCCGTCTCGAAAGCCGCTGCAAAATCCTCATCGCGCACGCTTTCGAAGCGTGGAAGCCCATGCAGGCCGTTCCATTCCACCAGGGCCGGGTTGATATCTGTAGCCAGAGTCATGGGCAAAATTCCTCAAGTTTCACATACATCGATCATACTCGCCAAAAAGGCGATTATGGGAAAGCGCCACGCACCCAATAGAAGAATTATTAACTCATTATTGACAATTGACGAAATTACAGGGTGGGCTAAACGTGCGGCACGCTATCCCAACCAAGTGGATATGGCCACCGTGGAAATTACTTCCTTGCACTGGTCGAGCGGTCTGCTCCATCGCGAACAGACACGCGACACCAGAACTGAGAGACCGCAGTTCACCCTGCCTTCGGAAACCCGCCCGGCTTTCGAAGTGCCGACGGATGCGTCGTCGCCACTCGATTTCACAGCCATCTCCCCCAGGCTTCTGCGTGAACTTGCCCTGCAGCGCTACATTGCCGGAGACATCGACCAGAACACCTATATTGCGATGGCGCAGGAATTGCCGATGGAGGTCTCCGACATGGCAGGCAATGTCATCGATCTTTCCAGGGTAACGGACGATACGGAATTCAATTTCGCCGCCTATTATGCCGATCAGCGTCAGCTGGCCATGGTCATGGGCGATGAGGATAAAACGCAGACGCTGACCTCCGTTCTGAAATTCCTCCGGGGCTAATACACGCGCTCCCGGCACGGAATAACTCTCGCAGCGAAGTGATCCAGATCAATCTGGCCACTGGTCCCCGTGCCGTGATAATAAGGGTTTCTTATTATTCGGAAGAAAACGATCTTGGCAGCAGATAAAACCCTTGGACTTGGCTTCCTGCTCACCGATGCGGCCCGCTGGCTTAGAGCCGCTTTCGAGCGCCGCATATCGGAAGCAGGGCTTGGCATTACCGCAGGTGAAGCGCGCACGCTCCTGAATGTTTACGCGCTCAAGGATTGCCGCCAGCTGGACATAGCCCAGCGCATGGGCGTCGAACCGATGACCGTGTGCGCCTTCCTCGATAAGCTGCAAGCTCTGGATCTCATCGATCGGCAGCCGGATCCGGCAGACCGCCGCGCGAAACGGGTGACACTCACCCCCGCCGCCATTCCTCTCATCACCAAGATCGAGGAGGAACTGGATCGTATGCTGTCTTTCGCCACACGCGATCTGACGGAGGAGCAGGTTGCGGGGCTGCAATCCGGCTTGCGCAGCATGATTGGCAATCTGCAGGAAGATGTGGCCCCCTTGGCCGAATCCCGCGCATCAGAGGCCAAGATCGCTTGAGTTCAGAGGTTTCGCAGGCGCCTGCCCGCATGTCGGAGAGGCAGGTCACCTATCTTGGTGCCTTGCTGACAACGCTTGGCCCCATTTCCATGGCCATCTACACCCCGGCCATGCCGGAGTTGGTGCGCGCCTTTTCCACCACGGAAGCAGCCATCAAGCTCAGTCTCTCCATGTTCTTCGGCGGCTTTGCCGTCGCCCAGCTCGTGGCAGGCCCCCTTTCCGACGCGCTGGGCCGCAAGAAGGCAACCCTGATCTTCATCGGAATCTATCTGCTGGGCTCGCTTGTTGCCGCGCTGGCGCCCACGGTGGAGGCCATTCTGGCAGGACGGCTGATCCAGGGCATCGGCGCTTCCGTTGGTGTGGTCGTTGGCCGCGCCATCGTTCGCGATCTCTATACAGGTGCCAATGCGGCGCGCATCCTGAACACGATCGGCATATTCCTCGCCATCGGTCCCGCCATGGGGCCGACGCTCGGCGGTCTGACCCTTGCCACCTTCGGCTGGCACGCACTGTTTGTGCTGATGATCGGCTTCGGGCTGCTCGCTGCCAGTTGCACCATTCTGTTCCTGCGTGAAACCGTCATCCCCGATCCTGCCAAGCTGAAGGCCGGGCAATTGATCCGCAATTACTGGGAAGTCGCGCGCAGCAGCCGGTTTCTGGCAACCTCGATCATCCTCAGCGGCACCGTGGGCGCCCTCTATGCCCAGTCCACCATGCTTCCCTTCGTGCTGATCAACCAGGTGCATCTCACGCCCACCCAGTTTGGCATCGGCATGTTGATGCAATCGGGGTTTTATCTTCTCGGTTCACTCAGCCTGAAGCTGGTGGCAAAGCGGCTCGGCAATGCCCGTTGCGCCCTGATCGGCATCGTATTCTGCGGCGTGGGTGCGGTCATCATGGCGCTGAGCGTCGCCTATGTTCCACCCTTCTTTCTATCGATCATGGCACCCGTGGCCATCTGCACCTTTGGCCTCGCCTTCCTGACACCCTATGTCGTCACGGTCGGACTTGCGCCATTTCCGCATATCGCAGGCTCGGCCTCTGCCCTGACAGGCTTCATGCAAATGACGGCGGGCTTTTTCGCTGGCTTCGCCGCAGCCTCCATTGGCAACCCGCTCACGGCCTTCGGCATCATCATCCCGATCATGCAGCTCTCTGCCTGCCTTGCTTTCGTCTGGCTGTCGCGCCAGTTGCGGCAGTCATAAAAAAACCCGCCCTTCCCATCAGGAAGAGCGGGCTATCTTTGCGAAAGACGGATGCTTACTTGCCGAGATTGCGCTTGGCGAGCGTGCGCAGGCGCAGTGCATTCAGCTTGATGAAACCGGCCGCATCCTTCTGGTCGTAGGCACCCTGGTCGTCTTCGAAGGTGACCAGCTTGTCGGAATACAGCGACTTTTCCGACTCGCGGCCAATGACCATGACATTGCCCTTGTAGAGCTTCAGGGTCACTTCGCCTTCCACATGCTCCTGGCTCCTGTCGATCAGCGCCTGCAGCATTTCGCGCTCAGGCGAGAACCAGAAGCCGTAATAGATCAGCTCGGCATAGCGCGGCATCAGCTCATCCTTCAGGTGGGCTGCGCCGCGATCCAGCGTGATGCTTTCGATGGCGCGGTGTGCCGCAAGCAGAATGGTGCCGCCGGGGGTTTCGTAAACGCCACGGCTCTTCATGCCGACGAAGCGGTTCTCCACGAGGTCGAGGCGGCCAATACCGTTGTCGCGACCGTAATCGTTCAGCTTGGCAAGCAGCGTGGCAGGCGACAGACGCTCGCCATTGATGGAAACGGCATCACCCTTCTCGAAACCGATCTTGATGACGGTTGCCTTGTCGGGAGCAGCCTCCGGCGAAATTGTGCGCATGTGCACATATTCCGGAGCTTCCTGTGCGGGATCTTCCAGAACCTTGCCTTCGGAAGAAGAGTGCAGCAGGTTCGCGTCGACCGAGAACGGAGCCTCGCCCTTCTTGTCCTTCGCAACCGGGATCTGATGCTGTTCGGCAAAGTTCAAGAGATCGGTACGGCTCTTGAACGACCAGTCGCGCCAGGGAGCAATGATCTTGATATCCGGGTTCAGCGCATAGGCGGACAGTTCGAAACGAACCTGATCGTTACCCTTGCCGGTTGCGCCATGGGCAATCGCGTCAGCGCCGGTCTTCTTGGCAATCTCGATCAGATGCTTGGAGATCAGCGGGCGGGCAATGGACGTGCCCAGCAGGTAGACGCCTTCGTAAACGGCATTGGCGCGGAACATCGGGAATACGAAATCGCGAACGAATTCCTCACGAACATCCTCGATGAAGATTTCCTTGATGCCCAGCATCTCGGCCTTCTTGCGCGCGGGCTCCAGCTCTTCGCCCTGACCGAGATCAGCGGTGAAGGTCACCACTTCTGCGCCCAGTTCCGTCTGCAACCACTTGAGGATGATGGAGGTGTCGAGACCGCCGGAATAGGCGAGAACGACTTTCTTCACGTCTTTCGGGAGTGCCATATCGAATAGTTCCGTCTGGAGGGTGCGGAGCTGCCAGCAGATCCGCCTGAAATCTTGGATGGCGGCACTTTTAGCGGTTTTGCGCCGCCGTGCAAGGGCATGCGCGTCATATGTGTCACACAAGATAAGCAGTTGAAAGCCGGCATGATAATCCCATATGGCCGGAGCGGAGAGCGTTGAAAAAGGAGGACTTCCATGACCATGCAGCACCCTGCATTCGCCAAGGGCCATGTGGCTGTCGTCACAGGCGCTGCATCCGGCATCGGCCTTGCCGCCGCCAGGGAATTTGCCCGGCTTGGCCTATGTGTCGTTCTGGCCGATCTGGAAGGAGACCGTCTGGAAGCCGCCTGCCAGGAGGTTCGGGCGCTTGCCGCCGGTGGCGAGGCAGATGTCGTTGCCATCGCGACGGATGTTTCGCGACCGGATCAGGTGGAATCGCTTGAAAGAGCCGTCATCCAGCGCTTCGGTCGCGTGCATATCCTGATGAACAATGCTGGCATCCAGCCCGGCAGCAGCCTGTTTGGCCCGCAAGCCAACTGGGATAGCGTACTTGCCGTCAACCTGATGGGCGTGATTTACGGCACGCGGACATTTGGTCCGAACATGATGAGCCACAAGGATCCGGCACTCATCATCAACACCGGCTCGAAACAGGGCATCACCACACCGCCCGGCGATCCGGCCTATAATGTGTCCAAGGCGGGCGTGAAGGCCTTCACCGAAGCCCTGCAACACGAGCTGCGCAATACGCAAGGTTGCCGCGTGACCGCCCATCTTCTCATCCCGGGCTTCGTCTACACCGCACTCACAGCCAATGGCCGCACGGAGAAGCCTGCCGGTGCCTGGACGCCGGAACAGACGGTGGAATTCATGATGCGAAGCATCGAGCGCGGCGATTTCTACATTCTTTGCCCGGATAATGATGTGGACCGCGCAACCGACGAGCGCCGCATTGCCTGGGCCGCTGGCGATATCATCGAGAACCGCCCGCCGCTCTCGCGCTGGCATCCTGATCATGCTGACGCTGCACGCGACTTCATCGCCAAACGGGACTGATTGGCAAATACCATAGGGCAGGCTAAAGCTTCGGGATACATTCGTCCCGAGGCTTCACCCATGGACTTTCTGCCAAGCGCCGCCACTCTGGCAACCTTCACCGGCATGTGCCTGCTTCTGGCGATCACGCCGGGGCCGGATATGACACTTTCGATCAGCCGTGCGCTCTCCCAGGGCAGCAAGCGCGCGCTCTATGTGGTGCTGGGCACCACCATCGGAATCATGATCCATACGCTGCTGGTGGCCTTTGGCGTATCCGCGCTCATCACGGCCTCACCCACGGCCTTCTTCCTGCTGAAAACCGGCGGGGCCGCCTATCTTCTGTGGCTTGCCATTCAGGCCGTGCGCTACGGCTCCAACCTGAAGGTGGAAGCCGTTGAAACCGAGAAAACCTCCGTCTGGAGCAATATCTCGACAGGGCTTTGGGTCAATCTCTTGAACCCCAAGGTCATCATCTTCTTCATGACCTTCCTGCCGCAATTCGTCACCGCTGGCGATCCTGCCGTCACGCAGAAACTGATCTTCCTCGGCTTCTTCTTCATTTTCGTCGGAAGTCCGGTCAACGTGCTGGTCATTCTGGCAGCAGATCGGCTTGCAAAATGGCTGCAAGCCAATCCGAAAGTGCTGCGCGGCGTCGATTACACTTTCGCGGGTGTCTTCTCGGTCTTTGCCATCAAGATCTTCATGACCCAGGCAAAATAGGAGACAGGGGGCACAAGCCCCCTTAGCCGATCAGCAATTCGTCGTCGTCCAGTTTCTGGCCACGGATCTTGCGGAACATCTCGATCAGGTCTTCCACCTGAAGATCCTTGCGGCTGTCGCCGGTCACATCCAGCACGATTTCACCGCCATGCAGCATGATGGTGCGCGTGCCGTAATCCAGCGCCTGTCGCATGGAATGCGTCACCATCAGCGTCGTCAGTTTCCGCTCGGACACGACCTTGTCGGTCAGGTTCATCACGAATTCCGCCATGCCCGGATCGAGTGCGGCAGTATGCTCGTCCAGCAGCAGCACGTCCGAGCCGGAAAGTGTCGCCATCACCAGAGATACGGCCTGGCGCTGACCGCCGGAGAGAAGATCCATGCGGTCCTTCAGCCGGTTCTCCAGACCGAGGTTGAGCGAAGCAATCCGCTCCTGGAAAAATGCGCGGCGCTTGGCGCCAAGGGCGGGAAGCAGGCCACGGCGCTGTCCGCGTGCGGCAGCCAGTGCCAGATTTTCCTCAATCGTCAGCGCGCCGCAGCTTCCTGCCAGCGGGTCCTGAAACACGCGAGCCACCTGCCCTGCACGGGCAGCAGTCGGCTTGCGGGTCACATCGGTCGTGCCGATGGTCACCTTGCCCGCCGTCGGCAGCACATCGCCCGCCAGAACGCCAAGAAGCGTCGACTTGCCAGCACCGTTCGAGCCGATCACGGTCACGAAAGAGCCCGTCTCGATGGTCAGGTCGATCTTGGCCAGCGCCTTCTTTTCCAGCGGCGTACCGCGACCGAAGACAACCTGAATGTTTTCAAGCGAAATCATGCAGCACCTCCAGAGCGGCGCAGACGCGGCAGGATGAGTGCAATGGCCACCAGAACCGCCGTGACAAAGTTCAGGTCGGAGGCCTTGAGGCCCAGGATATCGCTGGACAGCGCCAGCTGGATGGCCAGACGATAGGCGATGGAGCCGAAAACGCAGCCGATCAGCGCAATCAGAATGCCGCGCGCACCCAGCAGCGTTTCACCGATGATGACAGCAGCAAGGCCCACAACAATGGTGCCGACACCGGAAGTCACATCGGCAAAGCCATTGGTCTGGGCAAACAAGGCACCACCCAGCGCCACCAGCGCGTTGGAGAGCGCCATACCGAGATAGATCTGGCGGCCGGTACTCACCCCTTGTGCCCGCGCCATCCGGGCATTCGCACCGGTTGCGCGCATGGCCAGCCCCGCATCGCTTTCCAGAAAGCGCCACACCAGGATCAGAGCCACAACAACCAGCAGGCCGACGAACAGCGGACGGACCAGATATTCAGGCAGCCCCTGACCATAGAAGGGCGAGATCATCGTATCCTGATTGAGCAGCGCCACATTGGGCTTGCCCATCACACGCAGGTTCACCGAAAACAGCGCGATCATGGTCAGAATGGATGCAAGCAGGTTGAGGATCTTGAAGCGGACATTCAGCGTCGCCGTAACCAGACCGGCCAGCGCTCCCGCCACCATGGCAACGCCACTGGCGGCCCAGGGGTTCATGCCGTTGATGATCAGAACCGCTGCGACGGCGGCACCGAGGGGGAAGGAACCGTCGACCGTCAGATCCGGAAAGTCGAGAATGCGGAAGGCGAGATAGACGCCAATCGCCACGAAGGCGAACACAAGTCCGAGCTCCACGGCGCCCCAGAAAGCAATTTGGCTCACGGTCGAAGTCCTTGAGATGGAAGCCGTCTCGAATGAGAGGCTGGAAGGGCCGCAGATCGTTCAACCCACGGCCCGCATGATGCGTTTATTCGATGATCTTGGTCGCGCGCTTCAGAGCAGCTTCCGGGAATGTCACGCCAGCGGCTGCAGCGGCCTTCTTGTTCAGCACGAGATCGGTACCGACTGCGACCTTGGCCGGAATATCGCCCGGCTTTTCACCCTTGAGGATGCGAACCACAACTTCGCCGGTCTGCTTGCCCACGTCGAAATAGTTGAAGCCGAGAGCCGCAACGGCACCACGGGCAACGGAATCCGTATCAGCAGCGTAGAGCGGGATCTTGGCTTCAGCCGCAACGCCCGCAGCCGCTTCGAAAGCGGAAACAATCGTGTTGTCGGTCGGCACGTAGATCACGTCGGCCTTGCCAACGAGCGAACGCGCAGCACCCTGCACTTCGGCGGATTTGGTCGCAACCGATTCGACAACCTTCAGGCCAGCCTTGTCAGCCGCAGCCTTGAGGGCCGCCAGCGTGGAAACGGAGTTTGCTTCCGCCGAGTTGTAGAGGTAGCCAACGGTCTTTGCGTTCGGGGTGATTTCCTTGATCAGCGCCAGATGGTCAGCAACCGGCAGCATGTCGGAAAGGCCCGTCACATTGCGGCCCGGCTTGTCCATGTCCTTCACCAGCTGCGCACCGACCGGATCGGAAACAGCCGTGAAGACCACCGGAATATCACGCGTGGCTGCAACGACGGCCTGTGCGGACGGCGTGGAAATCGGCACGATCACATTCGGCGCCTCGCCAACGAACTGGCGCGCAATCTGCGCCGCCGTGCCCGGGTTGCCCTGCGCGGATTCGTAAAGGAACTTGAGGTTTTCGCCTTCCTTGTAGCCGGCATCGGCCAGCGCCTTCTTCACACCGTCGCGTGCGGCATCGAGAGCCGGATGCGCAACGATTGCGGTGACGGCAACAGTAACATTTTCAGCCTTGGCAGGCATGGCCAAAACAGTGGCGGCAGCAAGTGCCAGGATAAGGCGGCGCATAGGGTTCCTCCGAGTGACTATTCTTGCGCCGTTCTTTTATGCATCCAGCGCCCATGTGGGAAGGGACTGAGCCCAGCTTTGCGCGAAAAATGCGCTACTTTAGCAGTCGACCTCACTCAATCGTCATCTTCGCCGTGGCCTGCAATCATCATGGCCTCGAAGGCCAGACGCTCGGTCTTGCGCATGCGCTCGGATTCAGACTTCAGCTGGCCGCAGGCGGCAAGAATGTCGCGCCCACGCGGCGTGCGGATCGGCGAGGCATAACCGGCCTGATTGATGAAATCGGCAAACTTCTCAATCGTCGCCCAATCGGAACACTGGTAGTTGGTGCCGGGCCATGGGTTGAACGGAATGAGGTTGATCTTGGCGGGAATGCCCTTCAAAAGCTGCGTCAGAAGCTTTGCATCTTCCAGGCTGTCGTTCACATCCTTCAGCATCACATATTCGAAGGTAATGCGCCGCGCATTGGAAAGGCTCGGATATTTGCGGCAGGCTTCCAGCAGCTCCTTCAGCGGATACTTCTTGTTGATCGGCACCAGCATGTCGCGCAATTCATCGCGCACGGCATGGAGCGAGATGGCCAGCATCACGCCGATTTCCTCACCCGTGCGGTAGATTTCCGGCACCACACCCGATGTCGACAGGGTAATGCGGCGCTTGGAAAGCGAAAGCCCATCACCGTCGGAGGCAATCAGAAGCGCATTCTTGACGCTCTCGAAATTGTAGAGCGGCTCCCCCATGCCCATCATCACGATATTGGTCACCTTGCGCTCACCCGTCGGCACGAAGGCACCGGGCGGGGAATCGAGACCGGGGAAATCGCCCAGTCGATCGCGCGCCAGAAGAAGCTGGGCCAGTATCTCTTCCGATGTCAGGTTGCGCACGAGGCGCTGGGTCCCGGTATGACAGAAGGAGCAGGTCAGCGAACAGCCCACCTGGCTGGAAATGCACAGCGTGCCGCGTCCTTCCTCGGGAATATAGACGGTTTCTACCTCGACCGGACGACCCGCACCCCGCGGCGGAAAACGCAGCAGCCATTTGCGCGTGCCATCGTTGGAAATCTGTTCTTCAACCACTTCCGGGCGGGCAATGGTGAAATGCTGCTTCAGCATTTCCCGCATGTCCTTGGCCACATTCGACATGGCATCGAAATCGGAAACACCGCGAATATAGAGCCAATGCCACAGCTGGCTCACGCGCATGCGCACCTGCTTTTCCGGCACGCCCTTTTCCTTCAGCGCGGCACCAAGCTCTTCACGCGTCAGGCCGATCAATGACGGCTTGCCCGAAAACAGGTCCGGTTGCGGTACGAGCGGCGCCTTCACCGGGGTTGCAATGGCAGTGGCATCAGATACCGACATCACTCAAGATCCTATTCAGCCGGGCAGTTGCGGCCGCCCTTTCCAGGCATTGCGGAGATCGGGAAAACCTGATGTCCGAAACAGCCAGACCCACGCCGGAAGACGAGGGACACATGTTGCGTTGCGTGTGAAATGCGAACGGCGCTTCCATCTCGCAAGAGTGCACCTCTTGGAAAAGAGCCGTTTTGCCGGGGCGTGTAGCACTCTTTTAGGCTTTCGTCACCCCCAACGCAAAAAGGCCGGCGAACCGGCCTCTGCGTCAACGGTCAACAATGCGGCTTACTTGCAGGTCTCGATCTGCTTCAGCGCCTGCGAAAGACCGGCCAGCGAATAGGAATAGCTGGTGCCGGTTCCACGGGCGGAGGTCGCCTTGACGGTCATGGTCGAACCGCCCTTCATGGCCGCAACCAGGGCCGGCTCTTCAGCCGCGTTTTCCACCCAGGCTGCCTTGTCCTTTACGAACATCACGAAGTTCTTCTTGTCGATGGTCACGTTCACCTTCGAGTCCGCCTTCATGGGATAGCCCATCATGGCCTGCGGCTCGTAGGAAATGTTCTGTCCCGGACGCTGCGAGATAATGAAGAAGATATCTCCGTGATCCACGCTTGCAGGCTCCTTGGTCGTCGGAACGGACAAGACATAGCAAACGGTGGAATTGCCGGATTTGTAGGAATATGCACCCCAGGCCTTGAATTGCTGAATGCGCGTGGGCGACGGTGCCTGAGCCGCGGCGATGGAAGTGCCAGCGAGCAAGAGGGTCGACGCGATGGCGATCTGTTTTAGAAACATTGTGTCCTGCCAGTTTTCTCAAGATGGGGCCGACCGCACGGCATGGCCGGGCCTCAGGGTCGCGATCAGTTAGACTTTGACTTAATTCTGGTTACCAAACCGTCAACAGCGAGATGAAGAAAACTGCCGTTATCCAGTTATGAAAGAGCACCAAAGGGATGAGACGGCACACGGCGCAGTCCTGTCCATACAGGTTGCTCCGCTGCCATCACGATCTGAGAAATGCGGTGATTTGCGGCAAGAATTAGGCCCGCATCGAACACTTGCACTGCGGGCTCGGGAAAGTGATGAGCGATCTCAGCTGGCCGGGGCCGATTTCAGATCCGGATCATCGGCCAGCGCACGGTCCGCCTGCTGGTAATGGTCGTCCTTGATATGGGTCTGAATCATGCGGAAGGCGGTGGCAAGCACTGCCACATCATCGGTAAAGCCCACCATCGCCAGGAAGTCCGGCAGAATATCCAGCGGCATGACGAAATAGGCAAGCGCTGCCAGAAGAACACCGCGAACCCGCGTCGGCGTGCCAGGGTCGGTTGCGCAATAGAAGGCGGCCACAACATCCCGGCTGAACGGCACATAGCGTGCAGCACGCTTCAGCGTCGGCCAGAATTTGGATTGAACCTGTTTGGCGCGGCGCTCCTGCGTCTCATCGTCGCCGGGAGCCAAAATCTCGCCAATCTTCACGTCGTCCATCTGTTCCTCCGAAATTCGGGAGCGCACCCGATATGGGGTGGCAAAAGCCGAGGTTCAATCAGGTCTGGATGAAGCGCGGTTCATGGCCGTCGCCAGTTCAATGTCGCGCCGGGTGATCCCGCCGGAATCATGCGTCGTCAGCGTCACATCCACGCGCGAATACACGTTGAACCATTCCGGGTGGTGATCGAGCTTCTCCGCCATCAGCGCACACTCTGTCATGAAGGCAAAGGCCTGCCGGAAATTTGCGAAGCGAAAGGATCGGGTTATCGCTGCCTCATCCTCGCGCAAGGCCCAGTCCGGCAGCTTTGCGAGCGCCTGCGTCAATTCCTCGGTGCTCAGTTTTGCATCCCGCACAGGCAAGCCTCAATAAAGCGTGGTTTCAGTGGCGAGATCGCTGCCGCCATAGAAAGCGCCGCTTTCCTGAAGCGGGAAAATCTCTTCGGTCAGGTAAGGGCCACCACCGACCGATTCCTTGGAGGACATCAGCACGAAGCGACCCACATGGAAGTCCATGGTGTGAAAATTGCCGCGTCCCGACAGATAATGAACCACATCGTCCAGGCGCGCATTCTTCAGCCGCGCCAAGGTGACATGAGGGGTGAACTTGCGCGGGTCCGGTGCCAGGCCGATCCGCATGCATATCCGGTCGATTTCCGCCTGAAGCGCCATCAATTCCGGTGATGGGGATACGCCTGCCCAGATCGAATGCGGCTTCTTGGAGCCGAATGAGCCAATCCCGGACAGGCTGAGCTGGAACTCCTCGCGGTCGATCCGGTCCAGCCGGTCAACTATCTCGTCGGCGGTACGACCGTCGACATCGCCAATGAAACGCAGAGTGATGTGATAATTCTCGACATCGATCCATCGTGCGCCCGGCAAACCGCCTCGCAAAAGGGAGAGGCTGAGAGCTGCATTACGCGGAATTTCGAGGGCGGTGAAAAGTCTCGGCATCGCGAACCTCCTCGAATCTTATTCGGTAACAATAGCGGAACATGCATTGGGGTTCCGCGCAAGCTGCTTTTTTTGCCCTGCAAAAATCACCTGTGGGTTGGCAGGCTTTTCAGAAAGGTTTCAACGGTAGGAAGAGACCGTTCCACCATGACCGCGACGCCTTTTGCATTGGGATGCATGCCGTCTTCCAGCTGCAGATTGGCCTGTGTGACGACCCCGTCCAGAAAGAAGGGATAGAGCGGCACGCCGTATTTCTGCGAGAGTTTCTGGTAGATGCCATTGAAGCGCTGCGCGTAGTCGCCGCCCATGTTTGGCGGGGCCATCATGCCCGCCAGCAAAACGGGAATGTTTCGCTCTTTCAGGCGCGCCAGCATGGCGTCCAGGTTCTTTTCGGTCTCCTCTGGCGAGACACCGCGCAGCGCGTCATTGGCGCCAAGCTCCAGGATCACCGCATCCGTGCCGTCCGGCACAGACCAGTCCAGTCTTGCAAGCCCGCCCGAGGTCGTGTCCCCGGACACACCGGCATTGGCAATCGACACATCGTGGCCCTTCGCCTTCAGCGCCGCCTCAAGCTGCGCCGTGTAGGATTCGGAAGATGCAAGCTGGTAGCCCGCCATCAGGCTGTCGCCAAATCCGACGATTTGCAGCGTTTTTGCCTGCGCCGGAGACAGAAGGGAAAGGATTGTCCCCGCAATGACAATCACGTGAAGCCAGACTGCTTTGAATTTCATCGCACTATTCCTAGATTGGGCTCTTCTGCCTCACGCGGCGATTCCCGTTTGAGGAGGTTCTCATTCGATATAGGATCGATTTTCGTGAGCAACACCATCATCGAATTGAAGAAGGCGGATCTGACGCTCGGAACTGTAGCGGCTTCCGTCCACGTGCTGAAGAGCATCGACCTCAAGATCGATGAAGGCGAGGCCGTGGGGATTGTCGGCCCCTCCGGCTCCGGAAAATCCACCTTGCTGATGGTCCTTGCAGGACTGGAGCGGCTGGATTCGGGCGAGATCCATATCGGTAAGACGCCGCTGCACACGCTGAACGAAGATCGGCTGGCGGATTTTCGCGGCAAGAATATCGGCATCGTCTTCCAGTCCTTCCATCTCATCGCCAATATGACGGCGCTGGAGAATGTTGCAGTTCCGCTGGAACTGGCGAATGTTCCAAATCCCTTCGATATTGCCCGCAAGGAGCTGACAGCGGTTGGCCTCGGCGAACGGCTGAACCATTATCCCGGCCAGCTTTCCGGAGGCGAACAGCAGCGCGTGGCGATTGCCCGCGCTCTTGCTCCCTCACCTGCCGTCCTCATAGCAGACGAGCCGACGGGCAATCTCGACACCGAAACCGGCAAGCAGATTGCCGACCTTCTGTTCTCGAAACAGGCGGAGCGCCGGATGACGCTGATCCTCGTCACCCACGATACCGCGCTGGCAGCGCGATGCTCCCGGCAGATCCGCGTTCGCTCGGGCCAGATCGAGGCGGATAGCAGGGCCGGAACCGCGACCCGGATGGCCATGGCATGAAGCCCGCGCGTCTTCCCTCGGTTTCCATTGCATGGCGTCTGGCGCTTCGAGAGCTTCGCGGCGGCCTCTCCGGCTTCTACATTTTTCTCGCCTGCATCGCGCTTGGTACTGGCGCGATTGCGGCGGTCAATTCCGTCTCGAAGGCAATTACCGATGCGATTGCAAGCCAGGGGCAAACCCTGCTGGCGGGAGACATCCGCTTCGAGCTGAACAATCGCGAAGCCTCCGGCGAGGAACGCGCCTTCCTCGATAGTCTGGGGCAGGTGGCCGTTTCCACGGGTCTTCGCTCCATGGCGCGGCTGACCGATGGCTCCGGTCAGGCACTGGTCGAAGCCAAGGCGGTCGACAGTCGCTATCCCCTGTATGGCAAGGTCGAATCGAACCCGCAGCAGCCCCTGCCGGATCTTCTGGCGCGGCAAGGCGATACATTCGGCGTGCTGGCAGCACCGCTGCTTCTGGAACGCCTCGGCGTCAAGGTGGGGGACGAGCTTCTGCTGGGCACGGCAAAGCTGAGGATTTCCGCCACTCTGGTCACCGAGCCGGACGCTCTTTCGGAAGGCTTCGGCTTCGCCCCGCGCCTTCTGATGTCACAGGACGCCTTGCGCGCATCGGGCCTGATTCAGACCGGCAGTCTTGTTGAACATGCCTACAAGATCAAACTGAACGATCCCTCCTCCAGAAATACGCTCGGAGCCATTGCCAACAAGCAGTTCCCTGCTGCTGGCTGGTCCATCCGCACGGCAGACCGCGCCGCCCCGTCTCTCACGGAAAATGTGGATCGCTTCTCGCAGTTTCTCACACTGGTGGGCCTCACGGCCTTGATCGTCGGTGGCGTTGGCGTGGCCAATGCGGTACGCGCATTTCTGGATTCGAAGCGCACGACCATCGCAACGTTCAAATGCCTTGGCGCACCCGCCTTTGTCGTCACATTGATCTACCTGTTCCAGATCCTGATGATTGGCGCGGTGGGCATTCTCATCGGCGTGCTTCTGGGCGCAATCGCGCCCTATGCGGCGCTCGGCTTCCTGCGTGATTTCCTGCCGATCGATGCCAGCGCGACACTCTATCCGGGCGCGCTGGGCCTTGCAGCGCTGTTTGGCCTTTTGACCACCTTTGCCTTTGCGGTCCTGCCGCTTGGCCATGCACGCGAAGTTCCCGCAACCGCGCTGTTTCGCGAACAGAGCTTTGATCAGAGCCGCTGGCCCTCTTGGCCTTATCTGCTGGCGGGCGGCATGGCGCTGGCGGCACTTGCGGGCCTTGCCATTTTTGCTGCGGAAGACCGCTTCATTGCCGTCGTCTTTCTCGCTGCCGTCGCCGGCGCATTCGTTCTGCTCCGGCTGGTCGCAAGCGGCATCGCCGCTCTTGCCCGCCGAAGCCCGCGCGTTTCCTCACCCGCTCTTCGCCTTGCCATTGGCAATATTCACCGGCCCGGTGCGTTGACGCCGTCCGTTGTTCTCTCGCTTGGTCTCGGCCTCGCACTGCTGGTGACGCTTGCGCTGATCGACGGCAATATGCGCCGCCAGTTGACGGGAGCCATGGCGCAAAACGCTCCGAACTTCTTCTTTGTCGATATCCAGAGCAATGAGAAGGACGGCGTGGTCGAGACGGTCAAACGCCTCGCCCCGGACGGAAAGATCGTTCAGGTGCCGATGCTGCGCGGTCGAATCCTCGCCTTCAACGGCCAGGATGTCGGCCAGATGAACATACCGCCTGCGGGCAGATGGGTCTTGAGAGGCGATCGCGGCATTACCTATGCACAGAACCTGCCGGAAGGCTCAGAACTGGCGGGAGGCAGTTGGTGGCCGAAGGATTATAGCGGCGAGCCGCTGGTCTCCTTCTCCGAGGAAGAGGGCCGCGAGCTTGGCCTGAAGCTCGGTGACACCGTCACCGTCAATGTCCTTGGCCGCAACATCACCGCCAAGATCGCCAATTTCCGCAAGGTCGAATGGCGCTCGCTCTCGATCAACTTCGTCATGGTCTTTTCGCCCAACACATTCCGCGGTGCGCCGCATGCCTGGCTGGCAACCCTGATGGACAGTTCCGCCTCCCCGGCCCAGGAGGGTGAGATTCTCCGCGCCGTCACGGCAGCCTATCCCACGGTCACCACGGTGCGCGTGAAGGATGCGCTGGATATTGCAAGCCAGCTTCTGGGCCAATTGGCGACCGCCATTCGCGCTGCCGCAGCCGTCGCGCTGATTGCCTCGGTCCTGGTGCTTGCCGGCGCGCTTGCTTCCGGCAATCGGGCAAGAACGCATGATGCGGTGATCCTGAAGACACTCGGCGGCACGCGTTCGATGCTGATGCGCGCCTTCTCCTACGAATACATGATCCTGGGGCTGGCCACGGCCATCTTTGCTCTTTTTGCGGGTGGCATATCCGCCTGGTTCGTGGTCAGCCGCATCATGAAAATGCCGGCGACCTTCCTGCCCGATGTCGCAATCGCAACACTGGTGGGGGCGCTGGTTCTCACCGTCAGCATTGGGCTTGCGGGCACCTGGCGGATCCTCGGGCAGAAAGCTGCACCCGTGCTTCGGGAACTTTAAGCTCAGGCTTGCCTCGCATTAAATTTTGGTCACCTGTCAGATTTGGGGCCTAAACACTTGAACGCTTGGACGTAACCTCGCATATTCAATGCAGGCTTGCTGAGCTTCGCAGCGGCGCCAGGGATTATCCCGACACCGTAATCCATCCGAAGCTTGAGAGGACAAACACATGTCTGACCGTTACAATTTCGACAACCGTGCCGTGCGCGGTGGCGTCCAGGAAGGCGCCATGATCGATCAAGGCCTTCGCACCTATATGCTGAAGGTCTACAATCTCATGGCTCTCGGTCTGGCGATCACGGGCGTTGCGGCCTTCGCAACCTGGCAGCTCGCGGTTCAGGATGGCCAGATCACCGCCTTTGGCGCCGCCGTCTACCAGAGCCCGCTTCGCTGGGTCGTCATGCTGGCTCCGCTTGCCATGGTGATGTTCCTGAGCTTCCGCATCAACCGCATGAGTGTTGCCGCGGCTCAAACCGCATTCTGGGCCTATGCCGCACTGATGGGTCTGTCTCTGTCTTCGATCTTCCTGGTCTATACGGGCCAGAGCATCGTGCAGACATTCTTCATCACGGCGGCGTCCTTTGGCGCGCTCTCGCTCTACGGCTACACGACGAAGCGTGATCTCTCCGCCATGGGCTCGTTCCTGATGATGGGTCTGTTCGGCCTCATCATCGCATCCGTGGTCAACATCTTCCTGGCGTCGTCTGCCCTTGCCTTTGCGGTATCGGTGATCGGCGTGCTGATCTTCGCGGGCCTGACCGCCTACGACACGCAGAAGATCAAGGAAATGTACTATGTGGGCGATGATTCGTCGGTCATGGGCCGCAAGGCCATCATGGGTGCGCTGACGCTGTATCTCGACTTCATCAACCTCTTCCTGTTCCTGATGCAGTTCCTGGGCAACCGGAACAACTAATCTGAACAGCAGGTTTTCGATGCGGAAGGGCGGTCTTTGGGCCGCCCTTTTTGCATTGCAGCAGGCTCATCTCTTTGATTACATAGGCTTCATCGAACCGGATGAAATGCCATGACATACCGCCTGCGCGACGCCATCGTCGCGGATCTTCCCGCCATCACCGCCATCTATAGGGAAAGCGTCCTGAACGGCACGGCAAGCTACGAGCTGACCCCGCCGGACGAGGCGGAGATGATGGGGCGCTTCACGGCCCTGCGCGAGAAGGATTATCCTTACATTGTCGTGGAAGGTGATGACGGGGCCCTGCTCGGCTATGCCTATGCCTCCGCCTTCCGCACCAGGCCTGCCTATCGTTGGCTGGTGGAGGATTCGATCTATCTCGCGCCGGAATCGCGAGGAAAGGGGCTTGGAAAGGCACTGTTACAGGCGTTGATAGACCGCTGCACAGCGCTTGGTTTCCGGCAGATGACGGCGGTCATCGGCGGCGCAAGTCCTGCCTCGGCACGCCTGCATCAAAGCCTTGGCTTTGAACATGTCGGATTGATGAAGGGAACCGGCTTCAAGCATGATCGTTGGCTGGATACCATCATCATGCAGCGGGAACTGGGCGAAGGCACTTCGTCCAAACCGGATATGGCGAGCTATCCCGGCAATCTGTTCAAAGGCTGAGGCGAGCCCTACTCCACCAGCTTCAGCGCCTTGTCGAATATTTTCAAAACCTGCGGCAATTCATGGCCGCGTTTCAGAACCATGCCATGCGTGTTCAACACGCTGTAGGCGCCCTGCTTGTTGGCAAGCTTGGGGTTCTTTTCGATGCGGAAGAGCGGCAGATCGCCGGATCGTTTGAAGATGGAAAACACCGCCCGATCCTTCAGCTGATCGATGGCATAATCCTTCCATTCGCCCTCGCCGACCATGCGGCCGTAGATCTTGAGGATGGCATCCAGTTCCCGCCGGTGGAACATCACTGGCGGCGGTTCGCTATTCTGTTGGCGAAACTGGTTCAACTCGACAACAACGGCACCCTCTGCCTTCTGATCGGTCATGTGCGCTCCTAGAGCATGTCGCGCAAAAGTGTGCAGCGGTTTTGCGGGTATGACATGCGTTAAAACAAAGCCCTAAAGCGTGACGAGCGAATCTGAAAGATCGCGACACGCGTTAGGCAGCATGTGACAGTTTCGTATCAGTGTGCCTCAGGCTTGGCAAAATGCAAGCGGCCCTTGCTTGAACACGGCCACGGTGCCGGGGTTCCGAGGCAGCAAGACCTGAAACTCGAATTTTAGGAAAACTCGCCCCATGCCCGATTTCGGACAAAACACTGCCGGATTTCTCCGACACTTTGCCGCCATCCAGTTGGCGCTCAGCGCCAGTCGGTCCGGCCCAAGGCGTTGACCTTACCCCCAGCCCCCAACGTCTCGGGTCGGACCTTTCAAGGAGTTCGCTTGCGCCCTGCCATCAGCACAGCGGCGCCAATAATGGCGGCAGGCTCGCCATTGGGGCCGGAAGATTGCAGCAGGATCGCGCAACCATCCTTCTTGGAGCTGCCCATGCTCTTGGCCGGCAGGGTAATGTTCAGCTCCTTGCCATCCCACATGCCCACCGTCTGCACGTCATAAACATTGTGCCAATATTCCATCTGGCGGCCGCTATTGTCGCCGCGCTCCACATTCACCGCTTCTTTTTTGGTGAAATAGGCAACCACCACCTCGGCGCGGCCCTCGCCCGGCGGAATGGTAATCTCCATTTCCTCGCCGTTCATGGCAGCCTTGATCGGCACCGAGAGCCCTTGCCCCTCCTTGTGCAGTTCATCCATCTTGCCATTGATGGTGGAGATATCGGTCCCCTTCACATGCACCCGACCGTTGATGATGGCCTGTGGCGTGTAAACCCCGCTGCGCCCCATGGAATGGGCATAGCCATACTGGCGCTCGGTGTTTTCCTTTGAACTCAGCGTGTCAGTCCAGCCGAGATAATTCCAGTAATCCACGTGGTAGGACAGCGCCACCACATCGCCCTGGTCCACCAGACGCTTCAGCGTCTCATCGGCAGGCGGACAGGATGCGCAACCTTGTGAGGTGAACAGTTCCACCACGCCGCGCGGTGAAGCGATGTCGCCAGCCAGTCCTGAACCGGCAGGCAAAAGGCACACGGCGAGCCAGCAAAGCGGCTTGAAGAGGCGCGAAAATGGGTACGACGACAGGGGCATCTTGGTCTTTATCGTATGAGGATCACTGAATTGCTCGCAGCCTACCCCGTGCAGCTCATCAATCGAAAGTCACAACCGGGTGACAAAGAATGCTGAAATGTAGCAACCTGACATTCCTGTCAAAAATGCCGCCGGACAGGCTTGTCCGGCGGCATCAGTTTTAAACATGGACCGATCAGGCAGCCAGATCGCGCAGAACCGTCTGCAGAATGCCACCATTGTTGACGTAGGTGACTTCATCGAGCGTATCGATGCGGCAGAGGATCTTGATTTCCTTCACCGTACCGTCGGCATAGGTGATCTTCGCCGTCTTCCACTCGCGCGGCTTGATATCGCCATTGAGACCCTCGATGGTCACGGTTTCGTCACCCTTCAGGTCAAGGCTCTGCCAGTTGGTGCCCTCTTCGAAGACGAAGGGCACGACGCCCATGCCAACGAGGTTCGAGCGGTGAATACGCTCGAAGGACTGGGCGATCACAGCGCGAACGCCGAGCAGGTTGGTGCCCTTGGCAGCCCAGTCACGCGAAGAACCGTTGCCGTATTCAACGCCTGCAAAGATGACGAGCGGAACGCCCTCAGCCTTGTACTTCATGGCCGCGTCGTAGATCGACATCTCTTCCTTGGACGGATAGTGGACGGTGTAGCCGCCTTCCTTGCCGTTCGGACCGAGCATGTGGTTGCGGATGCGGATATTGGCAAAGGTGCCGCGCATCATCACTTCATGGTTACCACGGCGCGTGCCGTACTGGTTGAAGTCCGCGACGGAAACGCCGTTGCCGAGCAGATAGGCACCTGCCGGAGACTGCGCCTTAATCGAACCGGCCGGAGAAATATGGTCGGTCGTGATCTTGTCGCCGAAGAGACCCAGAATGCGCGCATTGACGATGTTGTCAGTGCCAACGCCAGCCTGCTTCGGCATGCCGACGAAGTAAGGCGGGTTCTGCACATAGGTCGACTTGTCGTCCCAGGCATAGGTCTGGCCTTCCGGAACCTGTACCGCCTGCCAGTTGGCATCGCCCTTGAAGACGTCGGCATAACGGGTTTCGAACAGTTCGCGGGTCACGTATTTCTGGATGAACTCCTGCACTTCGGCAGAGCTCGGCCAGATGTCCTTCAGATAGACCGGGTTGCCGTCACGGTCTTCGCCGAGCGGCTCCTTCGTCAGGTCCTTCTGAACCGTGCCAGCCAGGGCATAGGCAACAACCAGCGGCGGAGAAGCCAGGTAGTTCGCCTGAACGTCCGGCGAGATACGGCCTTCGAAGTTGCGGTTACCGGAAAGAACGCCAGCGGCGATGATGCCCTTGTCGTTGATCGTCTTGGAGATCGGTGCCGGCAGCGGACCGGAATTGCCGATGCAGGTGGTGCAGCCGAAACCGACGAGGTTGAAGCCGAGCGCGTCCAGTTCCTTCTGCAGGCCGGACTTTTCCAGATATTCGCCAACGACCTGGGATCCCGGTGCAAGCGAAGTCTTGACCCAGGGCTTGGACTTCAGGCCCTTGGCAACGGCGTTGCGGGCCAGAAGGCCAGCAGCGATCAGAACGCTCGGGTTCGACGTGTTGGTGCACGACGTGATGGCGGCAATCGCCACGTCACCATGGCCGAGATCGAAATCCGTGCCTTCAACGGCCCAACGCTGGGAAAGCTGACCCGGCTTCTTGTAATCGCCTTCGAGAGCGGTTGCGAAGTTCGGCGCAATGGTTTCCAGCGGCAGACGGCCTTCCGGACGCTTCGGGCCAGCCATGGAGGGCACGACGTCGCCCAGATCGAGTTCCAGCGTATCGGTGAAGACGAGGTCGGAACCGTCACCTTCGCGCCACATGCCCTGTGCCTTGGAATAGGCTTCCACGAGCGCGATACGGTCCTTCGTGCGGCCGGACATGTCGAGATAGCCGACAGTGGCCGAATCGACCGGGAAGAAGCCGCAGGTCGCGCCATATTCCGGACCCATGTTGCCGATGGTTGCGCGGTCGGCAACCGGCAGCGTGTCGAGACCCGTGCCGAAGAATTCGACGAACTTGGAAACGACGCCCTTCTTGCGCAGCATCTGCACGACGGTCAGAACGAGGTCGGTCGCGGTCACGCCTTCCTTCAGCGTACCGGTCAGCTTGAAGCCGATGACTTCCGGCAGAAGCATGGAAACCGGCTGACCCAGCATGGCCGCTTCGGCTTCGATACCGCCAACACCCCAGCCGAGAACGCCGAGACCGTTGATCATGGTCGTGTGGGAATCGGTGCCGACGCAGGTATCCGGATAGGCGATGGTTTCGCCGTCTTCTTCCTTCGTCCAGACCGTCTGGCCGAGATATTCGAAGTTCACCTGGTGACAGATGCCAGTGCCCGGAGGAACGACGCGGAAGTTCTTGAACGCTTGCTGGCCCCACTTCAGGAAGCGATAGCGCTCGCCGTTACGCTCGTATTCCAGCTCGACGTTGCGGGCAAACGCGTTCGGGGTGCCGAATTCGTCCACGATAACGGAGTGGTCGATGACGAGATCAACAGGAACCAGCGGGTTGATCTTCTCCGGGTCGCCGCCCAGAGCCTTGATGCCATCGCGCATGGCAGCGAGGTCCACAACAGCCGGAACGCCGGTGAAGTCCTGCATCAGAACGCGTGCCGGACGATAGGCGATTTCGTTCTCGACCTTGCCCTTGTTGCTCAGCCATTGAGCGACGGACTGGATGTGTTCCTTGGTAACGGACTTGCCGTCTTCAAAGCGCAGCAGGTTTTCCAGAAGCACCTTCATGGAAAACGGCAGCTTGGAGACGCCCGCAAGGCCGTTCGCCTCAGCCTTTGGCAGGCTGTAGTAAACGTAATCCTTGCCGTTGACGGTCAACACGGACCGGCAATTGAAGCTATCGAGAGATTTAGACACGAGAAGTAACCCCGCTGATATCAAGAGCCAACACGCGCGTGCGGACGCCTATGCACTTCATGCACATCAGGATGCGGGTGCGACCATTTCCGCTGTCCGCACGAGAAGATAAAATCCTCAGGTCCGGCGCAAAGTGAAAATCACGCCGGCCGCTGGCGTGGTTGCGTAGCTTATAGATAATTTCTAAGAAGTGTTCCAGACCGAGAAGGGTCATCGGCACGATTTTTTTTCCGATTGCCGCGCAACCGAGTCAACAAGGGATTAACCCATGCGGCTTGCCGCCGAAAACCTGTCTGCGCATCGTGGCGAAGATCTGATATTCTCCAATCTTTCCTTCCACTTGGAAGGGGGAAGCGCTCTGCTTCTGACCGGCCGCAACGGCTCCGGAAAATCCACCCTGCTGAAGGTCGCCGCAGGCCTTCTCAAGCCCGCCTCCGGCCTGATTCTGTTCTGGTACGATACAGACCGGAAGGCTCCCAGACTGGCGGAAGCGGCCCATTATCTCGGCCATCGCAACGCCATGAAGCCGGAGCTTTCGGTTCGCGAGAACCTGACCTTCTGGAAGGATTTCTTCGGCGACCATGAAGGGGGCGAAGGGCTTTCCGTCCTTGATGCCGCGGCGGCGGTGGAGCTGGAAACGGTGCTTCATCTGCCCTTCGGCTATCTGTCGGCCGGGCAACAGCGCCGCATGGCCTTTGCCAAGCTTCTCGTTGCCTATCGCCCGGTCTGGATCGTCGATGAGCCGACGGCAGCGCTTGATACCAGCGCCGAATCCTTGCTGTCCAACCTCATGCGGGAACACCAGAAGGCTGGCGGCATGATCCTTGCTGCCACCCATCAGCCGCTGGAGCTTTTGAACGTCGAGCACCTGGAAATGAAGGGGTTTGAGTTTGCGGCGCAGGAGTTTGTCCCATGATCGCGCTCCTTCTTCGTGACCTGAAGCTTTCCGTTCGCGCCGGTGGCGGCGCCCTCATCGGCATTCTCTTTTTCCTGACGGTCGTCGCTGTCATCCCCTTCGGCGTCGGGCCGGATTTGAACCTTCTGGCGCGAATAGGTCCGGCAATCGTGTGGATTGGCGCACTTCTGGCTGCCTTGCTTGGCTTGGACCGCATGTTTCAGGCCGACCGGGAGGATGGATCGCTGGACCTGCTGTTGATGCAGGAGCATCCGCTGGTGCTGACGGTTCTGGTGAAGTGCCTGGCTCATTGGCTGGCGAATGTTCTGCCGCTGGTCATTGCCTCGCCGCTGCTTGGGCTCTTCATGAATATGAGCGAGGTCGCAATTGGCGCTGTGATGCTGACGCTGCTGGTGGGATCGCCTGCCCTTGCCTTCATCGGCGCGGTCGGTGCGGCCGTTGCCGTCACGCTTCCCCGTGGCGGCCTGCTCGTCTCCATTCTGGTGCTGCCGCTAACGGTGCCGGTGCTTATATTCGGCGTCAGCGCCTCCTATGCCGCTGTGGAAGATCCCGCCCCCTTTCTTCCGCCTTTTCTAATCCTCACCGCCATCACGATGTTTTTTGCGGTCATCGGCCCACTGGGTGCTGCACTAGCGTTGCGCAATGCCGGGGATTGACTAGAATCAACTCCACAGTGGGCTATTTCCCGTAGAAGGACCGCATGAACGAAAGCCTCGCCATCCGCAAAGTCAGCGATCTCGCCAACCCCACGCGGTTTCTCACCCTTGCCGCGCGGCTATTGCCGTGGCTTGCCGGGGTGACGGCGGTTTTGTTCGTCGTCGGGCTCTATCTCGCCTTCACGACGGAGGGAGACTACCAACAGGGCGATACCGTTCGCATCATGTATATCCATGTCCCTGCGGCCTGGCTTTCCATGATGTGCTATTCAGTCATGGCGCTGTCGGCGATCGGCACACTGGTCTGGCGGCATCCGCTCGCCGATGTCAGTCACAAGGCTGCCGCACCGCTCGGCGCTGGCTTCACTTTGATTGCGCTGATCACCGGCTCTCTCTGGGGCAAGCCCATGTGGGGCACCTGGTGGGTCTGGGATGCGCGGCTCACTTCGGTCTTCGTTCTGTTCCTGATGTATCTTGGTATCATCGCGCTGAACCGTGCCATGGACGATCCTTCCCGGGCGGCGCGGGTTTCCGCCGTTTTGATCCTCATCGGTTTCGTGAACATCCCGATCATCAAGTTTTCCGTGGAGTGGTGGAACACGCTGCACCAGCCTGCAAGCGTCATCCGCATGGGCGGCTCGGCCATCGATCCTGAATTCCTGCGCCCGCTGCTGGTGATGGCTGCCGCCTATACCCTTCTGTTCTTCACGCTGCACATTATGGCGATGCGCAACGAAATCTGGCGTCGCCGCATCTCAACGCAACGGCGCATGGCCGCCCGAATGGCAAGCCGCGAAAGCTGATCTCATGAGCCATGCCTTTTACATTTTCACGTCCTACGGGGTCACAGCCCTGATCACGCTCTGTCTTATCGGCTGGACGCTGGCCGATGGCCGGGCGCGCCGTCGCGAGCTGCAGGAGCTGGAAGCCGCCGGTATCCGCCGCCGCTCCGCCCAGGCAAACCCGGAAGCCGCCAAGCCATGAGCAGAAACGAACCGTCAGAACAGGCTCCTCAGAAGCGTGGTATGGGCCGCTACGCGCTGGCGCTCATTCCGCTTGCGGTGTTTGCCGGCTTTGCCGCCATTGCCGGAAAAATGCTTTACGATCAGGATGTGAACGGGCGGGACATTTCCGCTATTCCCTCCGCCCTGATCGGCAAACATGCGCCTTCGCTCAATCTGTCGCCGCTGGACGGCTCGGAGAGACTGGCGCTGACCGATGCTGCCATCAAAGGCAAGCTGACGCTGGTGAATGTGTTTGCCTCCTGGTGTGTGCCCTGCCGCCAGGAGCATCCCCTCTTGACGGAACTGGCGAAAGACAGCCGCATCAGCCTCGTCGGCATCAATTACAAGGATCGCAACGACAACGCGCTCCGCTTTCTCGGCGAGCTCGGCAATCCCTATCAGGCGATTGGTGTTGACCCGAAAGGCCAGGCCGCCATCGATTGGGGTGTCTACGGCATTCCGGAAAGCTATCTCGTCGGGCCGGACGGCACAATTCTGTACAAGCGCGTCGGTCCGTTCGATGAGCGAAGCGTAAAACAGGAACTGCTGCCCGCCATCGAAAAGGCGACCGGCAAGGCAGCGTCCTGAACGGTTAAAGCGCCCCCTGCCAAGCCCTGACCGCATCCAGCGGATAGACCAGCATCAGCACGTTGAGCGTCAGATTATCGCGGATCAGCCAGCCGGTGAAAATCTCGAAGAAAATCGCAACGATCACCGTCAGCCAGACGGGCGCGCGCGCGGCAAAGAGGAAGCCGAGCGCCATGAAAACCGTATCCAGGGCCGAATTCAGGATACTGTCGCCCTCATAGCCGATGGCCATGGTGGCCGAACGATAGCGATCAATGATGATGGGTGAGTTTTCCAGCAGCTCCCAGGCCGCTTCGATGAAGACGGCAAGGCTGAGGCGTTTGGCAAAGGATGTCTTGCGCAGCACCAGCCAGCCAAGACCATAGAACAGAAAGCCGTGGATGATATGCGACGGCGTGTACCAATCGGCCAGATGCTGTGAGTTTCCGGGCGTATTCACCCCCGGCTCGAACAGCTTCACATAGCCACAGGAACAGATCCAGAGGCGGCCCATGACGTATTCCGCCAGAACCTGAACAGCCAGCAGAATAAGGGCGACGGCAAACCAGTAATACTGGCTATCGCGCGATGGGGAGGCGCTAGCAAAGCTCATGGCTTGCCGCTCGTGTCCTGCTCAATCGAATGCTTCATGATGAGAGGCATCTGGGCAAGCGTAAAGGCGATGGTGATGGGCATCGTGCCCCAGACCTTGAAATTCACCCAGGTGGCATCGGAGAAATTGCGCCAGACGACTTCGTTGAGAACGGCGAGGAACAGGAAGAACAGGCCCCAGCGAAGGGTGAGTTTCTGCCACCCCTCAGGTGTCAGCTGGAAGGCGGCATTGAAAACATAGCCGAGCAAGGACTTGCCGAACATGAGGCCGATCAGAAGGGTCACACCGAAGAGCGTGTTCACAATGGTCGGCTTCATCTTGATGAAGGTTTCATCCTGAAGCCAGATCGAGAGGCCGCCAAAAATGACGACAACAATGCCCGATACGAAAGGCATGACCGGCAAATGCTTGAAGACGATCTTCGAGACGATGAGCGAAATCACCGTCGCGGCCATGAAGAGGCCGGTGGCAACGAGCAGCGGTCCGCCGAGCGTTGCGAGAACCGGGAACTTCGACACGAGCCATTCGCCCCGCAGATTGGCGAAGAAGAAGACGAGAAGCGGACCGAGTTCCAGCGCCAGCTTGAGGCCCGGATGTTCCTTTTCCTGCCGGTTTGGCGTGGTATCGCTTTCAAAGCTATGCATGAATATGGTTCTCGATCTTCTTCGGGACAGGAATTTAAAGCGGCTTGTGTGGCATCAATGGGCCACACCGGCAATGGCATGGGCGAAATCTTGTGCCTCAAAGGGTTCGAGATCGTCGATCCCCTCACCCACACCGATGAAATAGACCGGCAGCTTGTGCTTGGCGGCAATGGCAACGAGAATGCCGCCGCGTGCCGTGCCATCCAGCTTGGTCATGATGAGACCGCTGACACCGGCTACATTGCGGAAGATTTCCACCTGGTTCATGGCGTTCTGGCCAGTGGTAGCGTCGAGCGTCTGCAAGACCGTATGCGGCGCATCCGGATCGAGCTTGCCAAGAACGCGCACGATCTTTTCCAGCTCGGACATCAGCTCAGCCTTGTTTTGCAGGCGACCTGCCGTATCGATGATGAGAACATCCGATTTGCGCGCCCTGGCCTGCTCGAAGGCATCATAGGCCAGACCTGCGGCATCCGCGCCAAGCTTGGTGCCGATGAAGTCCGATCCTGTGCGATCCGCCCAGATCTTCAGCTGCTCGATGGCGGCAGCGCGGAAGGTATCGCCCGCCGCCAGCATGACCTTGAGGCCGGAGCCCGAGAGTTTGGCCGCCAGCTTGCCGATGGTGGTGGTTTTGCCCGTACCGTTGACGCCAACGACGAGAATGACATGCGGCTTGTGGGAAAGATCAAGCTCCAGCGGCTTGGCGACCGGCGCCAGAACCTTGGTGATTTCCGCCGACATGATGCGCGACACATCTTCGCCCGTCACATCCTTGCCATAGCGTTCGGAAGACAGCGTATCGGCAATGCGCATGGCCGTTTCCACGCCAAGATCGGCCTGGATCAGCAGGTCTTCCAGCTCCTCAAGCGTGGCTTCGTCCAGCTTGCGCTTGGTAAACAGTGCCGTGATCTGGCCCGTCAGCTGCGCGGAAGTGCGTGACAGACCCTGCCGCAACCGCTGGAACCAGGAAAGCTTGACCTCTGGCGCGGCTTCGACCGGAGCCACTTCCTTGCGGGTGGCGAAACCTTTGGGGAGAACGGGTTCGGCGGGAACTGAGGGGGACTGGCCTTGCTCGCCATCGCTTCCCTCCTCCGCCTCGGCTTCTGCTTGCAACAGAGACAGCGGCACCATGCCAAGCTCACCCGGCGCCTCACCGGAGGGGATCAGTTCCGGCTCGGCATCCTCATCATCATCGGAGGGACCGCCCGCCGTTTCCATTTCCGCTTGGGCGACAGGATCGACAGGCGAGAGAGGCAGATTTTCCTCTCGCGAATGCGGTTCGGTCTCAGAAGCGATTGCGGCTTTTTCTTCCGCCGAAAGCTCGGCCTCCGGCGAACTGGCATCCGCAGGTGCCTTGTCCTTGCCGAAGGTGAAGACTTTTTTGATGAAACCCAGCGCCATGAATGATCCGTTCCGTCACGCAGCTTCAGCAGCGTTGACCTGCATTGTCAGATGTTTGCCGTTGTGACCCGTTATCGTGACCGACACCAGATCGCGCGGTGTCAGTTCCGGCGCTGCCACCAGCGAGAAATTTTCCGTATGCGCAAACCCGCTCATTTCCACGAGAATGGTCTGCCGCGTGCCGACCATGCGGGAAAGATGCCTATTCAGCAGTTCCTCACCGCGAACGCGCAAGCGTGCCGCCCGTTCCTTCACAAGCGCACGGTCCAGCTGCGGCATGCGGGCCGCAGGCGTACCGGGACGTGGGCTATAGGGAAAGACGTGCAGGAAAGAAAGGCCGCAATCATCTGCATGAGCCAGCGCATTGGCGAACATCTCTTCCGTTTCCGTCGGGAAGCCCGCAATCATATCCGCGCCGAAACTCACCTCCGGACGAAGACGGCGCACCTGCTCCACAAAAGCCAGGGCGTCCGCGCTGGAATGACGCCGCTTCATGCGCTTCAGGATCATATCGTCGCCATGCTGCAAGGACAAATGCAGATGCGGCATGAAGCGCGGCTCATCGGCCAAGAGATCGAAGAGATGGCCATCCGCCTCGATGCTATCGATGGAGGAAAGGCGCAGACGGCGGATGTCCGGCACCTGTTTCAGAAGTGTTTTGGCAAGCAGGCCAAGCGTGGGCGTTCCGGCTAAGTCCGCGCCATAGCTGGTGGCATCCACCCCCGTCAGAACGATTTCGCGATAACCTTCCGCCACCAGCTTTCGTGCCTGATCAACCACAGCGCCCATGGGAACCGAGCGGGAATTGCCGCGACCATAGGGAATGATGCAGAAGGTGCAGCGGTGATCGCAGCCGTTCTGCACCTGAATGAAAGCCCGCACATGCCCATCGATGTGCTTGACCATTTGCGGAGCCGTGGCCTTGACGCTCATGATATCGTTGACGCGAAGCTTCTCTTCGGCAGACACGCCGAAATCCGGCAGCGCCCGATAAGAGGCGCTTTTCAGCTTTTCCTCATTGCCGAGAACGGCATCCACTTCCGGCATTTCGCCGAAGGTCTTAGCTTCCGTTTGTGCCGCACAGCCGGTGACGATGATCCGCGCATGGGGATTCTCCCGCCGCGCACGGCGAATGGCCTGCCGCGCCTGCCGCACGGCTTCACTCGTCACGGCGCAGGTATTGACCAGGATGGCATTGTTCAAGCCAGCCTTTTCCGCCTCTGAGCGCATGACTTCGGATTCATAGGTATTGAGACGGCAACCGAAGGTGATGACATCGACGCCACTCACTTCGCCTGCACCTCAGGCTCCTGATCCCGCTCAAAAGTGCCGGACAGCGGATCGAGGCGGCCCGACCATTCCCATTCCGCCGGACCCGTCATGATGACATGATCATCCTGCCGCCATTCGATAGAGAGCTTGCCGCGATTTGGGCTTGAGGCAACGATGATATCCACCTTGCGCTCCGTGCGGCCGGTGCGCGCACCGGAAACACCAGCGGAACAGGCAGCCGAACCGCAGGCAAGCGTAAGCCCAGCGCCGCGCTCCCAGGTGCGGGTGACCATTTCATTGCGCGAGGTGACATGCGCGAGCGTGATATTGGCCTTTTCCGGGAACAGGAGATGGTTTTCAAGAAGCGGGCCGAAACGCTCCAGCTCGAAGGACATGGGATCGCGATCCACCCAGAAGATGGCGTGCGGATTGCCCATGGACATGACGGAAGGCGAATGCAGGATCGGCTGATCGATCGGGCCAATTTGAAGCTCGATGCGGCTGGTATCGAAGAATTCTTCCGACAGCGGGATCTTGTCCCACTCAAAAACCGGCTTGCCCATATCGACGGAAATGGTGCCATCGGCATGTTCTTCCGCGTTCAGAATGCCAGCCAGCGTCTGGAAGGTGAATAGCTTGCGGCCCGTTTCCGCAGACAGCGCCTGCACCACGCAGCGCGTGCCATTGCCGCAGGCCTGCGCCCGCGTGCCATCGCAATTGACAATATCGATATAGGCATCCGTGCCAGCAAGCTTCGGATCGTGGATCGCCATGATCTGATCGAAATTGGTGGCCGGATCGGCAGCAAGCGCAATCGCCGCTTCCGGTGTGACGCGATCCGTGCGGCCACGCATATCGACAACCAGGATCTTGTTGCCAAGCCCGTTCATCTTCGCGAATTCGACCACTGCACTCATTGACGCCACCTTGCCTTGCAGAACCGCCTGCACCTTTGGGCCTAAAGCGCGTCGCGATCTTTCAGATTCGCTCTCCACGCTTTAAGTTTTTGTTTTATCGCATGTTGTTAGCGCAAAACCGCTGCACACTTTTGCGCAACATGCTTTATATGGCGGAAAATGGCAGCTGTTTCCAGTATAGAGCGGACCGGATCTTCGCCCAAGCGCCAATATTCACGCGGCGTTTCAGCCCGTGCTGTGATGCTTGTCAGGCCGGGGCGCTGAAAGCTGCCTCGTATGGTATAAAGTAGGTGACACCTTTCAGCGCCCCGTTCAGCGGTTTTTGCACGCGACTCCGGTCTCTCTGCCTGGAATGATGGGGAAGCCCTTTGACCGCCGCCTGACCGAGACCGGCCGGACTACAGACGGCGAAGCTTTCCCTCACCCTTCCCCATGTGTGCCGCACAGGCACGCCCGGCGCGCTCCTTCGGAGATGAAGAGACAGGCTGACGTCCGACACCTGACCGCTTCCCCCGTTGTCGCCAGAGGGAGACCATTTTCCGCGTGCCCGGACATGAGGGTTTTGCGTCTTGCCCCTCACACCCGCGCCGGCCCCGCATCGCCAGCACGCCTGCTGGTGTAACCGTTGCGGAACGGGCAAATTGAAACACAGGTTTTGGGCGTGGCGTATGGAAAAATGCTAAGTGGTTGATGGGGTTGGGCGGCTCTCAGCAGCTATACACCTACCCGAACACTGCTTTGCCGATGACGGGCGTGGAGGGGACCGCCATATCGCGTGGCTCCAGCAGGCCCGCGGAAAAGCCAAGCCTGCCCGCCTCGATGGCCAGCGCAAAAGCCTTGGCCATGCTTGCCGGATGATCGGCACCGGAGACCGCCGTATTGAGCAGCACCGCATCGAAACCGAGTTCCACGACCGTTGTTGCGTGGGAGGGGCGGCCTATACCGGCATCCACGATCAAGGGAATATCCGGAAACTCCGCCCGCATGGCCCGCAGCCCATGAATATTCTGCGGCCCGAGAGCACTGCCAATGGGCGCGCACCAGGGCATGAGAAGCTGACAGCCCGCTTCCAGCAGACGCTCGCCCACCACAAGATCATCCGTCGTGTAAGGGAAGACCTCAAAGCCATCCTCACACAGGATTCGGGCGGCTTCCACCAGTTGGAACACATCCGGTTGCAGCGTATCCTGATGGCCAATGAGTTCCAGCTTGATCCATTGGGTGCCGAAAAGCTCGCGCGCCATGTGGGCCGTCAAAACGGCTTCCTTGACGGTGTGACAGCCTGCCGTGTTGGGCAGAACATGAACGCCGAGTTCGCGGATCAGATCGAAAAAGGCACCGCCTGTGCGCGCACCCGCCGTTTCCCGCCGCAGCGAGACGGTGACAATGTCACAGGCCGATTGGCGCACCGCCTCCGCCAGATCATCCGGCGAGGGGTAACGGGCCGTGCCGAGAAGAAGGCGGGACTGGACGGTTTTGCCGTAGAGTACCAGGCTCATTTCAACCTCCCTGTCTGGGCGACAGAACTTCGATACGATCTCCCTCACTGAGAGGGAAACCTTCCCTCTCCTCTCGGTGGACCAGTTCGGCATTCACTGCCGTTGCCAGCCATTCGCCCTCATACTCCAGCGCCGCCAGCAGTTCACCAAGCGTTGCGATGGCAAGATCGTGGGTTTCGCCGTTGACGATGAGTTTCATGCGGTCAGCCTCCGCGCATTCATGGTGTGGTCCAACATATCTGCCGCCTGACGAGCAAGCGAAGGAGCCAGCAGAAAGCCGTGCCGGTAAAGCCCGGCAATGGCCAAGCCGTTCGGGGTTTGCAGAACACGCGGCATATTATCGGCAAAGGCGGGGCGAACACCTGCGCCAAGCTCCAAGATGCGGGCCTCGCCGAAAGCCGGATCCAGCGCATAGGCAGTGTTCAACAGTTCCATGACGGAACGGGCGCTTGCGGGCGCATCGTCATTGGCTTCAATCATGGTGGCGCCCAGCATGTAACGCCCCTCCCCCCGCGGCACGAGATAGACCGGGTGGCGCGGATGCAGCACGCGCACGGTTCGGCTGAGGTGAACATCCGGCGCATGGAGCATCAGCATTTCACCGCGAACGCCGCGCAGACCCTCAAGCGAACCAATGGCGGCAGCGCCCGTGCAATCGACAACATGATCAAAGCCATGTGCGGAGAGCGGATCATCTGCGTGAATGAAGCGGACACCTGAGGAAGCCAGTGTTTCGGCCAGCTTTGTGAGCGCCAGTCGCGGATCGAGATGCGCTTCGCCCGCAAAGAAAAGAGCTCGACGGAAGCGACCGGAAAGGGATGGTTCCAGAGCCGCGATGCCCGCCTCATCCAGCCATTCGAAACCGCTGGTGCGCCGGGCAAAGCGCTCCAGCTCGCCCCTATCACGACTGGGGGCAACCACCAGCGTGCCCTTGCGCTCCACGAGGCCGGGGACTGCCTGATCCCACCAATTGGCCGCCGACAGACCCATTTGCAGAACAGCCTCCGATGCCGATTCCCGCTCGCACCACGGGGCCAGCATTCCGCCTGCATAATGGGAGGCGCCGAGCCCTGCGGCGGATTTTCGCTCACGGATCGTGATGGCAAAGCCGCGACGGTGAAGCTCATGCGCCAGTGTGAGGCCGGCAACGCCGGCCCCCTTGATCAGGATGGACATGTTCACTCCTGAGCCGGCTCATGAAGCGGCATATAGAGATCGCCGCCCTCGCGGAACTTGGCCGCCATGGCTTCCAGCCCCTCCTTCTGCGCCTCGGCGCGGATATCGTGCGAAATGCGCATGGAGCAGAATTTCGGCCCGCACATGGAGCAGAAATGCGCCACCTTGTGCGCCTCCTTCGGCAGGGTTTCATCGTGATAGGAGCGCGCCGTTTCCGGATCGAGCGAGAGGTTGAACTGATCTTCCCAGCGGAACTCGAACCGCGCCCGCGACAGGGCATCATCGCGCACCTGTGCCGCCGGATGACCCTTGGCAAGATCTGCCGCATGGGCCGCGATCTTGTAGGTGATCACGCCGACCTTCACATCATCGCGATCCGGCAGGCCGAGATGCTCCTTCGGCGTGACATAGCAAAGCATGGCTGTGCCATACCAGCCGATCATGGCAGCACCGATGCCCGACGTGATGTGATCATAGCCGGGTGCAATATCCGTGGTGAGCGGCCCGAGCGTGTAGAACGGAGCCTCGCCGCAGGTCTTCAGCTGCTTGTCCATATTCTCCTTGATCTTGTGCATGGGAACATGGCCGGGGCCTTCGATCATGACCTGGCAATCCTTCGCCCAAGCAATCTTGGTGAGTTCGCCCAGCGTTTCGAGTTCGGCAAATTGCGCTGCATCATTGGCATCGGCAATGGAGCCGGGGCGAAGACCATCGCCCAGCGAGAAAGAGACATCGTAAGCGCGGCAGATATCGCAGATCTCTTCGAAGTGTTCGTAGAGGAAGCTTTCCTTGTGGTGGTGCAGACACCACTTGGCCATGATGGAGCCGCCGCGCGAGACAATGCCGGTGACACGATTGACCGTGAGCGGGATGTAATGAAGCCGGACACCCGCATGGATGGTGAAATAATCCACCCCCTGCTCCGCCTGCTCGATCAGCGTATCGCGGAAGACTTCCCAGGTGAGATCCTCGGCAATGCCGCCGACCTTTTCCAGCGCCTGATAGAGCGGCACCGTGCCAATCGGCACCGGGGCATTGCGGATGATCCAGTCACGAATGTTATGGATGTTGCGGCCCGTCGAGAGGTCCATCACCGTATCGGCACCCCAGCGGATGGCCCAGACCATTTTCTCCACCTCTTCCGCCATGGAGGAGGTGACGGCGGAATTGCCGATATTGGCGTTGATCTTGACCAGGAAATTGCGGCCGATCGCCATCGGCTCCAATTCCGGGTGGTTGATATTGGCCGGGATGATGGCACGCCCCAGCGCCACTTCCTGCCGCACGAATTCCGGCGTTACATAGTCGGGAATAGATGCGCCGAAGCTTTCGCCGTCGCGCTCCAGCTTCTCCTTCAGCGCCTTGCGTCCGAGGTTTTCGCGAATGGCGACAAATTCCATTTCCGGCGTGATGATGCCCGCCCGCGCATAGGCAAGCTGGGTGACCGCCTTGCCCGCAACGGCGCGGCGCGGCTGTGGCTGGACGGGGAAAGCCGGCGTCAGACGTTCACCGCTGGCAAAGCCGTTATCTTCCGGTTTCACATCGCGTCCAGCGTACAGTTCGGTGTCACCGCGCGCCGCTATCCAGCTTTCGCGCAGGCGCGGCAGGCCCTTCTCGATCTCGATGGCGACGGCAGGATCCGTATAGGGGCCGGAGGAATCGTAGACATTGACAGGCGGCTCGCCGGAGGTGGGGTGAAGCGCGATCTGGCGCAGGGGAACCCGGATATCGGGATGCAGTTCACCCTTCACATGGATCTTCGTCGAGGCCGGAAGCGGCCCTGTGGTGACATCAAGTCGTGGAAAATTGGGGGCAATGTTCATCGTGGAACTCCAAGGTTTTCAGGTTTGGAGATCCAGTCATGTCAGCCGGAAAGATGGATAGACGCCATTTGAGGGCAGCAAAGCCCGCAAAACCTCAAGCGCTCGCACCGTCCCTACGCCAGTATGAACTGGATCAGGTTCAACGGGTCACCGCGCTGCGTGATGTTTCACGCCCAGCGGAATCTCAGCCCCTTGCGGGACACCCCTGGTGAATGGGCGTGAGTGTGCGAGCCAAAATGATGGAAGTCAATGCCCGACTTGGCGAAGGCATAAACAACTTTAGATAGTCATTTTCGACTATAATGGATAAGTCGGCTTACGCATCCGGCACGTCGAACACTTCACCGGGCCGAAGGGCGCGAAACCGTTCCGGCTTCATCTGCGCAGCTTGAAGCGCATTGGAAAGCGCTGCCAGAGGCTCCTCGATGCCCTCATCCGTGAGCTTGACCGTGCCCCAGTGATGACCGATGGCATAAGAGGCCTTGGCCAGCTGCATCCCTGCCACCGCTTCCTCCGGGTTCTGGTGCTGTGCCTGCATGAACCAGCGCGGCTCGTAGGCACCAATGGGCAGGATGGCGAGGCGGAAATTGCCGTGCTTTGCAGCCGCGGCCTTGTAATTAATGCCCTGATGGAAGCCTGTATCGCCGATATGGTAGATCTTGCCCGCCAGCGTTTCGATGACGAAGGCACCCCAGAGCGCCATGCGGCGGTCATTCAGGCCGCGTGCCGACCAATGGTGGCAGGGCTCGCAATGAATGGTGACATTCTTGCCGATATAGTCCTTCGAGCCCCAATCCATGACCGTGATGCGCGGATCGTCCAGCTCCGGGCCGAAAATGGCATCATTGCCAAGCGGCGTGATAAAGCGGGGCCGATGCACCGCATGAATGCGCTTCAGCGTTTCAATATCCAGATGATCGTAATGGTTGTGGGTGACGATCACAATATCGATAGCCGGCAAATCTTCCAGCCGGATACCGGGCTGATTGACGCGCTTGGGCCCGACAAACGAGACGGGACTGGTGCGCTCCGACCAGACGGGGTCCGTCAGGATGTTCAGGCCCGCGACCTGGATGAGCATGGAGGCATGGCCGACCATAGTGACGACCAGTCTGTTTCCGCTGACGCGCTTTTCCGGCACCACAGGCGCAAAGGGGCTGGGATAGCTGGCGGGCCAATCCACGCTCTTGCCGTTGAAGCGCCATTTCAGCAGGCCCATGAACCCTTTCGGTTCCTCCCCACCCGGATTGAAGAAGCGCGTTCCATCGAAATGATCCGAAACCGGACCCGTGTAATAGCGGTTCGCAGCCATCGCTCTCCCTGCGAGCAATCCCCCGCCCAGAAGCGCAAGACCGCCAATCGCTGACAATTTGAGGAAATTCCGTCTCTTCATCTTCAATCTATAGGGTGTGCGTATAAAGCCTTCAAGCGTGATACGAAGACTTCGACGCACAGGATCACCAGCCATCAGGCCCTTGGGCAGGTCATCCATCCGGCGTGAAACGCTTGAAACCCTTGACTCACGCCCGCTTCTCCTGTTTAAGCGGCGCGATCTGCTGAAAGTCGAAGTACTTTAGCCGCCGACCGGGACCCGCAAAGGTATAAAGAGATCCCGGAGGTTAACACCCGACAGCGCGTTGCGCCCTCGGGTGCTTTTTGGCTATGCGTCTTGTTTTTCGGCAGTAGAGACCCGACGTTTCCGGTCTATCCCCGGTCAACGTCTAGAAGGATGAAACGATGTTCGAAAACCTCCAGGACCGTCTTGGCTCCATCTTGAGTGGACTGACCGGCCGTGGCGCGCTCTCCGAGGCCGATGTCTCGGCGGCCATGCGCGAGGTTCGCCGTGCGCTTCTGGAAGCGGACGTGGCGCTGGAAGTCGTTCGCTCCTTTACGGATCGCGTTCGTGAGAAAGCCGTTGGCGCTTCCGTTCTGAAATCGATCAAGCCCGGCCAGATGGTCGTGAAGATCGTTCATGACGAGCTCATCGAAATGCTGGGCTCCGAAGGCGTTTCCATCGATCTGAATGCGCCTGCCCCGGTCGTGATCATGATGGTCGGTTTGCAGGGCTCGGGCAAGACCACCACCACCGGCAAGATTGCCAAGCGCCTGACGGATCGCGACCGCAAGAAGGTGCTGATGGCATCGCTCGACACGCGCCGCCCCGCCGCGCAGGAGCAGTTGCGCCAGCTCGGCATTCAGACGGGTGTCGATACCCTGCCGATCATTGCCGGCCAGTCGCCCACCGATATTGCCTCTCGCGCCGTACAGGCGGCAAAGCTCGGCGGCCACGATGTCGTGATCCTCGATACGGCGGGCCGTACGCATATCGACGAGCCGCTGATGGCGGAAATGGCCGAGATCAAGGCCCGCTCCAAGCCACACGAAATTCTGCTGGTCGCGGATTCGCTGACTGGTCAGGACGCCGTCAATCTCGCCCGCAATTTCGATGAGCGCGTCGGCATTACCGGCCTCGTGCTGACCCGTATGGACGGCGATGGCCGTGGCGGTGCCGCCCTTTCCATGCGCGCCGTCACCGGCAAGCCGATCAAGCTGATCGGTATCGGCGAAAAGATGACGGAACTCGACGAGTTCCATCCGCGCCGGATCGCCGACCGTATTCTCGGCATGGGCGATATTGTTTCGCTGGTCGAGAAGGCCGCCGAGAACATTGACGCCGAAAAGGCGCGCGCCATGGCCGAGAAGATGGCCAAGGGCAAGTTCGACCTGAACGACCTGGCCGAGCAGCTTCGCCAGATGAAGGCCATGGGCGGCATGGGCGGCATCATGGGCATGATGCCGGGCATGGCTGGCATGAAGGACAAGCTGGCCGCTTCCGGCATGAACGACAAGGTATTCGACCGCCAGCTGGCGATCATCTCCTCGATGACCAAGGCCGAGCGCGCCAATCCCGATATCCTCAAGCACTCCCGCAAGAAGCGCATTGCCGCCGGTTCCGGCACGGATGCTGCCGAAATCAACAAGCTTCTGAAAATGCATCGCCAGATGGCCGACATGATGAAAGCCATGGGCGGCAAAGGCAAAGGCGGCATGATGAAGCAGTTGATGGGCGGCCTTGCCGGCAAGATGGGACTTGGTGGCCTGGGGGGCGGAATGCCGGACCTTTCCAGCATGGACCCGAAGCAGCTGGAAGCGCTGGCCAAGCAGGCGGAAGCCGCCGGTTTCAAGCCGGGCTCCATGCCTGGACTGCCGGGTGGCCTTCCCGGTGGTGGTTTGCCGGGTCTCGGCGGCGCAAAGCTTCCGGGTCTGGGCGGCATGCCCGGCCTGCCGGGCTTCCCGAAGAAGAAGTAAGGCTTAAAGGAACGCCAGCATGATCGATCCGAAAGTCAAGGACCAGTTGAGCCGCTACCGCCAGTCGATCGACAATATCGACGCGGCCCTGGTGCATATGCTGGCGGAACGCTTTCGTTGCACAAAGGAAGTGGGCGTTCTGAAAGCACATTACGATTTGCCGCCGGCCGACCCGTCGCGCGAGGAATACCAGATCGAGCGTTTGCGCCGTCTTGCAAAGGACGCGGAACTCGATCCGGATTTTGCGGAGAAGTTCCTGAATTTCATTATCAAGGAAGTGATCCGTCATCATGAAGCCATTGCCGCCGAACATGGCGGCGTAACCGAAAAGACCGCCTGACGGCGGCCTCAACACCATACAGCCCGTCGAAGAAGGCGGCCTGAACAGAAAAACCTAAGGAGTTTGAAATGTCCCTGAAGATCCGTCTCGCCCGTGGTGGTTCCAAGAAACGCCCTTACTACCACGTTGTTATTGCTGACGCCCGTTCGCCGCGCGATGGCCGTTTCATCGCCACTGTAGGCCACTGGAACCCGATGCTCGGCAAGGACAGCGACCAGCGCGTCGTTCTCGATGCTGACGCCATCAAGGCCTGGGTTGCCAAGGGTGCACAGCCGACAGACCGCGTTCTGCGCTTCATGGCAGAAGCTGGCCTTGCAGAGCGTGACGCTCGCAACAACCCGAACAAGGCAAAGCCGGGCAAGAAGGCTCAGGAGCGCGCTGCCGAGAAGGCTCAGAAGGCTGCAGAAGCCGCTGAAGCTGCTGCTGAATAATTCACCCTCGGGTGCAAAATGCCAATGAGCGGGTGGCGTGGCAACACGCCGCCCGCTTTGTTGTTTCAGCTTTCGGTTTTCATCGCGCGAAATCCGGGGTAGAGCGTTCAGCGAAACCTGATGCGTGTTGCAATCTTCGAGATTTTCTCCCCTTGAGATTGGCTCTGCACGCTTCAACCTTTTGTTTTGACGCATATCGTTTCCGCAAAACCGCTACACACTTTTGCGCGACATGCTCTGGGTGATGAGATGGCAAAACTGGAAAATCCCATTCTGATGGCGGTGATCGGCGCGGCGCAGGGCCTGCGCGGAGAAGTGCGCGTGCGTGCCTTTACCGAAGATCCGACCGCGATTGGCGATTATGGCAACCTGCACAGCGCGGACGGCCGGGTTTTCGAAATCCTCGAAATTCGCGAGGCGAAAAACGTCGTTATCGTGCGCTTCCGCGGCGTGAACGACCGCAATGCGGCAGAAGCGCTGAACGGTCTTGAACTGTTCATCGACCGCGACAACCTGCCGGACGACGAGCTGGAAGAGGACGAATTCTACTATGCCGATCTTGAGGGCCTTGAAGCAGTCGATGCCGAGGGCACAAGCTATGGCACGGTGAGCGGCGTTTTCGATTTTGGTGCCGGCGACCTTCTGGAGCTGAAAGGGCCTGGCCGCCGCCCGGCGCTCATTCCCTTTTCCGAAGCCGCCGTGCTGGAGATCGACCTGGAAAACGGCAGGCTTCTCATCGACCCGATGGCCGCAGGCTTGATCGATACGCCGGACACGGACCTGCCCCCGCCGGACGGCAAGCCGAAAGGCGACAAGCCGCAGAAAAAGAAGCCGAAGGAAGACTGATAGCCCATGTCGACGCCCTTCCTTGCGACGGTTCTGACGCTCTACCCGGAAATGTTTCCCGGCCATCTTGGCCACTCCCTCGCAGGCAAGGCGATGGAACGGCAGGACTGGGCGCTGGAGACCGTGCAGATCCGCGACTTTGCGACAGACAAGCACCGGACGGTAGACGATACCCCCGCAGGCGGCGGTGCGGGCATGGTGTTGAAGCCGGATGTGCTGGCACGCGCCATCGATTCCGTGGCCGATGATACGCGTCCGCGCCTGCTGATGAGCCCGCGAGGCAAGCCTTTGAGCCAGGAGCGTGTTCGCCAACTGGCGGAAGGCAAAGGGGTGGTGATTGTCTGCGGCCGTTTCGAGGGTGTTGACCAGCGCGTAATCGAGGCGCGCCAGCTGGAGGAAGTCTCCATCGGCGACTACATTCTCTCCGGCGGCGAACCTGCGGCCCTGACGCTGCTGGATGCCGTGGTTCGCATTCTGCCGGGCGTCATGGGCAATGCTCTATCCGGCACGCATGAAAGCTTCGAGACCGGCCTTCTGGAACATCCGCACTATACCCGCCCGCAGGATTTCGAGGGCCGGACAATCCCGGCCGTTCTGACCTCCGGCAATCACGCAGCCATCGAAAAATGGCGTCATGAGCAGGCGCTGGCGCTGACGAAGGAACGTCGCCCGGATCTGCTGGAAAAATCGCCTCAGCCCGTGACGAAGTAATAGATGGTCAGCGCGATGCCGACACAGATGACCAGCACGCGCATGACCGTTTGCGGCACGCGCCGGGCAAGCCAGACGCCCGCATAGCCACCGGCAGCAACCGCCGGGATCATGACCAGGGCCTGCGCCCAGCCGACCACGCCGCCACTGACAAAGACCACGATAGCAACGGCTGCAATGACCGTGGCCAGCAGGTTCTTCAGCGCATTCATGTGGTGATAGGAGCCGCCGGTGGTCAGCCCCAGCACCGCCAGCATCATGATGCCCATTCCAGCCCCGAAGAAGCCGCCATAAATGGAGGTGAGAAACTGGCCGATGAGCGAGGCAGGCGAGCTTGATGAACGCTCCTGCGAGGCTTTCGGCTTCAACAAAGGCCCTGCCGCGAAGATGGCCGTGGCCGCTGCCAGAAGCCAGGGCACCATGGCGCGGAAGGAGGGATTATCCAGCGCAAGCAGGATAAGCGCACCACCCAGCCCGCCCAACGCCGAAACAATGGTGAGAGCGACAGCGCTTCTCCAGCGCTTCAGAAGCTCGCCCTTATAGGCCAGGGTGGAGGTAATGTAGCCGGGAAACTGGACGATGGATGAGGTGGCATTGGCCGAAATCGGCGGCAAACCGGCGAGCGTGAGCGCACCGAAGGTGAGAAACGTGCCGCCACCGGCAATGGCATTCACCGCACCGGACAGGAAGCCCGAGACGAACAGCAGCAGAATGATCGATAATGTCACACCATGTCCTCCCCCATATGGAGCCCGATCCTCCCACCGATCAGGCTCTTCGCAGATAACCGCCGTTACCTGATGCCACAAGCGAAGATTAGGGCTTTCTGACAGTTGAATCTTCCGCGAGGCGGGGTGACAAGCGTGACAGTTTGGTGTAAAGGCCGACGCGGAAATGGGAGTTGCTCCCGTTGACCGCAACAAAGAATGACGAATCCGCTCCTGCCTGACGGTTTTCAGATGGCACGGTTCCAAGGTTTCATCCAAGGTTCCGACGCTTGAGCGCTCTGGTCGTTTCAGAAGAACCTAGAGGTTAACATGACCAACATCATCGCTCAGCTGGAAGCCGAACAGGCTGCCAAGATCGAAGCCAAGCGCAAGCTGCCTGAATTTTCTCCTGGCGACACGCTGCGCGTCAACGTTACCGTTCGCGAAGGTAACCGTACCCGCGTACAGGCCTACGAAGGCGTTTGCATCGCTCGTTCCGGCGGCGGCATCAACGAAAGCTTCACCGTTCGCAAGATCTCCTACGGCGAAGGCGTCGAGCGCGTATTCCCGGTTTACTCCCCGCTGGTTGACAGCGTTGAAGTGATCCGTCGCGGTAAGGTTCGCCGTGCGAAGCTCTACTACCTGCGCGACCGTCGCGGTAAGTCTGCTCGTATCGTCGAGAACACCGGCACCCGCGCCCGCAAGCTCAACGAAGCTGAACGCGCTGCCGCTGCTGAAGAGCGCGCACGTCTGGAAGCTGAAAAGGTTGCAGCAGCACAGGCTCTGGCCGCCGAAAAGGCAGCAGCAGAAGCCGCTGAAAAGGCTGCCGCTGCCGAAGGTGCAGCAGAATAAGTCATCCTCTACAGCGTCGTGCGTTTTATCAAACGCACAAAGGACGCTGTAACACTATAAATCTGCTGCATAATTTTCACCTTAAATCGATTCTGATTTAAAGAATTATGCAGTAGGGGATGTGACAAAGGCGGGCTTGATGCCCGCCTTTTTTGTTTCTACTCCACCGCACGCAAGGCGGCAGGAAGTTCGTTCAGAATGGCCGTACGGGCTCTGGCGCTGGCCGAACCCGGCAGCTTCTTCTCATCCTGGATCAACCGCGCGAACACGACCTTCCGATCTCCCTGTTCTGCAAAGCCAACGAACCAGCCCCAGGGCCGCGCATAATCGAACTCACCGCTCGCTGAACGGGGATAGGCCATGCCCGTCTTGCCCTTGACCTGCCAGCCAGCTGCATCAATCGGGAAACGCTCCATGGAGGCAATCGCCTGCTCCATGGCCTGCGGTGCGACAGGCAGGCTGCGCTTGGCGAGCTTCTGCAGAAAGGCGATCTGCTCCTGCGGCGAGATTTTCAACGATGAGGCAATCCACGCACGCTCAAGCCCGTTGTTCTTGCCCGGATCGCCGGAGAAATCGGCATTGCCGTAGCCGAACCTGCGGGCGTAATCGGTGAGCTTTTCCTCACCCAGCGCATGGGTGATGCGTTGCGAAAACCAGACGACGGAATATTTCAGCCAATGCTCGGGATCCGTTGGCTTCTTCCACTCGGCCCCGCCCCAATCTGGATCGCCCTTCCTGAAATCGAGCACCGGCGCATGCGGGCTTTTCAGAAAGCTGGAATCAAAGCCGATAACGGCAAGCGGGATCTTGAAGGTGGAGGCGGGTGTGACGCGGCGGGCGCAATCGCCCTCTTGCCGAAGCACCTTGCCGCTTGCGGCATCTGCCACCATGGTGCAGATGGTTTCCGCACTCGCGGGCGCGCCCGCAGCACTGGTGAGAACTGCGGCCGCAACCAGATAAATACGCATGGCTTGTCTCTCCTCTCAAACTTGCCAGCCTGTTTTGGCTGCACAAGATGTCGAGAAAGGGATTCAGCTCACATTTTTACGGCAGAATCCCAATGTTCGTCTGCCTTGCCGTCCTTGATGCGCCAGGTGTCATACCAGGTCGTCGTGTAGGTTTTCGACGGATCCTTGGGATCCTTCTCCGTCCGCACCATGGCAACCGTCACCAGATCGCCTTCCGCCTGCACGAAGACCACCGGCGTCTTGATCTTGTCCGGGATGGGCGTCGGCTGAACCTTCAAGACCTTGGTGAAGAAATCGACCACGCCCTGACGGCCAGAGGCCGCATTCGGATTGTGCTGGATATAGCGCTCGGTGAGGTAATCCCCCGCTCTATCCCAGTGATTGGCTTCCAGAAGATCGCGGATGATCTTGTACACCACCTGCTTGTTGGCATGCAGCTGCGGATCGGGGCTGGTGAACAGAGCCTCCTTGTCGGCAGCTTCAACAACGGCTTCCTGCGCGGAGGCAGAGCTTGCGGCGAATGCACCAACGGAGGCGGTGGCAAGGAAGAGGGCACTAAAGAGGGACTTCATGAAATATCTCCGGCTTGGAATGGAACCGGAAAATAGGCATGTCTGGCGGGTGAAAAAAGGAGGCACATTCCGTGCCCATGGTTCCCGGCAGGGAACCGACCCCGGCAGAGGCTGCCGGGGTCGCACCGCATCAGATGACAGCGGCGCGTTTCTTCGCCAGCATTCTGCCCACCATGATGACCAGCACGCCCGCAGCCGCAAGGCAGGCAGACAGGAAGAACATGGGCGCAATGGTGCTGCCGGTTGAGTCCTTGATCCACGGCACGACATTCTGCGCAATAAAGCCGCCGAGATTGCCGACGGAATTGATGGCGGCAATGCCGGCTGCGGCCCCTGCCCCTTTCAGGAAACGACCGGGCAACGACCAGAACACCGGCTGACCGGCAAAGATTCCGGCAGCGGCGATGCACAGCAGCGTGAACTGCACCACAGGCGCGGTGACAATGGCCGAGAGCGCAAGGCAGATGGCACCAATGAAGGCAGGCCCGACGATATAGGGCGTCTTGTTTTCCGTCTTGTCGGCGGCGGACGGGATGATCCAGAGCGCCAGCGCCACGATGAGCCACGGAATGATATTGATGATGCCGTTCATGGTATTGGACACGCCAAAACCCTGCACAATGGTCGGCAGCCAATAGCTGAGACCATAGGCGGCGAGCGGAAAGCCGATATAGCAAAGCGACATCAGGAGAACGCGCGGATTGACGAGCGCCTTGAAGCCGTTATCGGCATGCTCGTCCATGCCAGAATTTTCAGCCGCCAGACGATCACGCAGCCACTGCTTTTCCGCATCGGTCAGGAAGTGGGCCTTGTCCGGCGTATCATCCAGATAGAAGTAGGTGAAAACGCCCGCAACAACCGCCGGAACGCCGGTGGCGAGAAACACCCATTCCCAGCCAGCCAGGCCCAGCAGGCCATCCAGATCGAGAAGCACGCCGCCCAGCGGCGCACCGATTGCATTGGCAAAGGCGCTGAAGATCATGAAGAGACCGACCATGCGGCCGCGGTAATCCTTGGGGAACCAGAGGGTCAGCAGATAGAGGACGCCGGGAAAGAAGCCAGCCTCCGCAAGCCCCAGAAGAAAGCGCAGGATGTAGAACATCGTCGCATTCTGGGTAAATGCCAGCGCCACCGTCACAAGGCCCCAGCTGACCATGATACGGGTAAACCACACACGGGCGCCGAAGCGGTTGAGGAAGAGGTTGCTCGGCACTTCAAAGATAAAATAGCCGACGAAGAAGAGCGACGCGCCCAGACCATAGGCATATTCGCTAAGGCTGAGCGCATCGACCATTTGCAGCTTGGCATAGGACACGTTCTGCCGGTCGATATAGGCGATCAGATAGAGCAGGCCGAGAAACGGCATGAGGCGCCAGGTGATCTTTGCGATCAGCGACTTTTCAGAAACCAAAGGGCTTCCTCCTAAGAATAGATATAGGGCCCCCGTGCCCCGGTGTGTGAGTGGAAATAGCGGAAGCAAGACGCGCGGCAAGAGCAGCCGGCAGACACTTGCGAAAGCAGGCTCTTGCATAGTGGCCCGTTTCCGTGAAAATCACCCCGCCACACATACAGGAGTTCCCATGCTATCCCGCCGTCTGCTTCTCTCCGGTCTCGCAGCGCTGCTTCTCGCGCCCTTTGCCATAGAGCGGGCACAATCGGCGGAACTCCCAGACCTGTCCGGTCGCACCATTGTGGTGGTGACGGAAAACGCCTATCCGCCGCTGCAATTCGTCGATCCGAAAACCGGCACGGCCATGGGCTGGGAATATGATGCGATGAACGAAATCGCCAAGCGCCTGAAGGCCAAGGTGGAATACCGGACCACCGCCTGGGATGCGATGATCCAGTCCGTTTCCGACGGCCAGTTCGACATCGGCATGACCGGCATCACCATCAAGGACGACCGCAAGGAGAAGGTGGATTTTTCCGACCCCTATATGCGCTCGGAGCAGTTCATGCTGGTGCGCGGCGATGAGAAGCGCTTTTCCGATGCAAAGAGCTTTGCCGATACCAAGGATGCCCTGATTGCCGCCCAGCCCGGCACCACGCCGTTCTACACCGCCGTCTATTCCGTTCTGGATGGCAATGAGCAGAACCCGCGCATCAAGCTGTTCGAGACCTTTGGCGCCACGGTTCAGGCACTGAAGACGGGCGATGTGGACATGGTTCTGACCGATGGGACGGCTGGCAAGGGCTATGTCGATGCCTCAGAGGGCGGCTTGAAGCTGGTGGGCGGCCCGCTCGGATCGGAAGATTTCGGCTTCATCTTCAAGAAGGGTTCGGATCTGGTGAAACCGGTCAATGCCGCGATTGCCAGCCTGAAGGCGGACGGCACCTTCGACGCGCTGAACAAGAAGTGGTTCCTCGATTACAAGATGGGCCAATGACAGCCGTAAACAGGGCAAGGCCACCAGCGGATTTCCCCTGGTGGCTGGCCGTTCTCTGCCTGCTCTTCATCACTTTCGCGGCGGTCATTGCAACAGAGGATCTCTATTCGCAGATCTTCCTGACCGTGGCGAAGGGCTTGGGCATTACCGTGAGCGTGGCGCTTCTCGCCTTCTTCCTGGCCTGCCTGCTTGGAATGGGCATTGCACTGGCCAGCCTTTCGCACATGAGATGGCTTCGCCAATCCGCCCGCTTCTATGTGGAGGTCATTCGCGGCCTGCCGATCCTCGTCCTGTTGTTTTACATCGCCTTCGTGGCAGCACCCGGCATTGTTGCCGCCTATAATTATCTCGCTGCGCCCCTCATCGAAAAAGGGCTTATGCCATCGCTGCTGGTGCGGGATTTTTCACTGCTGGCCCGTGCCGTGATGGCACTGACCATTGCCTATAGCGCCTTCATCGCGGAAATCTTCCGCGCTGGCATTGAGGCAATTCCTCAAGGTCAGGTGGAAGCGGCCAAGGCGCTCGGCCTCTCGCGCTTTCAGCGGTTCAGGCTGATCGTGCTGCCGCAGGCGCTGCGCATCGTCTTTCCGCCGCTGTCGAACGATTTCGTCAGCATGGTCAAGGATTCCTCGCTGGTCTCGGTACTCGGCGTGGCCGACATTACCCAGATGGCGAAGGTCTATGCCTCCGGCTCATTCCGGTTTTTTGAGACCTATTCGATCCTCGCCTATGTGTACCTAGCCTTGACGATCAGCCTCTCGCTGGTGCTGCGACGGTTCGAGCAGAAAATGCGATCGCGCTCGGTGTAGAAACGAGCGTGAGGCACGATCAGGCCGCCTGAATGATTGCCCGGTTTCGACCGGCTGCCTTGGCCTGATAGAGTGCGGTATCGACAATCTGCAGGAGCGTGCCGCGATCAAACCTGCCCACACCCGCCAAAGCGCCACCGACACTCAGGCGCGCCTGCAACTGCTTGTCCTTGACGGTGAAGGGAGGGTGAAAAGCCTTCACCAGCCGATCTGCGAGGCCGGACAGGAAGGCGCTATCCGCCACCCGTTCGATGAAGATGGCAAACTCATCGCCACCCATGCGAACCACAATACCGTTCTGCCCAAGCACCGCGCGGATGCGATCCGCCGCCTGCTGAAGAACGGCATCTCCAACATCGTGACCGAAGGTATCGTTGATTGTCTTGAAGCCATCCATATCCAGATAAAGCACACCCAGTTCCGTGCGGCCTATCGAGGCCGCCTGCAACAGTGGATCGACGAGCACAGGAAGTGCTCCGCGATTGTAGAAGCGGGTCAACGGGTCGGTGAGGGCCGCGAGGCGCAGATGCTGCTCGGCCAGCGTCATCTGGAAATTGTTGCGCTGAAGCTTGAGCAGCGCAGAGGCAACCGTGGCAAACCGCACAAGACTATCGACATCGACTGTTTCGACCGGTCGCGGCTCATCGTCCAGCAGGCAGAACGTACCGACGATGAGCCCTCGCTCCAATTCCACCGGGGCCCCTGCATAAAACCTGAGGAATGGCTCCCCTTCCACATAGGGCATCTCCGCCAGTTCCGGCACGTCCCGCATATCCGGCACCACAAGCACTTGCCGGTTCATGACCACACGGTCGCAGATCGTTATCTCCCGCGTGCATTCCGCCAGCATCATACCTGCCTGGGTGGCAATCCGCAGCCAGTCTTCATCCAGAACGTGGATGGCAGCACGCTTGACCGAAAAGATCTTCTGACCAAGTTCCGCCAGTGCCTTCAGCTCGGAGGTGGGGCCAAAGCAGGAAGGATGGATCATGCGAACCGCTTCCAGCCGGTCCATCTCATCTTGTTCGGGGCCGGCCATTCATCCTTCCTTGCAGAGAAGCTAATTTGATAGTTGCTCATAAATGTAGGGCGGCAGGGGAGGCGAAATCAACCTCTCGTGGCTGCGCTGTTTGGCAATTGCCGGAATATTGAAAAACTGCTAGGAAGCCCGCATGGGATCAAAGTTCGGATGCCTTGCGAACCAGTTTATCGTGCTGCAGGACCACAAGCGTCTGCCGGCACGGTTCTTCGCGCGCATTTCCGGCGCTCTGAACAGCCGACTTCGGTGCGCCTGAGCACTTTCGAAAGCGATGGGCAGCGCGTGCTGCCGAGTTCAAAAATCTCATATTTTCCAAGACCAAATGGATGGCAGCCATGAGCGCACCTCGTACTCTCTACGATAAGATCTGGGACGATCACGTCGTCTCGACCGATGACACCGGCACCTGTCTTCTCTACATCGACCGTCACCTCGTTCACGAAGTGACGTCGCCGCAGGCTTTCGAAGGCCTGCGCCTGGCGGGCCGCAAGGTGCGCGCCCCGGAAAAGACGCTGGCTGTTGTGGACCACAATGTTCCGACGACGCCGGACCGCCACACGGGCATCAAGAACGAAGAGAGCCGCGTGCAGGTTGAGGCACTGGCCCAGAACGCCAAGGATTTCGGCGTTGAGTATTACTCGGAGAAGGACAAGCGCCAGGGCATCGTCCACATCGTTGGCCCCGAACAGGGCTTCACGCTTCCCGGCATGACAATCGTGTGCGGCGACAGCCACACCTCCACGCACGGCGCATTCGGCGCGCTGGCGCATGGCATTGGCACGTCTGAAGTGGAGCATGTGCTGGCGACCCAGACGCTGGTGCAGAAGAAAGCCAAGAACATGCTGGTGCGTGTGGATGGCAAGCTGCCGGAAGGCGTGACCGCAAAGGACATCATTCTCGCCATCATCGGCGAAATCGGCACCGCTGGCGGCACAGGCCACGTCATCGAATTTGCGGGCGAAGCCATTCGTTCGCTCTCGATGGAAGGCCGCATGACCGTCTGCAACATGACGATTGAAGGCGGCGCACGCGCTGGCCTGATTGCGCCGGATGAGACGACCTTCGAATACATCAAGGACAAGCCGCGCGCACCGAAGGGCAAGGCCTGGGACATGGCGCTCGACTACTGGAAGACGCTGCATTCCGACGAGGGCGCACACTACGACCGCGTTGTCGTGCTGGACGCCGCCAACCTGCCGCCCATCGTTTCCTGGGGTTCTTCGCCGGAAGACGTGATCTCCGTTCAGGGCGTCGTTCCAAACCCGGACGATATTGCAGACGAGACCAAGCGCGCTTCCAAGTGGCGCGCATTGGACTATATGGGCCTGAAGCCGGGCACGAAGATCACCGATATTGCGGTTGACCGCGTGTTCATCGGTTCCTGCACCAATGGCCGCATCGAAGACCTGCGCGCTGCCGCCAAGGTTGTCGAAGGCCGCAAGGTGGCATCCACCGTATCCGCCATGATCGTTCCGGGCTCCGGCATCGTGAAGGAACAGGCGGAAGCAGAAGGTCTCGACAAGATCTTCAAGGATGCCGGTTTCGAATGGCGTGAACCGGGTTGCTCCATGTGCCTTGCCATGAACGACGACCGCCTGAAGCCGGGCGAGCGTTGCGCCTCCACTTCGAACCGCAACTTCGAGGGCCGTCAGGGCTACAAGGGCCGCACGCACCTTGTTTCGCCGGCCATGGCTGCTGCTGCTGCCATCGAAGGCCACTTCGTCGATATTCGCGAGTGGAAGTAATTTCGGTATCGCCGCGATACCATGAGGCGTTCAGACCGCCGGACCTTCGGGTTCGGCGGTTTTTGTTTGATTGGGAGAAAGATTGACAGGACGGTGAGCTGCTTCCTACTGTCGCCTCATAACGCAGCCGGTTCCCTTCGCATGTCACTCCTGCCCATTCTCACCTGCCTGTGGGCTCATCGATGAGCCCGACCGTCATTGCGCTCGCGCTGACGGCGGCTGTCATGCATGCCAGCTGGAATGCCTTTTTGCGGTCCGGGGCCGACCGTCTCTGGTCCATTACGGTGATGGGCGTGACGGGCATCGTGGCCGCTTTGCCGCTGATGCTTTACTATCCGCTTCCGAGCCTGACGGGCTTTGGCTTCATCCTGACGTCTGCGCTGTTGCAGGTGGCCTACAGCGTCTTCCTTGTTTTCGCCTATCGGCTAGGGGATCTAGGCCAGGTCTATCCCATCGTGCGCGGCTCTGTGCCGCTTCTGGTCTCCTTTGGGGGCTTTCTCATTACCGGGCAGGTTCTGACAGGCGGCCAGCTGATTGGCGTGGCGCTGGTGGCCATCGGCATCATGAGCCTTTCCATCGGACAGCATCGGGCACCCTTGAGCTCCATCCTGTGGGCGCTGCTGACGGGTGTGATCATCGCGACCTATGCCACGGTGGATTCCAACGGAGTGCGCCATTTTGCCGATCCGAAAGCCTATGCCGCCTGGGTTCTCTTCACTTACGGCGTGGCTCTGATCTTGGCCTACACGATCATGCGCGGGCCGTTCCGCATGAATTTGGCCGACCGCGAATGCAAGAAGGCGCTGCTGGCCGGGGTCTTCGTTCTGATCGCCTATGGCGTGGTGATCATTGCCTATTCCATGGGACCGGCAGGCCCGATCACCGCCATTCGCGAAACCAGCGTGGTGTTTGCCATGATTATCGGAAGGCTGTTTCTCGGCGAGACACTGACCCCGAAGCGCATCATCGCCTGCGTGATCGTGGCAGTGGGCGCAATTGCGATCGGGCGATAATAACAGAAGAGGCCCCGCAACCTTCATGATCGCGGGGCCTCGTTTCATCTCAATCAGACGGCAATCTTGCCGCCGCCGATCTTGGTGATGGCCACAACGGCAGGGCGCACCGGCATATCCGGCTTGAAATCCGGCCAGCGGGTGGAGAGGTCTTCGTAGTAGGACGGACGGCCGTGGCCTTCCCAGTCCTCACCGCCATCGCCCGGATGCTGAACGGCAACGAAGGCCGTCTCATCATCCGGCGTGAACAGCGGGCCGCACATTTCAGCGCCGACCGGCACGCGGAAGAAGAGCTTGGACGTTGCGCGGGCCGAACCTTCCGTATCGACAGCCCAGAGGCCATCGGTACGACCGGTACCCTTCGGGCTGTTGCCATCGGTGGCGACCCACAGACGACCGGCGGAATCGACCGCACAGTTATCCGGCATGCCGAACCAGCCATTCTTGGTGGTTTCCGTGGAGAAGGTGGCACCGACTGCTGCGACCGACGGATCGCCGCACTTCAGAAGCACTTCCCACTTGCCTGCAGTCGCGGCGAAGTCGTTGTCGTTTTCGGCAATCTCGATGATGTGGCCGAACGCGTTTTCCGCACGCGGATTGGCGGCATTCACCTGATCCGCCTTGCGCTTGGTGTTGTTCGTCAACATGACATAGACCTTGCCGTTGACGCTGTTGGGCTGGATATCTTCCGGACGGTCCATCTTGGTGGCGCCCAGAAGGTCGCCAGCGCGACGGGTTTCGATCAGCACATCCGCCTGGCTCTTGAAGCCGTTCTCCGCGGTGAGCGGGCCCTGGCCATGAACCATAGGCAGCCACTTCATGGTGCCATCTTCCTCGAACTTGGCGACATAGAGCGTGCCCTTGTCGAGCAGGTCCATATTGGCCTTGCGGTCGTTCGGGTTGAAGGTGCCGTCGGTGACGAACTTGTAGACGTAATCGAAGCGCTCGTCGTCACCGAGATAGAAGACGACCTTGCCGCTTTTCGAAACAATGCTCTCCGCACCTTCGTGCTTGAAGCGGCCCAGCGCCGTGCGCTTCTTCGGCGTCGAGGTCGGATCCATGGCATCGACTTCCACGATCCAGCCGAAGCGGTTCGGCTCGTTCGGCTCCTTGGAAAGATCGAAGCGGTCGTAGAAGTTGCCCCACTCGTAGGAGCCTTCCGGCACGCCGTAACGCTTGTAGTTGGCGGCCTCGGCGTGTCCTTCCGGCAGCTTGCCCTGGAAGTAGCCGTGGAAGTTCTCTTCCGCCATGATGTAGGTGCCCCACGGGGTCACCCCGCCCGCACAGTTGTTCAGCGTGCCAAACACCTTCGTGCCGGTCGGATCGGCCGAGGTCTTCAGGCGATCATGGCCAGCAGCAGGGCCGGTGATTTCCATGGCCGTGTTGGAGGTGATGCGACGGTTCATCTTGCCGTCCGTCACCGGCTTCCACTTGCCATCGACCTTGCGGATTTCGATGATCGTGCCGCCATGGGCCGCCATCTCGACATCCACCTGCTCCTTGGAAAGCTTGCCCTGGCTGATCTTGCCATCGACAACCTTCACCAGACCGGGGAACATGAGATGCGGATTGGTGTATTCGTGGTTCACGACCAGAAGGCCATGCGTGGAAGAGCCTTCCAGCGGAATGAAGCCGACATAATCGTTGTTGTAGCCGAACTGCTTCGACTGGGCGTCCGCCGTCTGCTTCAAGGGATCGAATTCCGGAGCGCCCGGCAGGACTGCATCGCCCCAACGCAGGAGAATATCGGCATTATAGCCTTCGGCAACGTGGTGCTTGGCATCCACGCCAGCCTCTACTTCGTTGAAGTTGAAGGCAGAGCCGGCCTTGCCTGCAGCGCGCGCTTCATCGGCGCTCATCAGCGCCACGGGGCTGACGGTGGCTGCAATCGCCGACACGGCAAGCGAACCCTGCAGGAAGTTGCGGCGCGAGAAGCGCTTCGAAATGATCTCGCCCATGGTGGCGTTATCGCTGGCATTGTGGCCTTCACCGTCCGCTTCTTCGAGCTGCGTTGTCGGGAAAGGCTTGTGCGTCATATGTTCGTTCATCGAACGGCCTCCATTTTTTTGGCTGTTTAGAGCCATTCAAACCTAGAGGCGGCATATTTCAGGGATGCGACAGTTTCCCCAAATCCATCCAAATCTCAGAGAACGCGGATCCGCGTGCCCTTGCGCAGATGCGGCAACAGGCGGCGCATATCCTTCACCGAAACGGCAACGCAGCCTGCGGTGGGCTCATAGCCCGGCCTTATGAGATGGAAAAAGATGGCTGAACCACGGTAACGCGCCCGTGATCGGATGTTCCAATCCAGCACCAGACAGACATCATAAAGCCCGTCAGTGCGGTACATTTCCTCATGACTGGCCTTGAAGGGCGCCCGCACAAGGCGGTTATAGGCGGGGTGGCGCGGTGCATCGCACCACAGCATATCCTTACGAATACGCGTGAGCGGCAGAGGGCTTTGAAGCGCGGGAAGCCTGCCGCCCCGGACAAAGCCGCCGAGGAGCTTCATTTCGGCAATGGGTGTCGCGCCATCTCCCTCTCTTTTCCGGCTGCTGCGGCCGCTTCTGCCGATGGCTGCGGGGACACGGATCGGGCCAAGTGCGACCACTGCGCGCGAGCGACTGACGGGGCTTTGATGTACCGTGATGAGCTGCCCCTTGTTCTTGGCCTTTTTCCCACCCATTTTGTCTCACACACAATTGCTTTGGATATGATTTGGTTTGAAATCATAGCACGATGACAGTTGAAGCGAAGCTGCCGAACCATTCGGCATAACCTTAAGGAAGGCGAAGATATCGATGGCAGCGCGGACGGTACTGCTGGTGGATGACGACAACGACCTGCGCGAGACGCTGGTCGAGCAACTTTCGCTCTACGAGGAATTCAGCCTCCTGCAGGAAGCCACGGCGACCAAGGCCATGGCAACCGCCAAGGCAACCCAGGTCGATCTTCTGATCATGGATGTCGGTCTTCCCGATATGGATGGACGGGAAGCTGTGAAGCTGATGCGCAAGGGCGGCTTCAAGGCGCCGATCATCATGCTGACGGGCCATGATACCGATTCCGACACGATCCTCGGGCTGGAAGCCGGTGCCAATGATTACGTGACGAAGCCCTTCCGCTTCGCCGTTCTTCTGGCACGCATGCGCGCGCAGCTTCGCCAATACGAGCAGAGCGAGGATGCGACCTTCACCGTCGGCCCGTACGTGTTCAAGCCAAGCCAGAAGCTTCTGACCACCGATGACGGCAAGAAGATCCGCCTGACGGAAAAGGAAGCCGCCATTATCCGCTATCTGTACCGGGCCGGCCAGAAAGTTGTGACCAGGGATATTCTTCTGGAGGAAGTCTGGGGTTATAACTCCGGCGTCACGACCCATACGCTGGAAACGCATGTCTACCGCCTGCGCCAGAAGATCGAGCGTGATCCCTCGAATGCCGAGATTCTGGTGACGGAAAACGGCGGCTACAAGATCGTACCGTAAAGGCAAAACCGCCGATGGCGCTCAGCGACGACATACAGCTCCTCTCCCAGGTTCCGCTGTTCCAGGGCCTTGATGGCGACCAGCTTCGGCTGATCGCCTTTGGTGCGGAGCGGCGCAATGTGCAAAAGGGGCAAGCCCTGTTTCGCGAGCACTCACCCGCCGAATGCGCCTTCGTCGTCGCGCGCGGGCGCATCGATCTCTACTCCGAAGGCCGCGACGGGATTGCCGAACTGAAGGACCGTGCCGAGCCCGGCACGCTTCTTTCAGAACTGGCGCTGGTGACCATGGTGGAACGCAAGTTCACCGCCATTGCCGCCGAAGATGGAGAAGTGGTGCGCATTCCGCGCACCCTCTTCCACCGTCTGCTGGAAGAATATCCGCAAGTGGCGAGCCTGCTTGAAGCGCGCATTCGCCAGAACATCCTCGATCTGGCGCGGGCGGCAACGGCCATGGCCGGGCGCTTCACTTAACCGCGGAATTGCCCCCGTCTGCGAACAAGGCAGTGCCCGTGACAAAGCTGGAGGCGGGACCGGCCAGGAACAATGCCACTTGCGCTATTTCTTCCGGTTCGGCGATGCGCTTCATGGCGTGGAGACCCGCCGCCCAATCCTTCTGCGCCTGATTGCCCGCCATGCCGGTATCCGTGCCGCCGGGAAGCAAAGCATTGGCGCGGATGTTGCGCGCACCGTAATCGGCAGCAATACCCTTCACCAATCCCATAAGGCCAGCCTTGGCCGCCGCATAGGCCGCCATACCGGGCAGACCAACGCTTGTGCCGACGAAGCTGGACGTGAACACGATGGATCCGCCACCGCGCGCCAGCATGGCCGGAATCTGGACGCGGCTGCCGAGGAAGGCAGCGGTCAGATTGGTTGACAGCGTATGCTGCCAGTCCGCCACGTCAATCTCCGCAAGCGGCCTGATGCTGCCGACCGTGCCTGCATTGTTGAAGGCAATATCGAGACCGCCGAAGGCATCGACCGCTTCAGCCACCATCTTTTCCTGCGTGGTCTCGGCGGCAACATCCCCGGCGACAAGCCGGACACGGCCACCCTGCGCCGTGATGATCTTGCCGACATCATCCAGCGCCTCAAGGCGACGCGCATTCAGCACGACACACGCGCCTTGCGCAGCGAACAGAATAGCCGCCGCTCGCCCGATGCCCGAGGAAGCGCCGGTGATGAGTGCGACCTTGCCTTGCAGAATTCCCATATCAGTCTCCTTTGTTACGGAGACCTTTGATTAGGGAGTGGCGATTGACTGCGACACCCGATTCTTGCCGCAGCGGAACACTCAAAACCTGAAGGTCGCTGTTACCGGCACATGGTCTGACGGGCGGTTCCAGCCGCGGGCTTCCTTCAGCACCTCGATCTTCTCAAGGAAGGGACCGAGATCGGGCGAAGACCAGATATGGTCGAGCCTGCGGCCACGATCTGCCGCCTCCCAGTCCTTCGCGCGGTAGCTCCACCAGGTGTAAAGCTTCTCGGAAGCGGGAACATGCTGGCGCATGAGATCCAGCCATCCACCCTTTTCCATCACGTCCGTCAGCCCTTCGGTCTCGACTGGTGTGTGGCTGACGATCTTCAGCATCTGCTTGTGCGACCAGACATCATGTTCCAGCGGCGCGATGTTGAGATCGCCGACAAGGATGGAGGAGACGCCCGGTGTGGAGGCCTTCAACGCCTTCATCTCTTCCACGAAATCCAGCTTATGGCCGAATTTCGGATTGACGCTGCGGTCCGGCTCATCGCCACCGGCGGGCACGTAGAAGTTATGGATGCGGATGCGGCGCGATCCGCGCTCGAAAATTGCCGAGATATGGCGCGCATCGCCAACCCCGCAATAATCCTGGCGATGGTCTTCCGTCAGCGGCACTTTGGAGAGAATGGCAACGCCGTGATAGCCCTTCTGGCCATGCAGGATGATGTGCTCGTAGCCCATTTTTTGCAGGGGCTCGAGCGGGAATTCCTCCGCCCGGCACTTGATCTCCTGAAGGCAGAGAATGTCCGGCTTTTCGCGCACGATAAACTGCTCAACGATCGGCAAGCGCAAGCGAACCGAATTGATGTTCCAGGTGGTGACGGAAAAGCTCATGCAAAAAACCTCGGACCTTTATGCGCCGAGGTTTAGGCCGTTTTGATGGTGGAGGGCAAGGGCCAGTGAGAGGGCTGCGCCATTTGCAGCCCGTTCAGCGGGGTTACAGAATTGCCGATGGCGTGGCGAAAATGGTGGCGTCGAGAACCGGAGCGGAGCGTACTTGAATGTACGTGAGCACCGGAAGCGCAGACGATGCCATTTGCAGCCCGCCAGCGGGAATTCTCAAAGGCTGTCAGGTTCATACTGAACCACACAGCCTTTGAGATTATTGTTTTCGTTTGTCATTAAGGGAAAACCGGCAACCACTTTTCCCTGACAAACTTTAGAGCTTATGAACCTCGTTGTAAGGAATGGTGAACACCTTATCGTCGAAGCGAACGCCCGTCTGGACATTGTAGATCATGACGGAAGTGTCCTTGCCCTGAACATCGGTGATGGTCCACTGGCGCAGGTCAAAGGTCTTTGGATCGAACATCATGGTGATGGTCGAATCGCCGAACACGGTCTTGTTGCCGAGAACGATGGTGACCAGATCGGACTCTTCCTTGACGTTGCGCACCATCTGGTTCGACAGGTCGATCCTGTTGGCCAGAAGCAGGCTGAGCGGCGTCTTGGACAGGGGATAGATGTCCCACGTCTTCAGCTTGAGATTGCCGATGACCACATTATCGCCATCGGAAATGACGCGAATGGGCGAAGGATCTTCAAAGTTGAAGCGCAGCTTGCCGGGACGCTCGATAAAGAACTTGCCGCCCGTCTGTTCGCCGCGCGGACCGAACTGCACGAATTCACCCATCATCGTCTTCACCGACGAGAAATGATCGGCAATCTTCTGGGCTGTCGCAGAGCTTTGCGCCAGCGCTGGAAAGCCGACGAGAGCGCCAGCGCCAAGACCAGCCAGACCCAGCATGATATGACGGCGGGCAATAAGAGCGTTAGACACACGGGTCGACATGATTGTTATTCTCCTTAGGCGTCGGTCTGGCACGTATCGTTCTGGCCGAAAAACGCGGCGTCTCTGTGACGCTACAATCCGGTAAATTATTTGAGGCAAATGACATGTTCGTCATTGCCGTGATTTTCAAACCCGGCAACGGCGAGATGCTCGATCCGGTTCCCGCACAGGAGCTTCATCATCACCTTTCGATGATATCCGCTTCCGTCGGCACCAGAATCTCACGCTTGCCTGCATGGTTGGCGGGGCCGATGATGCCCTCCTGCTCCATGCGTTCGATCAGCGAGGCCGCACGGTTATAGCCAATGCCCAGCCGCCGCTGGATATAGGAGGTCGATGCCTTGCCATCCCGCAGCACAATGGCGACGGCCTGATCGTAGGGATCTTCCGAATCGGACAGGTTCGCGGTGCCCGCCGGTCCGCCGCCTTCGCCATCCTCATCGTCATCGGCCGTGATGGCATCGAGATATTGCGGGGCCCCTTGCGTCTTGAGGTAAGAGACAATCTCTTCCACCTCATTATCCGAGACAAACGGGCCGTGAACGCGCTGAATGCGCCCGCCACCGGCCATATAGAGCATATCGCCCATGCCCAGCAGCTGTTCAGCACCCTGCTCACCCAGAATGGTGCGGCTGTCGATCTTGGAGGTGACCTGGAAGGAAATGCGGGTGGGGAAATTGGCCTTGATCGTGCCGGTGATGACATCGACCGATGGACGCTGGGTCGCCATGATGACGTGAATACCCGCCGCACGCGCCATCTGCGCCAGGCGCTGCACAGCACCTTCAATATCCTTGCCCGCCACCATCATCAGGTCGGCCATTTCGTCGATGATGACGACGATGTAGGGAATGGGCTTCAGATCGAATTCTTCCGTCTCATAGATCGCCTCCCCCGTCTGGCGGTCGAAGCCGGTCTGGACGGTGCGGGTCAGCACCTCGCCCTTGGCAATGGCCTGTTCCACGCGGCTGTTGAAGCCATCGATGTTGCGAACGCCGATCTTGGACATCTTCTTGTAGCGCTCTTCCATCTCGCGGACGGTCCATTTGAGCGCGACGACAGCCTTCTTCGGATCGGTGACGACCGGAGAAAGCAGGTGCGGGATGCCATCATAGACGGAGAGTTCCAGCATCTTCGGATCGATCATAATGAGACGGCACTTCTCCGGCGACAGGCGATAGAGCAGCGACAGGATCATGGTGTTGATCGCAACCGATTTACCCGAACCCGTGGTGCCGGCGACCAAGAGATGCGGCATCTTGGCAAGGTCTGCAATCACCGGCTCGCCGCCGATGGTCTTGCCAAGCGCCATGGCAAGCTTTGCCTTGCTGCTATCGAAATCCTGGCTGCCGATCAGTTCGCGCAGATAAACGGTTTCGCGGGTCTGGTTCGGAAGCTCGATGCCGATGGCATTTCGCCCCGGAACGACCGCCACACGCGCAGCAATCGCACTCATGGAACGGGCAATATCATCCGCAAGGCCGATGACACGCGAGGACTTGATGCCAGGTGCCGGCTCCAGCTCATACAATGTGACGACCGGACCCGGACGCACGTGAATGATCTCGCCCTTCACGCCGAAATCTTCCAGCACGCCTTCCAGCATACGCGCATTCTGTTCCAGCGCATCGGCAGAGAGTGTTGCATCGCGGGCCACGTGGCGCGGCTCTGCCAGAAGATGCACGGAAGGAAGCTGGAAACCTTCGGGATCGATGAAGGAAGACTGCGCCTCCCGCTGCACGCGCGCACCCGGACGCGGTCCGGCGGCAGGTGCTGCCACGCGGGCAGAACCACGCGGGCTGCGGGCCGAGAAAGCCGGCTCATCATCATCGGACAGAATGCCAGCCGGACGCATCGGCAGATCGTCCTCATCCTCCTCATCGTCATCCACGGCGAGCGAAGGCGGTGCAATGCGCCGCCGCGCCGCCATCACGCCAGACATGGAACTATCCAGCGACGGCTCAAGCCGATCCCCGGCGCGCACCTTGGCGCGAACCGGCTCGTTCAGCTTGCCGAACTCGTCTTCATTGAAATCATACGGTGCCTCATAGGCGGCGGACCGGCTGGAGCTTTTCGGCGGCAGACGCAAAAGACGGCGCATGCGCGCCTGTGTGATGTACCAGTAATGCGCCATGGCCCCGAAGGCCACGAAGTTTCCGAAGCTGAAGCCCTCGTCATCCTCATCCAGATCGGCGGCGGTCAGCGCCTTGCGTCGTGGTGGTGCAAAGGGTGCTTCGTCCTCATCCTCTTCGATTTCCTCGTCTTCATTGCCGATGAGCCCGGCAGAAAAAGCAAGGAAGCCCGCAGTGGGAAGGGCAAACACAACGCCAAGCACCATGGCAAAAGCGCCGGTGGGATAGGTGCCGATGAACAGCGCCGGAAAGCGCAGGATCATATCGCCAATGACGCCGCCGATGCCGTTCGGAATGGGCCAGGTGAGCGGAGCGGGAAAACAGCCAAGCGTGGCAGAACCCATGAAGGTGCCGACACCCCAGGCGGCAAGCCGCGCCGGCAGACGCCGGATGCTGCGCCCGACGATGAGCGCCAACGCCCAGGAGAGCACCGGCAGCAGCGCCAGAATGCTGGCCAGCCCCAGAAACTGCATCATCAGATCGGCAAAGACCGAGCCGGGGAAACCGAGAATATTGGTCGGCACATTATCCGTGGCATAGGAGAAGCTCGGATCGGCGACATTCCAGGTGGCGAGCGCCGCAACCGCAAGAGCAAGCCCGATGAAGATGGCAAATCCCAACAGGGCCAGCACCTGCCGCATGATGAAGGCGACAAGCACATGGCGTGTGGAATGATGCGCCATTGCTGTCGATGAACTTCTGCCCATGATGTCTTGCCCGATGGTCCTGTTTTACGGTCGCTGATGCACGTTCGCAGCGGGACGGCCCGCACGGATTGCGCCTCAATATGAAAAACTAACCCGCTTTTGGTTAACGTGGCTTTAACCACATCAGGAAGGCTCATGTTTACCGCAAAACAAAAAAGCCCAGCCGATGGCGGCTGGGCAAGGCGCGCGGAGCCATTCCGAATGGGACAGGTTTCACATGAGACCTGTTCCGGGGAAGGATGCGCAGGCGCCGCCTCGCATGGAGGCGGCGCGACGACACTCAGGAATGATAGGCCGCTTCGCCGTGCGAGGCGAGATCGAGACCTTCGCGCTCTGCTTCCGCAGGAACACGCAGGCCAATGACGACGTCCACGATCTTGTAGAGGATCAGCGAACCGATGCCGGTCCAGGCGAGCGTGACGAGAACAGCCTTGATCTGGACGAAAACCTGACCGCCCATGGTCTGCTCACCCACATAGCCAACGCCGCCGAGCGATGCGGAAGCGAAGATGCCGGTTGCAATGGCACCGAACATGCCGCCAACGCCGTGAACGCCAAAGACATCTGCCGTGTCGTCATAGCCGAACTTGTTCTTCACGACCGATACGAAGAAGTAGCAGAGCGGAGAAACGATGACGCCCATGACAATGGCGCCCATAGGGCCGACGATGCCAGCAGCCGGAGTGATGGCAACCAGGCCCGCAATCATGCCGGAAGCAGCACCCAGCATGGAGGACTTGCCGCGCGTGATGGCTTCCACAACGCACCAGGAAAGCGTTGCCGCAGCCGTGGCAACGAAGGTGTTGACGGTTGCCAGCATGGCGCCGCCGGAGGCTTCCAGGTTGGAACCGGCGTTGAAGCCGAACCAGCCAACCCACAGCATGGCAGAGCCGACATAGGTCAGCGTCATGGAATGCGGAGCCATCATGTCCTTGCCGTAGCCGATACGCTTGCCGACCATGATCGCGCCGATCAGGCCCGCAACACCGGCATTGATGTGAACGACCGTGCCGCCAGCAAAATCAAGCGCGCCCCAGCCGAAAATCAGGCCGTTGGCATCCCAGACCATGTGGGCGACAGGCAGATAGACGAAGGTGATCCACAATACGCAGAAGAGGACAGCAGCCGAGAACTTGATGCGTTCTGCAAAGGCGCCGACGATGAGCGCTGGCGTGATGGCCGCAAAGGTCATCTGGAACATCACGAAGATGTATTCCGGAATGACGACGCCCTTCGAGAAGGTGGCAGCCGTGGTGGTGGGATCGACACCGGCGAGGAAGAGCTTGGCCGTGCCGCCGAAGAAGGCATTGGTTGCGCCACCGAAGGCGAAGGAATAGCCATAGATCACCCAGATGATCATGGCAGCACAGGCAATCACGGTAACCTGCATCAGAACCGACAGCATGTTCTTGGCGCGAACGAGACCGCCATAGAACAGGCCGAGGCCCGGAATGATCATGAACAGCACGAGAATGGTGCAGATGAACATGAAGGCGGTATCACCCTTCACCGGAACCGGCGCGGCTTCTGCGGCGGCCGCAGCAGCAGGCGCGGCATCCTGCGCAAACGCAATCACCGGTGCCAGAAGCGCCGTGGCGGCGGCACCGGCACTCAGGAGCGAGGTTTGGAACTTGTTGAACGACATCTAGAAAAACTCCCCTGAAACTGCCGTGCTTACAGCGCTTCTGTATTGGTTTCGCCGGTGCGGATGCGCACAGCCTGCTCGATCGAATAGACGAAGATCTTGCCGTCACCGATCTGGCCGGTCTTCGCGCTCGATGCGATGGCTTCGACTGCCTTGTCGACGAGATCGGAAGCCACGGCGATTTCCACCTTCAGCTTCGGCAGGAAGCTGACGGCATATTCCGTGCCACGATAGATTTCGGTATGCCCCTTCTGGCGCCCGTAACCCTTGACCTCGGTTACGGTCAGGCCCTGGATGCCGACAGCCGTGAGAGCTTCTCGCACCTCGTCCAGCTTGAATGGCTTGATGATGGCCATCACGATTTTCATGTGGTTTCCCGTCCTTTGTTTATCGGCGAGCGCCGAACTCTCCTTGCCGCTGGCAGAAGCGTTAGCAGCGACTGTCGCTCTACATTCAAAGGGCGTGCCAGATTCCAGCCACATTACTAAATGGTTGAAAACACGCGTTATTTATTAAATCGCGCAAGAGAAATGCAAATGAGCGCCTTTTGGGCGCTCATTTTATGGGCAAATTTTCATCAATGCTCAAATATTATTCAGTTGCCCGTTTGCGAATCAGGCCCTCCTGGGCGACCGATGCAACAAGCTCTCCGGAGCGTGTGTAAAGGGCACCGCGCGTCATGCCGCGCGCACCGGAAGAACTCGGGCTATCCTGCGTGTAGAGCAGCCAATCCTCCAGCCGACAGGGACGGTGAAACCACATGGCATGGTCGAGGCTGGCCGCCTGGATGCGCGGATCGAAAATGGTGCGCCCATGCGGATAAAGCGACGTATCGAGCAAGGTCATGTCGGAGAGATAGGCAAGCACGGCTGCCTGAAAATGACGATCATCCGGCACAGCGCCAGTGGTGCGTACCCAGATATGCTGTTCCGGCTTCAGCTTCTCTTCCGAGACATAGTGGACAAGGCTGACAGGTCGGATCTCGACGGGACGCTTGCGACCCCAATATTTCTTGACTGGCTCCGGCGCATGGGCGAGGAACATCTTCTGGAATTCTTCCTCTGGCATCAGTTGTTCCGGCTGCTTGACGGCAGGCATGTCTACCTGATGGTCATAGCCGGGCTCCTCGACCTGGAAAGAGGCCGACATGGCGAAAATGGCACGCCCGTGCTGAATGCCCGTTACCCGGCGCGTGGTGAAGCTTCCGCCATCACGCAAACGCTCCACCTGATAGACAATCGGCACCCTGGGATCGCCCGGCAGCAGGAAATAGCCGTGCAGGGAGTGAACGAAGCGATCTTCCATCGTGGTGCGCTGGGCGGCCATCAGGGCCTGCGCGATGACCTGCCCACCAAACACCCTTTGCCAGCCGATTTGCGGACTTTCGCCGCGGAACAGATTTTCCTCCAGACGCTCCAGATCCAGCGTCTCGATCAATTGGTCCATGGGCTGTTCGGACGCCTGCGGCATTTTTAACTCTCTCCAAAGGTAGGAAGCGGGCTGAGGTTGATCTATATGTCAGAGCAATCATTCTCAAGGGTAGCAGGAGTGTAGCGATGCTGGATATGGTGATCGTCGGCGGCGGATATGTAGGCCTTGCGGTTGCGGTCGCTACAAAGCAGGCAGCTCCGCATCTTTCCATAGAGGTTGTCGAGGCCGCGCCGGAAGGGGTTTGGCAAAGAGACGAGCGCGCCTCCGCCATCATTGCAGCCGCCACCCGCATGCTGGATGTGCTGGGCGTGTGGCAGGAAATCCTTCCCGAAGCACAGCCCATCACGCGCATGATCGTCACCGATTCCCGCACCGCGGATCCGGTTCGTCCCGTTTTCCTGACCTTCGATGGCGATGTGGAAGAGGGCCTGCCCTTTGCGCATATGGTGCCGAATGTGGCGATGGTTCGGGCGCTGCGCGGGGCATGCGAGCGATTGGGCATTTCTATCCGCCACAGCGCATCGGCAACCGGCTTCCATGCCGGATCGACTTCGGCCACCCTCACCCTCTCCAATGGCGAACTGCTGGAAAGCCGCCTTGTGGTGGCCTGCGATGGCGTTCGCTCCAGACTGCGCGACATGGCCGGTATCAAGACCGTGCGCTGGGATTACGGCCAGTCCGGCATTGTGACCACCGTGGAGCATGAGCGCCCGCACGAGGGCTGTGCCGAAGAGCACTTCCTGCCTTCCGGCCCCTTCGCCATCCTGCCGCTGACCGGCAACCGCTCCTCGCTTGTCTGGACGGAGCGCACGGCGGATGCCGACCGGCTGGTCGCATCCGACGATCTGATTTTCGAGGAGGAACTACAGCGCCGCTTCGGCCACAAGCTGGGCGCGCTGACTGTGGTGGGCAGCAAGAAAGCCTTCCCGCTGGGCCTCACGCTCTCCCGCGCCTTCGTATCGTCCCGCCTTGCGCTCGCCGGTGACGCAGCCCACGGCATTCACCCGATTTCCGGCCAGGGACTGAACCTCGGCTTCAAGGATGTGGCAGCACTGGCGGAAACCATTGTCGAGGCCGACCGGCTGGGTCTCGATATCGGTGCGCTCAACATTCTGGAACGCTACCAGACCTGGCGGCGCTTCGACACCTTCCGCATGGGCGTGACCACGGATGTGCTGAACCGCCTGTTTTCCAACGATATCGGTCCCGTCCGCATTGCCCGCGATCTGGGTCTGGGGCTCGTGGAGCGCCTGCCGAAGCTGAAAAACTACTTCATCCAGGAAGCGGCGGGCACCAAGGCACCCAACAATCCGCGCCTGCTGGCGGGACAGGCCATCTGAGGCTCTCTCTCGGCCTCCCATGGTGTGGGAGGCTCAATCCTCGATCCGACGCGCTTCAGAAACCAGCATGATGGGGATGCCATCGCGGATGGGATAAGCCAGACGTGCCGTTTCGGAAATCAGCTCATTGGTTTCCCGGCTATAGACAAGGCGAGTCTTGCCCAAGGGGCAAACCAAAAGATCGAGCAGCTTCGGATCGACCTTCGCAAGATTTTCATCCATTGCGGCGGCCTACTGAAGAATGGTGTCGGAATCGCCGAAATCGCGTGCCAGCTGGATCTCGGTAATGGCAATCAGCGTTTCGGCGCGGGTTTTCAGATCGGGCGCTTCCAGAAGCGCCTGCTTTTCTGCCGGGCCAAAGGGAGACATCATGGAGAGCGAATTCACCAGCGTGCGATTGCCAGCCCGCTCCACGCTTTCCCAATCGGCCTCAAGCTTGTTGGCCTCAAGATAGGCCTTGAAGACGCGCAACAATTCCTGACGATCAACGGCAGCCTCATCGTCTTCAGCGGAGAGATCGCTCATGAAGGGCATGATCTTGACCGTGCGGTAGGGATGCCCCTCGCCCACTTCCTCCATCACACGGAAGCGGCATACACCACTGAGAGAGGTGATATAGCGGCCATCGCCGGTTTCGGCGAAGGAGGTGATACGCCCCAGACAGCCGACAGAACTGAGCGCCGGCCGCATGCCCTCGCCCGCTTCTCCAAGAACCGGCTGCACGATGCCAATCAACCTGTCTCCGGCCAGAGCGGCATCGAACATTGCAAGATAGCGCGGTTCAAAGACATTCAATGGCAACTGGCCGCCGGGAAGCAGCAGCGCACCCGTCAACGGAAAAACGGGAACGGCTTCCGGCAGATCCTCGCGTTTGACATATCTGGCGTTGCCCACATGCATCGACGTCACCCACTTTCATCGCCCAGGATATAATCCCTGATATGTGGTGCGGCAGTGCTCTTTCACAAGAGCAAACTCCCTATCCTCTCCACCTTACGAGAAGAGGATGGAGGAAAGCTTGCGCCGCGCCGCAATCGTCGCCGGATCTTTTGGACCCCATGTCTCGAAAAATTCGAGCAGCTGACGGCGTGCGCCGTCATCATCAAAAGTGCGGTCCTTCTTCATGATGTAGAGAAGATGTTCCGCCGCTTCGTCGCGCTTGCCCTCGACATTGCGGATCTTCGCCAGCTTCACGCGGGTTTCATGATGATCCGGGTTGAGCGACAATTCATGCTCGAAGGCCGCCGGATCACCCAGCTTGCGCGCCTCTGCCATTTGCTGGAGCTTCAGCGAGACGGCCTGGATCTCCGGCTGTCCAGCAATCTCTTCCGGCAGCGAATCCAGCATCTGCTGCGCACGCTCGGCATGGCCGAGGGTTACGAGGCATTCGATCATGCCAGCCGCCGCCTTGGCGTTTTCAGGATCAGCCTGCAGCACGGCGGCATAAAGCTGGGCCGCACCATCCACATCGCCCGCAGCCAGAAGGCCCTTGGCCTCTTCGAGAACCGATTCGATTTCCGCCGCCTCATCGGCCCCGGCAGGACCGGCAATCTTGTCGATGAACTGGCGGATCTGGCTTTCCGGCACGGCACCCATGAAACCATCCACGGGACGACCATTGACGAAGGCAATGACCGCCGGAATAGACTGAATACCCAGCTGGCCGGGAATGGACGGATGATCGTCAATGTTCAGCTTGACCAGCTTTACGCGGCCCTTGCCTTCATTGATGACCTTTTCCAGCACCGGAGCCAGCTGCTTGCAGGGGCCGCACCAGGGTGCCCAGAAATCGACGAGAACCGGCTGGCGGCGCGATTCCTCCAGCACATCCTTGGTGAAGGCTGCAGTGGTCGTATCCTTGATCAGGCCGCCTGCCGATGCGGAGGCAGTAGCGGAGCCCGCAGAGGCAGACGCGGATGCAAAACTCATCGTGCCGCTCATCTGGCTTCCATAGCCGTTGCCATACGGATTGTTCGGACCGCTCATGGATGTCTCCCTGGGCTTAACGCCTGTTCGTTTGCTACTCGCAAAGATCGTATGTCAGTCCGTGACTTTCAAGACAAGCGGCTCATGTCCGGTTGCCTTCAGGAAGCGAATAAGATCGTCCCGGCCGATGGATGTGGTTGCGTCATTCGTCAGCGGATGGCCATTGATGATGTCGTAACGCATCAGGTCTTCATCGAGAACGAAAGTAACCTGATGGCCGGTATCGTTCACCGCACCGAATACCGTGACGGAACCGGGCACGACGCCCAGATATTCCAGCATCTTTTCCGGGCTGCCGAAGGAAACGCGGCTCGATGCGCCGATGATCTTGTGCACCTGCTTGAGATCGACGCTCGCACGCTCTTCCACGGTAATGACAAAGAAGCGATCCTTCTTGTCCTTCACGAAGAGATTTTTCGTATGTCCGCCGGGAATTTCATCCCGCAGGCTTTCCGATTCCGCCACCGTGAAAACAGGAGGGTGCGATTTGGTGGTGTGGGAGATGCCCAGTTCATCCAGATAGGCGAACAGTTGATCCTTGGTCTTGGCAGATGACGTCATGTGAGATTCCGGGTTCAGGAAGGGGCGGGCCTTGAGAAAGCCCGACAAGGCCGTGGAGACTATAGACCATCCCTCCGCGCCGGACTCAACAGCCAGCGTCACGCAGCTGCCCGGAAAGCGGCGTGGAGAGGGCCCAAGAGCGGGCGGACAGGCGCAGCCATCGCTAATCCCGAAAAATTATCGTTTAACATCAATTATTTATGGAAAAAATTCAAAAATCTTGCCCTTCATGTCATTTCCCTGTTGCATTCAAAAATCAGTTGGGCCATATAGCCCCCGTCGCCGCAAGCGAGCGACCCACGGCCCAGCGAACTACCCCGGGCTGATGGAATGATGAGCGGGTGTAGCTCAGGGGTAGAGCACAACCTTGCCAAGGTTGGGGTCGAGGGTTCGAATCCCTTCGCCCGCTCCATTCTCTCCTAAGTGAGAGTTTGATCTGAATTTTCCAGCCTATTCTTCTCCCAAGCATTTGACCTGATAGTCGATTTGCGCTGAATGGTGCGCAGTATCGCCCACGACATGTGAAACGCGATCGCTGCTGACCGGGGAGTGCTCTTTGTCTGGTGGATTGGCCCATGCTGAACTGATCGCGGTTCTTGCCGCCGTGACGGGCGATGAACCGCGCGTGATGACCATTCGCTCCGGTAATGCGCTTCCATCCGGCCCGTTTGAATTGGAGCATCGCAGCCTTCAATCCGGTCTTCGTGAATGGGTCAATGATCAGACGGGCCACCCTGTCGGGTATCTGGAGCAGCTCTATACGTTTGCAGACCGCGACCGCACACCCGATGAGGCGCAATCGCGCACCATTTCCATCAGCTATCTGGGCCTTGTGCGCGAACAGGCAGCGCCAGGAGCTGGCAAGCCGGGCTGGCACGGCTGGTATGAATATTTTCCCTGGGAAGATCACCGCAAGGGAGAGCCAGAGGTGCTGGGGACCATTCTTGAGCGCCTGCACGATTGGGCAAAGCGGGATGCACAGCGGCGAGAACACCGACAGCGCCGGATCGATTTCACCTTTGGCCAGAACGACGCCCAGTGGAACGAAGACCTGATTCTGCACCGCTACGAGCTGATGTTCGAAGCGGGACTGGTGGAGGAAGCGGGAGAAACGCCCATTCCCGCAACCGGACGCGCCATGTTTGCCGACCATCGCCGCATCCTTGCCACGGCCATTGCCAGATTGCGGGCCAAAATCAAATACAGGCCTGTCGTCTTTGAACTGATGCCGGAAAGCTTCACGCTTTTGCAATTACAGCGCACCGTTGAAGCGCTGGCGGGGCTGACGCTGCACAAGCCGAACTTCCGCAGGCTGATCGATTCGCACCAGCTGATCGAGGAAACCGGCGAGGTGACGGGCGAAACCGGCGGCCGCCCAGCCAAGCTTTTCCGCTATCGCCACGCGGTTCTGGAAGAACGCGCCTTCTCCGGATCAAAGCTCCCGCTCTCCCGCAATTGACATAAACTCTGAATGAGAATATGCCTGCGTCTCGGATATACTCAAATCGAGTATAAAAGGAGGCTCGCATGAATTCCGTCGTTTCCGCTTCAACGCTTTATGATCGTGTCAGCCGCATTATGCCGAAGGCGGAGTGGATGGCGCACGAGGCAGACGTGGCGGCCATTCTGGAACTGAAGCGGAAGAAGAATGCGGTGATTCTGGCGCATAACTACCAGACACCGGAGATCTTCCACGGTGTGGCGGATATCGTCGGCGACAGTCTGGCACTGGCGCGAAAAGCGATGGATGTGGATGCAGACATCATCGTACTGGCCGGCGTGCACTTCATGGCCGAAACGGCAAAACTGCTCAACCCATCGAAAACGGTTCTGATACCGGACATGGAAGCGGGCTGCTCGCTGGCCGAATCCATCACGCCGGAAGACATTGCGCTGCTGCGGGCCGCCCATCCCGGCGTGCCTGTCGTCACCTACGTCAACACATCTGCTGCGGTGAAAGCGGCATCCGATATCTGCTGCACCTCCGGCAATGCGAAGGAAGTGGTGGAATCGCTTGGCGTGCCAAAGGTGCTGATGATCCCGGATGAATATTTGGCGCAGAACGTGGCACGTGAAACCCATGTGGAGCTGATCGCCTGGAAAGGCCATTGCGAGGTTCACCAGCTTTTCACCCCGCAGGACATTCGCGATCTGCGCGAGGCCCATCCGGGCGTCATCGTGCTGGCGCACCCGGAATGCCCGCCCGAAGTGGTTCTGGAGGCAGACTTCTCCGGTTCCACGGCTGTCATGTCCGATTTCGTCGCCACCAGAAAGCCGCCGCGCGTGGTTCTTCTGACGGAATGCAGCATGAGCGACAATGTGGCGGCCAACCACCCCGATGTGGATTTCGTGCGGCCCTGCAATCTCTGCCCGCATATGAAGCGCATTACGCTTTCCAACATCCGCAAGGCGCTGGAAGAGGGGTATCACGAAGTGACGGTCGATCCGGCCGTGGCAGACAAGGCACGCCTTGCCGTCGAGCGCATGTTGGCCGTGAAATGAACGCCTCCTTCCCACACAGTGCTCCTGTCGTGATTATCGGCAGCGGGCTTGCGGGGCTGACGGCAGCGCTCTCGCTGGCACCCATGCCTGTGGTTCTCGTCACGCGCGCTGCTCTGGGAGAAGAGACCTCCAGCGCCTGGGCGCAAGGCGGCATTGCCGCAGCGCTGGGCGAAGACGATAGCCCTGAACTGCACCTGGCCGACACGCTGGCGGCAGGCGACGGGCTGGTGGATGAGAAAGCCGCCCGCGCCATTCTGGATCAGGCACCCGCCGCTATCGGCTGGCTGGAAGCGCAGGGTGTGCAGTTCGACCGAAAGGCAGACGGCGCACTGGAACTGGGCCTGGAAGCCGCCCATTGCCGCCGCCGGATCGTTCATGGCAAGGGCGATGCCTCGGGTGCCACGATCATCCGCGCCCTGACCGAGCGGGTGGCAGCCACGCCTTCGATTTCCGTTCTCTCGGACACGCAAGCCCGCCGCCTTGTTCTGCGGGATGGCCGTGTGGCCGGTGTCGCGCTGGAGCGTGCGGGCGAAGCCTATGCGATAGCGGCCCGCGCCGTGCTGCTGGCAACCGGAGGATTGGGCGGCCTGTTCGATGCGACCACCAATCCGCAGGGCAATTTCGGCCACGGCATTGCGCTTGCCGCGCGGGCGGGAGCCGTTCTCGCAGACATGGAATTCGTGCAGTTCCACCCCACCGCGCTTGCATCGGATCGCACGCCGCTGGCGCTCATCAGCGAAGCGGTGCGGGGCGAAGGCGCGCATCTCACCAATGATCTCGGCGATCGCTTCATGGCGGACGTTTCCGGCCAGGAGCTGGCGCCACGCGATATCGTTGCCCGCGCCATCAGCGCCGAAATTGCGCAAGGGCGAAAAGTGTTTCTCGATGCGCGCCCGGCACTGGGCCAGCATTTCAGCACGCGCTTCCCCAGCATTGCCGCACTGTGCCGCGAAGCGGGCATAGAGCCGGAAAGCCAGCCGATCCCGGTTCGCCCGGCAGTTCACTACCATATGGGCGGGGTTGCGACGGACCTTTGTGGTCGCACCAGCGTCGAAGGGCTATGGGCCGTGGGCGAAGTGGCGGCAACCGGCCTGCACGGGGCAAATCGTCTGGCCAGCAATTCGCTGCTGGAAGCAAGCGTGATGGGACGACTTGCGGCGGAAGACATTGGCGGGCTGGCTTTCGCCGGCAGCGCCACACTCGGAAGCTCCAGACCGAGCCCCCGCCCCTCTGCCGCGAGCATCCGGCCGCTCGTGTCGCGCTCGCTTGGCGTTCTGCGCGATGCCGAGTCAATGAAGAGCCTTATTGCCGCCGTGCGCCCGCTGGCGGACGAAAATTCGCCCGCCGCGGACCCGGCTCTGGTTGCTCTGGCGATGGCGAGTTTCGCGCTGCTGCGACAGGAATCGCGCGGCGCCCATGCCAGAACCGATTTTCCGGCCAAGGCCGAGACAGGCACACGCCGCCGCATGACAATGCAGCAAATTCTTCAATTCGCGGATGAACTGGGTGAAACCCGGCTTGCCCGCAGCGCATGATGACGAGGCCCCTTCGATATGTCGCTGATCCCTCTGCCCCGACCGATTATTGAACCGGCAGTCCGGCTTGCACTGAACGAGGATCTGGGCGCTGCGGGCGATATTACCTCCGCCGCCGTCGTGCCGCTCTCACATCGCTCGACGCTTGTATTCCGCGCCCGCCAGCCGGGATGCCTTGCGGGACAGGATGTGGCAGCCCTTGCCTTCGAGCTGATCGACCCTTCCATTCGCATGACGCGCCATATTCAGGACGGCGAACGGCTGGAACCGGGCACGATCATCGCCACTGTGGAAGGCCCCTCGCACGCGCTTTTGACGGCAGAGCGAACGGCGCTGAACTTCATGGGCCATCTCTCTGGCATTGCGAGCGTGACCCGTTCCATCGTCGATGAGATTTCCGGCACGCAAGCGAAACTTGCCTGCACCCGCAAGACGACGCCGGGGCTACGCGCCCTGGAGAAATATGCCCTGCGGGCGGGCGGCGGCATCAATCACCGCTTCGCGCTCTATGATGCAATCCTCATCAAGGACAATCACATCGCGATTGCAGGCGGCATTCAAACCGCCATCCGCCGCGCCAAGGCATCGGCAGGCCATATGGTGAAGATCGAGGTGGAAGTGGACACGCTCGACCAGTTGCGCGAGGCGATGGATGAGGGCGTGGATGCCGTGCTTCTCGACAATATGGTACCGGACCAGCTGCGCGAAGCCGTCAGCATCGTGAATGGACGTGCGCTCACCGAAGCCTCCGGCGGGATTACGCCGCAAACCGCCCGCGCCATTGCCGAAAGCGGCGTGGATCTGCTCTCCGTGGGCTGGATCACCCACAGCGCTCCAACACTTGACATTGGGCTGGATTGGGAAGCGAATGGGTGAGGTCCCTCACCCTTTCTTCGCCTGATCATGGTGCCATTTGATGGCGTAGAACATGCCGACACCGAGCACGAGAATTTTCAGCGGAAAAAAGACGATGGGAAACCAATCCCATATGTCGGAAGATTGCATATCTTTCACTCGGCACTGTTTAAGGTCGTGTGAGCAGTAGCTTGAAAGCCGCACCCGCAACATCGGCCATCTTGACGCAGATCAATTCCGTGGCGGATGCGGGAGCCTAAAGGCTCCCCGAGAGATTTGCACAAGGCGACCCCACATAGCGCGATTGCGGGCGGATGAGGCGGCCGGTTTGTTCCTGCTCCAGCACGTGGGCGGTCCAGCCGGCCATGCGGCCAGCGGCAAAGACATTGGTGAAGCTGTCGCGGGGGAAGCCGACGGCTTCGAGAAGCAGGGCGGTGTAGAATTCCACATTGGTCTGGAGCGGGCGCAGAGGCTTCTTTTGCTGAAGAAGGGCAAGGGCGGCGGTCTCGACCTTACTTGCGAAGGCGATGCGGCCTGAGCCGTCGTTGAGGGTGGAGACGGCACCTTTCAGCACATCGGCGCGCGGGTCACGCACGCGGTAGATGCGGTGGCCAAAGCCCATCAGGCGCTCGCCACGGGCAAGGGCATCTTCCAGCCATGGCTCGATGCGAGCGGGCGTTGCGATCTCATCCAGCATATCGAGAACCGGCCCCGGTGCGCCGCCATGCAGCGGGCCTTTCAGCGCGCAGAGCCCGCCGATCACGGAAGAGAACAGGCCAGCCTTTGTGGACGCGATGACACGCGCAGCAAAGGTAGAGGCGTTGAGGCCGTGGTCGGAGACCGTGACGAGATAGGTATCGAGTGCCTTTACCTTATCCGCCTGCGGCTCCTCATTGCGCAGCATGGAGAGAAAATCCGCCGCGTGGCCAAGTGTGGCATTGGGCGCAACGGGGATAAGACCTGCCGCCTGACGGGCAATGGCCGCCGTGAAGACGGGAACGGCAGCCACGGCCAGAATATGGTGCGGCTCCCGCGCTGAATCCGGCAGGGCCGAGAGCAGAAGCCGCAGCGCTTCCACCGGCGCAAGCCCCCGCAAACCCGGCAGGAAAGGCTGCATGATCCGGAAGGCCTTCACCCTGGCTTCTCCGAGGGCGGATCCGATGTCCTGCGCTGTCAGAACATCCGGCGTCTGGCCTGCCCAGAGCAGTTCCAGCACCTGTTCGAAAGGCCAATCGGACAGCTCCCCCAGATGATGCCCGCGAATAATGAGCTCGCCTGCCTGGCCATCCACATGGCTCAGCATGGTTTCTGCGGCCACAACATCGTCAAGGCCGAGGCTTGCAGGCTGGCTGATCAGGTTTGGCTTCACGGACATGGCACTTCTCCTTCAACATGAAACGCGTTGACAGGAGGATGTTGGAGCATAGATATATCGTCAATCTTGATAAATATAATCAATGTCGGATCTCATGGCCCCGCCGGACAAATTCATCACCGCAGACCGTGCCGCCGCAGAACTCGGCATCAGCCGTGCAACGCTTTACGCCTATGTGAGCCGTGGCATGATCCACACCAGCGGCGCGACGGACGATCCCCGCCGCAAGCTCTACAGTGCCCACGACATTGAACAGCTGAAAAGGCGAAAGAAGGTGGGCCGCCGCCCAAAGGAAGTCGCCGCCACCACACTGGATTGGGGCCTGCCGGTTCTGGACTCCGCCATCACGGACATTTCAGAGGGCAAACTTTGCTACAGGGGCCTCGATGTTCTCAATCTTGCCGAGACGCAGACACTGGAAGACGTAGCCCGCCTGTTGTGGGATTGCGGCGAGACCGATCCCTTTCGCGACGAGAAGGCGGCGACGTCACACTGGCCCCTGCCGCTGCTTCAGTCTACGCAAGACCTGCCTTTGACCGAGCGCTGTCAGGCACTTCTGCCACTGGTGGAGGCGGGACGCATGACGGCCTGGAAGCGCGATCCCCGGCGCCTTTGGCCAAGCGCTGCGGCGCTGCTGCGCTGCCTTGCTGCCGCCTGTCTTTCGCGGCAGCCGGAAGACCATCCGGTTCACCTCTCTCTCGCCAGACATTGGGGCCTGGATGAAAACGGCACCGATCTCATCCGCCGGGCGCTGGTGCTTCAGGCAGACCATGAGCTGAACGCATCGGCCTTTGCCGTGCGGGTCGTGGCATCGACCGGGGCATCGCTGGGGGCTTGCCTGAATGCGGGCTTATCAGCTCTGAGTGGCCCAATGCACGGTGGTATGACGAGCCTGGTGGAACGGCTGTTCGATGAGGTGGAGCGCGATGGCAATGCCGAACGCGTGGTGGAAGAGCGCCTGCGCCGGGGCGAAACCATTCCTGGTTTCCACCATCCTCTTTACCCGGAGGGCGATCCGAGAGCCTGTGGACTCCTGCCCTACCTGCCGCCGGACCAGCATCGGGATGAGCTTTTGCGGGTGATGCTGGAGACGGCTGGCCAGATGCCCACCTGCGATGTGGCGCTCGTCAGCCTGCGGCGAAGCCTCGATCTGCCGCGTGGCTCAGCCCTTGCCATTTTTGCCATTGCCCGCATGGCAGGCTGGATTGCGCATGCACTGGAACAGATGAAGGATGACAGGCTGATCCGCCCCCGTGCCCGCTATGTGGGCGTTTGAAAAAAATCGCAGAGGATTAAGGAATAAGTTTCATCGCCGCTGCGTATATTGAGGCATGAGCGACAAGAGAAACCCGTTCGATGTTCTGAACCAGCTGGCAACGCTGCGGCGTTACGCCCGCTCGCTCGTTCGCAATGCGGATGATGCGGAAGATCTGGTTCACGATGCGCTGGTGAAAGCCTATGAGCGCAAAAGCACGTTCCGCACCGGCGGCAACCTGCGCAACTGGCTGCTCTCCATCGTTCACAACACGCATATTGACCGGCTGCGCCGTCAGAAATCCAGCGATAACCGCCACAATGCGGCAGCGGATGTGGCCGAAACGGCGCATCACCCGGACCCGGATCAATCGATCCGCCTGAAACAGCTTCGGGAAGCCTTCTTCGCACTGCCGGAAGAACAGCGCGATGCGCTGCATCTGGTGGCCATTGAAGGACTTTCCTACTCGGAGGCGGCACAGGCGCTTTCCATTCCCGTCGGCACGCTGATGTCGCGCATTTCGCGTGCACGCCAGCGGCTGCGGGAGTTCGAGGAAAACGGCCGGAAGCCGCTGGACACCAATCATCTGAAAGTAATCGAAGGAGGGCGCGATGACACCCGTTGACCCAATCCAGACCTCCGACATCGAGGCCTATGTGGATGATCAGCTGGATGCCAGCCGCCGCATAGAAGTGGAAGCCTATCTTTCGGAAAACCCGGAAATCGCGGCCCGCGTGATGGCGGATCTGGCCATCAAGGGCGAGCTGCGCCTGGCGCTTTCCGATAGCCACCATCAGGGCCGCGCCGATACGCGCGAGGCGGCACGCCGCCTTCAGGCCGCTCTTTCACGCGGCGTTTATCTGCGTCCCCTGCAACGGCTGGCCGCCACCGTGGCGCTGGTTGCGGCAGGCTGGATGCTGAGCAACCATTTCGGCCCGCTGACGGTCTCGCCCGTGGAAGCCTCCACGCCAGCACCTGCCTTTGTGGAAGAGGCCATTCGCGCGCACAGCACCGCTGCACTGCGCGAAAGCATGACCTCGCAGGGCTCCTCCACATTCGACCCGGCGGAAATCCGCTCGGCAACGGCGATTGTCGTTCCGCAGATTCCAAAGGAATGGAAGGTCAGCGATGTGCAGATCTTCCCCTCGGCCTTCGGGCCAAGCGTGGAAATGTCGCTGATGGATGAAAGCCAGACGAAGCTTTCGCTCTTCGCCGTGCGGCCCGGCTTTTTTGCCGTACAGCAGGTGGCACAGGCCCGCGAGGACGGTGTGGAAGCCTCCTACTGGCAGATCGGCGAAGTTGCCTACGCACTCGTTTCGGAGCGGCAAGATGCCCCGCGCCTTCGGCAAGAGGCAGAGCGCCTTGCCCGTTCCCTTTACTGAAACACCGCATTAACCCCAACAGGAGTACGCCATGAATCCGCGTTTCGGATACAACTCGGCAGTCCAGTCCCAGGCCGCATTCGATGAGGGACTGCGCCAGCACATGCTGCGCGTTTACAACTATATGGGCCTTGGCCTTGTCATTACCGGCATCGTTGCCTTCATCGTTGGCACGACGCCCGCCCTTTACGTGCCGATCTTCTCCAGCCCGCTGAAGTGGGTGGTGATGCTGGCACCGCTGGCCTTCGTCTTCTTCTTCTCGTTCAAGATCCAGACGATGTCCGCCTCCACCGCGCAAATGACCTTCTGGGCCTTCTGCGCCGTGATGGGTCTTTCGCTTGCTTCCGTGTTCCTCGTCTTCACGGGTGCCAGCATTGCGCGCACCTTCTTCATTGCCGCCACCATGTTCGGCGCAACCAGCCTCTACGGCTACGTGACGAAGCGTGACCTCGCCAAATTCGGCTCCTTCCTGATCATGGGCCTGATCGGCGTGATGATCGCCTCGATCGTCAACATCTTCCTCGGCTCCAGCGCCCTGCAGTTCGCCGTATCGGTCATCGGCATCATCGTCTTTGTCGGCCTGACCGCCTGGGACACCCAGAACATCAAGGAACAGTATGCCGAGAACTTCGACCAGGAGAGCCAGCAGAAGCTCGCCGTCTTCGGTGCGCTGTCGCTGTACCTCAACTTCGTCAACATCTTCCAGCTTCTGCTGAGCCTGACCGGCCAGCGCGAAGAGTAATCAGTCCAACCGAACCCCAAGGAGGAAATCATCGATGGACTACAACGACCGCCAGGCGATCGAGGGGCTTTTCGGCAAGCTCTCCCATGTGGAGAGCCAGTCGGGACCGCGCGATATGGAAGCGGATGCCTTCATTCGTGATCGCATCGCCAGCCAGCCGGGAGCACCCTATTACATGGCGCAGACGATCGTTGTGCAGGAGCAGGCGCTGAACGACGCGCAGCGGCGGATCGAGGAACTGGAATACCAGCTCTCCTCCCGCCCGGCATCTGGCGGCGGCTTCTTCTCCAGCCTGTTCGGCAGCGCATCGCAGCCGGCCCGGCCCGTGCCGCAGACGCAAGCCCCCCAGGGCATGATGCCCAACGGCCCGCAGTCCGGCCCACGCAATCCGTGGGGTGGGCAGCAGACGGCACAGGGCTTTGGCCAGCCCCAGCCCGCCCGTGGCGGCGGCTTTCTGGCAGGTGCCGCGCAGACGGCCATGGGCGTGGCCGGTGGCGTGCTGCTGGGCAATGCCATAGCTGGCATGCTAGGTGGCGATGAGGCGCAGGCCGCAGAAACGCCGGCAGAAGAACAGCCCGCCGAAGACGATGCAGGCTTTGAAGAAGACATGCAGTTCTGATCCTTGATGATCATCAACCGCGAAAGGGCGCTCGAACACGCTTCGAGCGCCTTTTCTTCATCAAGACCTCATAAAATCGCAACGAAATGGCCACCTTTGCGTGGCAGAATCCGCACGTGATCAACAAGCCTTCCCGGCTACCTGAGAGTTTCATGGCCCTTCCAGAACCGTTACCCTCCTTCTCGGAACCAGACGATCGCAAGGCACCGGAAGAGGAACGGCCGCAGAGCTTTTCTCACATCTTGAGAGCGCTGGCGGACGATGTGACGCAAGAACGCATTGCCGTGAGCGATCTTCTGCTTGCCATGAAGGACCGCGCCTTCGGTGCGCTGCTCTTCATCTTTGCCATGCCGAATACCATTCCCACGCCGCCGGGAACCTCTGCCATTCTGGGCATTCCACTGGTCTTCCTCAGCCTTCAGATGGCGCTTGGCAAAAAGCCGTGGCTGCCGCAACTCATTGCGAAACGCTCAATGCTGCGCTCTGACTTTGCCGGAATGGTTGGCAAGATCGAACCATGGATTGCCAAGGCGGAAAGAATGCTGAAGCCCCGGCTTTCCGCCCTCGCCTCGCCCGGCATGGAAAAGGCGATCGGCATTTTCTGCCTGATCCTGTCGATTATTCTGGCCCTGCCCATCCCGCTCGGCAACATGCTGCCGGCAGTGGCCCTCTGCATCATGGCCTTCGGCATTCTGGAAAAGGATGGGCTGTGGGTCATGCTCGGCATAGGCTTAGGCATCGTCTCCCTCTTCCTGGTGGCAGGCGTGATCTACGCCATCTTCAAGGCGATCCTGTTCTTTGCCGCCTCGATCTTCACGTGATCACAAGGAGAAGGATGAAAGACGCGCACCCAGCGCACGGATGCCTTCGACATCTGCATTGGCGAAGGCGAAACGCAGATAGGCCTCCTGCCCCTCGCCGAAATAGCTGCCCGGAATGCACGAAACACCCGCATTTTTCGCCAGTGCCTGTGCCACCTCTGCGGAGGATTTCCCCTCATGGGGATGGCGAATGAAGGCGAAATAGGCACCTATCGCATCCAGCTGCCAGCCCGCAAGCCCAGCCACGACGGCCCGCAGCGCATCCGCCCGCCGCATGATTTCCTGCCTGTTTTCCTCGCGCCAGGATTTGAGACGTGGAATGGCCTCTGCCACAGCAGTCTGCGCTGCCCGTGGTGCGCAGATTTGCAGGTTATCCATGATCTTGGCGACCTGGCGCACAAATTGAGGACCTGCCGTGATGGCACCCAGCCGATGCCCCGGAATGCAAAAGCTCTTGGAGAAGCTGTAGAGCGAGACGATGTGATCCTGCCAGTCAGGCCGGGAAAACAGTGAATGCGGCTGCGCTTCAGCATCGGGTAGAAAGTCGCGATAGGTCTCATCCAGGATAAGCCAGATGCCGCGGCTCTGGCAGAGGTCTGCAATCTCGTCCAACAACGCAGGTGGATAGACCGCACCTGTAGGGTTGTTGGGCGAAACGAGGGCCAATGCCTTGACCTCAGGAGTGATGGCGTCTGCGATATCCGGAACCCTTGGCAGGAAACCGCGTTCTGCCGAACAGGCCACAAGCTTTGTGCCAATGCCAAGCATGGCAAGAGTGGTCTGGTGGTTAAAGTAATAGGGATTGGTCATCAGGACCGCATCGCCGGCACCGGCCACCGCCATGACCGCACAGATGAAAGCCTGATTGCAGCCCGAGGTGATGTGGACATTTTCCGCCGTCAGGGCCGCATGGTAGACGCCCGCCGAATGTACGGCATAGGCGGCTCGCAAGACCGCCTCCCCTTCAATCGGGCCATAGCCGGTGGATGCGCGCGAGGAAGCAGCCTTTCCCAATAGTTCCAGCATGTGCGGATGCGCTGGATAACCGGGAACCGCCTGGGAAAGATCGATGAGCGGCCCCTTGGCACCATCATAGCTGCGCGCCCATGCCTGAACGGATGGCACGGGCGGAGGCGAGATGCTTTCGATCAGCGGATTGAAACCAGCCATCGCCAGCCTCCGTGCTCAGCTTTTGCTGAACACGTAATCCGTTTCCTGCCGAAGAACCTCACCCGGACGCAGCACCGCATTCGGGAAGCCCGGATGATTGATGGCATCCGGCCAGATCTGCGTTTCCAGGCAAAGACCCGCATAAGGCCCATAGAGCTTGCCGGAAAGGCCCGGCACCGTCGGCTTCAACTTGAAGCCCGCATAGAGCTGGACGCCGGGCTCAGTGGTGCGAACCTCCAGCGACACGCCGGAGTTGACGCTGCGCACAAGGGCAACGGAACGCTTTTCGGTGCGCTCGTTCGACAGGCAGTAATTGTGATCGAATTCCACCTGATGGCCCTTGCCATCATCGCGACGGATGGGGCCAAGCTGGCGCAGATCCATCGGCGTGCCTTCAACGGCAATCTGCTTGCCCGTCGGCACCTGATGCTCGTCCAGTTCCAGATAATGATCGGCCGCGATCATGATGTCGTGGCCCAGAATATCGTCGCGGCCATCCAGGTTGAAATAGGTGTGCTGGCAGATATTGGCGAGCGTCGGCTGGTCTGTCACGCTCTCATAAACAACGTTCAAAACGCCGTCATCCTTCAGCTCATAGGTGGCCGTCACCGTGCAATTGCCGGGATAGCCGCCGCGACCATCCGTATCGGTGACCTGAAGGATCACCTTGTTGTTCGAATGGGCGATGATCGTCCAGTTCGTTTTGCCAAGGCCATCGCTTCCGCCATGCAGATGCGTATTGCCGTCCTGGTTCAGGTCCACCTGATAGTTCTTGCCATCCAGCGTGAACTGACCCTTGCCGATACGGTTGGCAACACGGCCCGGAGTTGCGCCGAAATAGGAGGAATATTTCGGATAATCCTCAAAGTTCTGGAAGCCCAGAACCAGCGGCTCTTCGTGGCCTTCAAGACGCAGATCCTGAATAACGGCGCCCCAGGTGATGACATGCGCAGTCAGCCCGCCACCGGAAATGCTGACTCGATAGACTGTTTCGCCCTTCGGAGTGGTGCCGAAAATCTCACCTTGCGTCGTCATGCCTGTATCCTGTCATGCCTATGAAACCGGGCGGCAAACTGCGCCATTTTCGAATGCACTGCAATGCGCAAAAGCGGCTCAAACAGTGCCGATCTTGTCCAGATCGTAATGCGTGGTCTGGTAGATCTCGTTGATCCAGTTGCCGAAGAACAGATGCGCATGGCTGCGCCAGCGGTTCTGCGGCGTCAGCGCCACATCATTATGCGGGAAGTAGTTGTGCGGCATCTTGATCGGCACGCCTGCATTCACATCGCGGAAATATTCATCCGCCAGCGAGGTGGAATCATACTCCACGTGATTGAACATATAGAGGCGGTTGCACTTTTTCTCATGCACCAGGCACACGCCCATCTCATCCGATTCCATCAGGATTTCGAGGCCAGGCACCTTTTCGATATCGGCGCGGCGAACCTCGGTCCAGCGCGACACCGGAACCTGGAAATCATCCGAAAAGCCGTTGAGATAAATGGAAGACGGGCAGAGATTGCGATGGCGATAGACCCCAAACGCCTTCTCCTTCAACTCATGCTTCGGCACCTTGTGGAAGTGATAGATGGCAGCCATGGCCCCCCAGCACACATTCAGCGTTGAATGCACATTGGTAGCCGTCCAGTCGAAGATCTGCTGCATCTCGTCCCAATAGGTGACTTCCTCGAAGGCAAGCAGTTCCACCGGCGCGCCCGTGATGATGAAGCCATCGAACTTGCGGTGCTTCACTTCTTCCCAGGTATTGTAGAAGGACAGAAGATGTTCTTCCGATGTGTTCTTGGCCTTGTGCCCGCCGACACGCACCAGCGAAAGCTCCACCTGCAGCGGCGATGCGCCAACGAGACGCGCCATCTGCACTTCGGTCTTGATCTTGTTCGGCATCAGGTTCAGCAACCCGATTTGCAGCGGACGGATATCCTGACGCACGGCGACCGTCTCGGTCATGACCCGCACGCCCTCGCTGACCAGGGCTTCAAAAGCAGGCAAGGTATCTGGAATCTTGATCGGCATGGTTCGAACTCGACAAACAAAAAAACCGGTCACAACGGACCGGTTTCATACCCGGTCTTTTTAGCCACTTGTTTAACGTGGCTGCAAGCCGACCGGCCAAATCACCACGGGATAAGTCTCGCATACGCCGATAGAGAGCTTGCGTCAATTCTGTGCTTTTGCTTTTCTGAGATCAGACGCGATTTGCTGACTCGTCGGCCTCCACAACCGATGACTAAACAGGTCCAAACTGTTTAGGTTAGCGTAGCCAATGCGGACAGTCGAGAAGAAGAGAAAAGGCATCCAACCCATCTCTTCCTCTCGGCGAACCCAATCCCTCACGGGATACATAATGTGTGACGCGTCGAGTCGAGCTTGACAATACCCCATAAAACATTCTCCAAAACTTTATCCGCACCACGAGAACTCTGAAGAGCTACGGCCTAGCATTATTGCGTATGCATCACTAGCCAGAGATCATCGCTGGAAACACCGACAAAACCAAGTGAACCGCGCGCGGAAGCGCTTTGCTTCACCTGCCCGAATAGGCTATGGGCTGGCGCATGAGCACACCGACCTTTTCCATTCTGCTTGGCGGAAACATTACCGTCACCGATAGACTTCGTGCCGTCACCAGCGGCAGCCGCGTGATTGCCGCCGATAGCGGCATTCGCCATGCGCAGCCGCTCGGTCTGACACCGGAACTATGGGTGGGTGATTTCGATTCCAGCGACGATGCGCTGAAGGCGGCCTATCCCAAGGTGGAGCGCCGCGCCTACCCCGTCTCCAAGGCGGCAACCGATGGCGAGATTGCCATTGCGGAAGCCATTTCACGCGGGGCGGAACGTCTGATCCTGGTGGGTGCTCTGGGCGGCGAGCGGTCGGACCATGTGCTGCAACATTATCTTTCGGCGCTCAGCCTCGCGGAAGACAATTTCGAGGTGATGCTGACCTCCGGCGAAGAGGAGGCCTTTCCGCTTTGCGACGATGGCGGCATGGAGCTGGACCTGCCGAAAGGTGCGCTGTTTTCCGTGCTCGGGTTCACGGCGCTGGAAGGGCTGACCATCCGCAACGCCCGCTATCCGCTGAAGAACTTCAAATTGACCTTCGGCTCTTCGCGCACCATTTCCAACGTGGCGGAAGGCGTGATCTCCGTAACCCTGTCGAAAGGCCGCGCGCTTCTCCTGGCTCGCCCTTACGACCGCAGCGGAGCTTGATTCCCATGGCACCTCCTATTCTCAAGCTCGACGATATTCGCCTCAGCTTCGGGGGAACACCGCTGCTCGACGGCGCAAACCTGCAGGTGGAACCGGGTGACCGCATCTGCCTGGTCGGGCGCAACGGCTCGGGCAAGTCCACGCTGATGAAGATTGCGGCGGGTCTGGTCGAGGCGCAATCGGGCGAGGTGTTCCGTCATCCCTCCTCCACCATCCGCTATCTGGAACAGGCCCCGGATTTCAACGGCTTCACCACGGTACAGGCCTATTGCGAAGCGGGCCTTGGACCGGGCGACGACCCCTACCGCGTGACCTATCTGTTGAACCATCTCGGCCTGACGGGACAGGAAGATCCGAACCGGCTTTCCGGCGGTGAAGCGCGCCGCGCCGCCTTGGCGCGTGTGATGGCGCCTGAGCCAGACATCCTGATGCTGGACGAGCCGACCAACCATCTGGACCTGCCGACCATCGAATGGCTGGAAGGCGAGTTGCAGAAGAGCCGCAGCGCGCTGGTGCTGATCTCCCACGACCGGCGCTTCCTGGAAAAGGTTTCCACCGCCGTGGTGTGGCTGGATCGCGGGCTTTCCCGCCGCATGGACAAGGGCTTTGCCCATTTCGAAGCCTGGCGCGACGACGTGCTGGAAGCCGAAGAGATCGAGCAGCACAAGCTGGGCCGCCAGATCGAGCGTGAAGAACACTGGCTGCGCTATGGTGTCTCCGCCCGCCGCAAGCGCAATATGCGCCGCCTCGGCGAATTGCAGAATCTGCGCGCCGAATATCGCGGCCATCGCGGCCCGCAGGGCACGATTCAGGCATCGGTGAGCGAAGGCCGCGAAAGCGGCAAGCTGGTGATCGAGGCGGAAGCCATTACCAAGAGCTATGGCGAACGCCAGATCGTCGCGCCGTTTTCGCTGCGCGTTCATCGCGGCGATTGCATCGGCCTCGTGGGGCCGAACGGTGCGGGCAAGACGACGCTTCTGAAAATGCTGACCGGGCAGTTGGAGCCCGATTCCGGCACCATCAAGCTTGGCACCAATCTTGAAATCGCAACACTCGATCAAAAGCGCGAAGACCTGAACCCCGACGACACGCTGAGCCATTACCTGACCGACGGTCGCGGCGAAAACCTGCTGGTGAATGGCGAGCAGCGCCACGTGGCAGGCTATATGAAGGACTTCCTGTTCCAGCCGGAGCAGATGCGCACGCCAATCCGCAACCTTTCCGGTGGCGAGCGCGCCCGCCTGATCCTCGCACGGATCATGGCCCGGCCCTCCAACCTTCTGATCCTCGACGAACCGACCAACGATCTCGACATCGAGACGCTGGACCTGTTGCAGGAAATTGTGGCGGGCTATAACGGCACCGTCATTCTCGTCAGCCACGACCGCGACTTCCTCGACCGCACGGTGACCTCAACGATTGCGCCGGCGAACCCGGATGCGCCGGATGGCCGCTGGATCGAATATGCCGGTGGCTATACCGATATGATGGCGCAGCGCCGCGGTGCGCTGGAGGAAAAGAAGAAGGCAGAGCGCGAGAAGGCGAAAGCCGAAACCGCCTCCGCCCCGGCACAGCCCAAGAGCCAGGCAAAACTGTCCTACAAGCAGAAATTCGCGCTGGAGAACCTGCCAAAGGAGATGGAGAAGATCGAGAAGGACATTGCCGCCCGCGAGGCGAAAATGGCCGATCCGAACCTCTTCACCAAGGATGCCGCCGCCTTCAACCGGATTGCCGCCGAGCTGGAAGCCCTCCGCGCCAAGCTGACGGCCATGGAAGAGGAATGGCTGGAACTGGAAATGCTGCGCGAGCAACTTGAGGGCTGACACATCTCTTCTACATCCATAAGTAATTGTTGGAGTTAACTTTCCGTTAGCATTCAACAGCATCAACCAATACCGGAACAATTCCCAAATTGGCACGTTCGGGACTGTGATGGCAGGACATGAAGGTCCTGCCGGTCAGGTTTCAACCAAGGGGATGGTCCCATGTCGACTCAAGTCATGCGTCGTCGGCTGGAAGATGCAGCCATGAATCAAAGAGTTCTGATCGTAGAAGACGAATTTTTGATCGCTCTCGATATCGCCGAAACGGTGGAAGAGATGGGTCTGAAAGTCAGCGGCTTTGCCAGTGCGCGCGAGCATGCCTTGCGCCTTGCGCCCCTTGCCGACATTGCTTTCGTGGATGTCAATCTGTCGGATGGTGCCACCGGCCCCTCCATCGGCCGGGAGCTTGCCGAACGCTTTGGCATTACCGTCGTTTTCATGACTGCCAATCCCGAACAACTGGCAGGCCACGATGCCGCAACCCTGGGCGTGCTGACCAAGCCGGTCATGCCGCACATTTTGCAGGAAACCGTTGCCTATGCCGTTGCCAACCGCGCAGGTGGCCTTGCTGCCGTTCCTCGCCAGCTTCGGGCGCTTGCCGTCGCGAACCGCTGAACTGCCGCTTGCCAAGAACAACGGCTCTGAGTACATCTGCCTTGCTCTAACGGGGTGCCACATGAGTGGCTGAGAGGCTGGGGGAAGCCAGCCAACCCGCGGAACCTGATCCGGTTAAGACCGGCGGAGGGATTAGACGGCTTCCATCGACGCCCTATTCCCAAGTGACAGATATTTGGAGGCGTTGAAAAGATGAAATCCCTGAAGCTTTCTCTAGCCGCACTTTCCACCCTCGTTCTTTTCAGTCCGGCCGAGGCGCAAGACCAGAAGAGCCTGACGGTCTATACCTATGAGAGCTTCCTCTCCGACTGGGGACCGGGACCGAAGGTGAAGGCCGCCTTCGAGAAGACCTGCGGCTGCACCGTCAACTTCGTCGGCGTAGCGGATGGCGTGGCGCTTCTGACGCGCCTCAAGCTGGAGGGGCAATCCTCAAAGGCCGATGTCGCGCTGGGACTGGATACGAACCTCATCGAAGAAGCAAAACAGACAGGGCTTTTCGAAGAGCACGGCATTGATACGTCAGCGGCGAAAATTCCCGGCGGCTTCAAGGACAAAACCTTCGTGCCTTACGATTACGGCCACTTCGCCGTCGTCTACGATAGCGAAACCCTGAAGAACCCGCCGAAAAGCCTGAAGGAACTGGTGGAAGGCGATGCCTCCCAGAAGATCGTGATCGAAGATCCGCGCACCTCAACACCCGGTCTGGGTCTGCTGCTGTGGGTGAAATCCGTCTATGGCGACAAGGCCCCCGAGGCATGGTCGCAGCTGAAGAACCGGGTGCTGACCGTGACCCCCGGCTGGTCGGAAGCCTATGGCCTCTTTACCAAGGGCGAGGCGCCGATGGTTCTCTCCTACATCACCTCCCCGGCCTATCACATGGTGGAGGAAAAGACCGAGCGCTATAAGGCCGCGAAGTTCGAGGAAGGTCATTACATTCAGATCGAAGTGGCAGGTGCCCTGAAAGCCTCGCAGAACAAAGAGCTTGCGCGTGAGTTCCTGGCCTTTGCGCTTTCTCCCGAGTTCCAGACCATCATCCCCACGACGAACTGGATGATGCCGGCAGCTGCCACCAAAGATCCCCTGCCGGAGGCTTTCTCGAAACTGCCAGAGGTGGACAAGACCTTCCTGATGTCGCCGGATGAGGTGGCGAAGAACCGGCAGGCCTGGATCCGCGAATGGCTTGCCGCCATGAGCATGCAGTGAGGCGCATCGCAATATGCTGACCGGACGGCAGCAAAGGCTCGGCCTCGGCCTGGGGCTTTTCATTCTGGCCGGGATCTCGCTGGTCATCCTGCTTCCCGTTCTGACACTTCTCGGATCGGCAGCGCCTTCCAGCGGCCTGCTTTTCGATGCCTATACCATCGGCATTATACGCTTCACGCTGCTTCAGGCGGTGCTTTCAACCCTGCTATCCATTCTGCTGGGTCTGACGGTTGCCTTGGCGCTCGCCCGGCAGACGCGCTTTCCCGGCCGCATCTGGCTGATCCGCCTGATGGCGCTTCCGATGGGACTGCCGGTGCTGATCGGCGCGCTGGGACTGATCGGGATTTTCGGTCGGCAGGGACTGTTCAACCGCATGCTGGCCGGCCTCGGCGTGGGAGAGCCAATCAGCATTTACGGGTTGAGCGGCATTCTCCTTGCGCATGTTTTCTTCAACCTGCCGCTCGCGGCACGTCTGCTGCTGGCAACACTGGAGCGGCTGCCGCAGGAATACTGGCGTCTGAGCGCCAGCCTCGGCATGTCGAGCTGGAGCATTTTCCGGCTGATCGAGCTTCCCATTCTCATGCGCAGCATGGCAGGTGCCGCAGGGCTGATCTTCATGCTCTGTGCGACAAGTTTCACGCTGGTTCTGGTGCTGGGAGGCGGACCGGCGGCGACCACGCTGGAAGTGGCCATCTACCAATCGCTGCGTTTCGATTTCGATCCGCCTCGCGCCGTCGCCCTCTCCCTGCTGCAAATCGGCCTGACGGTGTTGATCCTCATCGCGCTCAGCCTGCTTCCGAAGGCAGAGGATGACCGGATCGGCGAAGGCCGCCGGCTGCGCCGTTTCGATGGAGAGGGTTCCGGCAAGAGAACATGGGATGGAGCGGTCATTCTGCTGGCGTCGCTGTTCCTGCTGCTGCCTCTCTCAGCCATCCTGATTCGTGGATTGAATGCCGACCTTGTGCGGCTTGCCGCCTCTGCCTCCTTCCACAAGGCTTTGGCAACGAGCCTTATCATCGCGCTGATGGCGGGGCTGATGTCTGTTTTCACAGCGCTTGCCATACTGCGTGCTCAAGCCACCATTCGCGCTACGGGCAGAAAGCGCTGGTCGCTGAAAACAATGAACCTGGCCCTCTCCAGCCTGTCCTCCCTCGTGCTGCTGGTGCCGCCCCTGGTGCTTGGAACCGGCTGGTTTCTTTTCGCCAGAGGGTTTGGCGAGGTGAACAGGCTTGCCCCTTTCATCATTGCCGTCATCAACATGCTGATGGCGCTTCCCTTTGTGATCCGCGTACTGGAACCGGCCTATCGCACCCATCTGGCCCAGACGGATCGTCTCAGCGCAAGCCTTGGGCTTTTCGGCCTTACGAAGCTGCGCATCGTCGATTGGCCGGTTCTGCGAAAGCCGCTCCTCATGGCGCTTTCCTTCGCCATGGCACTATCGCTCGGGGATCTGGGCGCCGTCGCGCTGTTCAGTTCGCAGGATCTCCTCACACTGCCCTGGCTTGTTTATAGCAGCATGGGAAGCTATCGCACGAACGATGCGGATGGACTGGCTTTGCTTCTGGGCCTTATCTGCCTTGGTCTGACAATGCTGGGCACACTGAATTCCGGAGAACGGGCACGTGACGAGAACCATGGTTGAGCTGCGCGCCGTTCAGCTTCGGCTCGGCGACAGGCACTTCGCCTTCGATTGCCGCATCGAAACAGGCTCCATGACCGCAATCGTGGGTCCGTCCGGCGCGGGAAAATCGACACTTCTCAACCTCATCGCCGGGTTTGAAACGCCCTCTGAAGGGGCAGTTTTCATCGACGGTCAGGATGTGACAGCGCTTCATCCGGCAGAGCGCCCGATTTCCATCGTTTTTCAGGACAACAACCTTTTCGCGCATCTCGATGTGGAAACGAACATCGCGCTTGGGCTTCACCCTGCCCTCAAACTGACCGCGGCGGACCGGGAAAGGATCGCTGCCGCATTGACACGTGTGGGCCTTGCCAAACTTGGTCATCGCAAGCCCGGCACGCTATCCGGCGGCGAAAGACAGCGCGCCGCCTTTGCCCGCGCCCTTGTTCGCCGAAAGCCCGTTCTTCTGCTGGATGAGCCCTTTGCCTCACTGGATAGTGATCTTCGCCACAAAATGGCGGATTTGCTGAAGGATCTGCACCGTGAAACCGGGCAGACCATCATCCTTGTCAGCCACAATGCCGATGACCTTGAACAGTTGGGCGCCACTGTTTTGCAGGTGGATGGAGGGCAGATTCGAAACGATTGAGATGTGCGGACAATGTGGCCATCGGCTCCGCCACATTTTGGACGTTCATCAATGCAATGCCGCATTGCAGAATTTAGCGGAATGATGCTTGCTTGCACCAGCTATTCCTTTCTGGAACAGGTATGGTTCATGCAAGTGATCTGGCCATCCGCGATGAACGCAGGAGATCGCGGCCAACGTGGATGCCGCAGGATGCGCCGGATGGCGGGTTTGGAAGAATGATATTTCCGACTGGACGTGATCAGAGCGCCGGCACAGTGGCTGTCGGCACGGTGGACGGCATGAACCGCCCTGCGCGGCGCAGCGCACCCTTGCGCGCCATGTCGAGCCTGCTGGCCGCCGCCATTGTTCTGAGCGGCTGCCAATCCATCATCGACCAGACCTATACGACGGATCTCAAGCCTTCCAGCAATCCGCAAATTGTCGATACGGTGCAGAAGAACGATCCGCGCGCGGCCATGGGCGCCCGCGAGCATCCCCGCATCGTGGCAAGCTATGGCGGCGAATACCACGATGCCAAGACGGAGCGGCTGGTGGCCCGCATTGCCGGTGCCCTGACTGCCGTTTCAGAAAACCCGAACCAATCCTATCGCATCACAATTCTGAACTCTCCGGCCATCAACGCCTTTGCGCTGCCCGGCGGCTATCTCTACGTCACGCGCGGCCTGCTGGCACTCGCCAATGATGCTTCCGAGGTGGCCGCGGTTCTGAGCCACGAAATGGGTCACGTGACCGCCAATCACGGCATCGAACGCCAGAAGCGCGAGGAAGCGGAAGTGATAGCCAGCCGTGTGGTCGCGGAAGTTCTCTCCAGCGATCTGGCCGGAAAACAGGCCCTGGCCCGAGGAAAATTGCGGCTGGCCGCCTTTTCGCGCCAACAGGAATTGCAGGCCGACGTCATTGGCGTGCGTATGCTGGGCGAAGCCGGCTACGACCCCTATGCGGCGGCACGCTTCCTGGATTCCATGGCCGCCTATGCCCGCTTCTCTTCCGTTGACCCGGAAACCGACCAGAGCCTCGACTTCCTGTCCAGCCACCCGAACGCGCCGCAGCGCGTGGAACTGGCACGCCAGCACGCCCGCGCCTTCGGACAGGAAGGAACGGTTGGCGACCGGGGCCGCGACTATTATCTGACCGGCATTGACGGCCTGCTTTACGGCGACAGCCCGGAAGAAGGCTATGTGCGCGATCAGACCTTCCTGCATGGGGGCCTTGGCATTCGCTTCGATGTGCCGCCGGGCTTCCGCATCGACAACAAGGCGGAGGCTGTGCTGGCAACGGGGCCGGATGAAACCGCAATCCGCTTCGATGGCGTGGAAGCGCCGGAAAACCAGAGCCTGACCAATTATCTGACCAGCGGCTGGGTGGCCGGCTTGCTGCCCAACACGGTGCAGGACACAACCGTTAACGGCCTGCCCGCCGCCACTGCCAAGGCTTCGGCAGAGCGCTGGGATTTCGATGTGACGGTCGTGCGGATGGACAAGCGGATCTTCCGCTTCCTGACCGCCGTGCCTAAAGGCAACACGACGCTGCAGGCGACCGCGGAGACGCTTCGCAACAGCTTCCGCAAGATGACCCCGCAGGAAGCGGCAAGCCTGAAGCCGCTTCGCGTACGCGTCGTCACCGCACAGCCGGGAGACACGATCACCACGCTTTCCGCCCGCATGATGGGCACAGACCGTAAGCTCGACCTCTTCCGACTGATCAATGCATTGCCGACGGGCGCTGCCATCGTCCCCGGCCAGCGGGTGAAGATCATTTCCGAATAAGGCTGCAACCGGGACTTCGAACGGTGCGTCGCGCGAAGTTCGACGGCTTGCTTCCGACCGCCTTCATCCGCCTGTATACAGTGATTGCCGCAATGCGGCGAAAAACTCACAATTTTGAGCGCAGACACCATATCAATTGACAGAATGTATACATTAGGCCAATCTTTCTCATTAGGAGGAGGAATAACCATGCCCAAACCAACATTTCCGATGAATGCCTGGTATGCAGCTGCCTATGATGTGGAGCTGAAGCACGCGCTTCTGCCGCGTACCATCTGCAACAAGCCGGTTGTGCTATATCGCAAGAAGAACGGCTCGCCGGTGGCTCTTGCCGATGCCTGTTGGCACAGGCTGGTGCCACTGTCGCTTGGACGCCTGGAAGGCGATAATGTGATCTGCGGCTATCATGGCCTGGAATTCGACGAGACCGGCCGCTGCGTATACATGCCCTCGCAGGATACGATCAATCCTTCGGCTTGCGTGAAATCCTATCCGATTGCCGAAAAGCACCGCTTCATCTGGATCTGGCCCGGCGATCCGGCACTGGCAGATCCCGCCCTCATCCCGGACATGCACTGGAACCAGGACCCGGAATGGGCCGCCGATGGTAAGCTGATCGAGGTGAAGTGCGACTATCGCCTTGTCGTTGACAACCTGATGGACCTGACCCACGAAACCTTCGTCCATGGTTCCTCGATCGGCAACCGCGCCGTGGCGGAGGCTCCGTTTGAAGCAAGCCATTCCGACCGGTTCGCCTATATCACCCGCTGGATGGAAAACATCGATCCGCCACCCTTCTGGGCCAAGCAATATGGCCGTCCCGGCAAGGTGGACCGCTGGCAGATCATCCGTTTCGAAGCGCCCTGCACGGTCACCATCGATGTCGGTGTTGCGGAAGCCGGAACCGGCGCCAAGAATGGCGACCGCTCCAAGGGCGTCAATGGCTATGTGCTGAACACAATCACCCCCTCGACAGAAAAGACCTGTCTGTACTTCTGGGCATTCGCCCGCAATTACGACCTCGGCAATCAGGCCCGCACGCATGAACTGCGTGAAGGCGTGGCGGGTGTCTTCCGCGAGGACGAAGTGGTGCTGGAAGCGCAGCAACTGGCAATCGACGCCAATCCCGACCACAGGTTCTACAACCTCAACATCGATGCCGGTTCGATGTGGGCGCGCAAGCTCATCGACAGAATGATCGATGCGGAGATGCACCCGCACGCAGTGGCAGCGGAGTAAAGGCGGTGGGCATCGAAACCGAGCGCGAACCGAAGCAGCAAAGCGCCAAGGCGCTTCTGGCTCTGCGTGATCTCGTCCTTGCGGGCGAGATCGAGCCGGGGGAAAGACTGTCGGAAGTGGCTCTGGCGCAGCGTCTCAACGTATCGCGCACACCACTTCGCAGCGCCCTGCAGCGGCTTGAGCAGGAAGGACTGGTGGCACAGATACCATCAGGCGGCTATGCAGTCCGCTCCTTCAGCAAGCAGGAGGTTGTCGATGCCATCGAACTCCGCGGCGTTATGGAGGGCACAGCCGCAAGACTGGCGGCCGAACGCGGTGCGAGACCGACTGAGATGAGGGCGCTGGAAGAAGCCGTGCGTCAGCTCGATCTTGTGATGCAGGCCAACGCGCATGAGATCGATTTCGAACGCTACGAGATGCTGAACGGCGCGTTTCACCGTCAGCTCTGGAGCCTCTGCGGCAGCGAACTTCTGTCGCGGGAGATTGAGCGGATCACCAGCCTTCCCTTTGCCAGCCCCAATGCCTTCGTCAATACGCAGGCGGACGTTCCGGCCTTTCACCGGACGCTCATCATTGCACAGGGCCAGCACAAGGCCATCGTCTCGGCCATCGCGCTGCGGGAAGGGACGCGTGCCGAAGCAGTTGCGCGTGAACATGCGCGGCTTGCACGACAAAATCTCGACTTCGTACTGGAGGAACAGCCCGATCTGCGCCGAAAGGTGATGGCTCTGGCTTTGATGTCGAGCTGAACAGAGCGACAAACAAGATTTGGAGGAGGTATTCATGCGTTCCAAACTGGAATGGCGTGCAGCACGTGTCATCGCCATCGAGACACCGGCAGAAGATGTGCGCGCCGTCACCTTTGCAGTCGATGGCCTGCGCTCATTGTTCGATCCCGGATCGCACACCAATATCAAAGTGACGATTGGCGGCAGTCCCGCGATACGCACCTACACGGTTTTGCCAAGCGAACCGGGCACGCTGAAAATTGCGGTCAAACTGCATCCCAACAGCCGCGGAGGCTCCGCCTTTATCTGGACACTCAAGCCCGGTGACACGACGGAAGTGACGGAACCGGAAAACCGGTTTGAGCTTTCCTGGCGGGCATCCCACTATCTTCTGGTGGCGGGCGGCATCGGTATCACACCCATTTACGGCATGGCGCATGCGCTTGCGGCACGCGGCCAGTCCATTCGGCTGATCTATGGGGCAAGAAGCCGCGAGCAAATGGCCTTTGCCGAAGAACTTCGCGATCTTCTTGGCGATCGCCTGCAGACATTCGCCCAGGCGGAAGGGCAGGCTTTCGATCTGGCCGCCGAATTCGAACGCCTGCCGCCGGAAGGAGAAGCCTATCTCTGTGGCCCGCACGGTATGCTGGAGGCTGCACGCAATCTCTGGCGCGCCAGCGGCAGACCGATGAGCCGCCTGCGCTTTGAAGTCTTCGGCGATAGCGGCCGCTTTGCCGAACAGGCATTTACCGTTGCGGTTCCGCACCGTGGACGCAGCGTTGAAGTGCGCGCCGACCAGACAATGCTGGATGCGCTGATCGAGGCAGGCATCGACATGATCTATGACTGTCGCCGTGGAGAATGCGGTCTGTGCGCGGTCAATGTCATCGAAACATCAGCCCCTATCGACCATCGCGATGTCTTCTTTTCCGATGAGGAGCGCCATGAGGACGTGAAGATGTGCGCCTGCGTTTCCCGCGCTGTCGGTGGCTGCGTCACCATCGATACGGGCTATCGCAGGGACACAGCGACCAGTGGCCAGCCAGCATCCATGGCAACCGCCTGAGAGGAATGAGGGGTGACGAAGCCGGTACATTCATCGGCTTCACATCGCCTTCCGGGGATGGAGCACGTCCAGCAAAACTGCGTTAGCGCTTTTGCGCCCGGACTGCGTAAAAACGAAGATATAGAGTATTTCAGGCGACCCCGTTTTCACCGGAAATACTCCAGTCTTCAGCAAGCCGCCGCCATCTGCGGGTTGAGATTGACCAGTGCGGACTTCAGCTTCTCGATGGCGCGGCTCTCGATCTGGCGCACACGCTCCTTGGAAATACCGAGTTCAGCGCCGAGCGCTTCCAGCGTTGCGCCATCATCCGTGAGGCGGCGCGCGCGGATAATCTTCTTTTCGCGATCATTCAGCTTGGTCAGCGCACCCTGAAGCCATTTCAGGCGGCGCTCCCCATCAATCATGCCGGATACCTGCTCATCCGGCAGAGGCTCTGCGCTTTCCAGAAGATCCAGCCGCTCGGCACTGTCGGAATCACCGGAAATCGACGGCGCCTGCAAGGAGGCATCATTGCTGGAAAGGCGCGCATCCATGGTCTGAACATCCGCCACGCTGACGCCGAGCGCCGTTGCAATCTCCTGATGAATGGCAAGGGCAGTAAGGTTGCTGTCACCCCGCGCAAGCTTTGCCCGCAGACGCCGGAGGTTGAAGAAAAGCGCCTTTTGCGCCGAACTGGTTCCGCCACGCACGATGGACCAGTTTCTCAGGATGTAATCCTGCATGGAGGCGCGGATCCACCAGCTGGCATAGGTGGAAAATCGCACGTCGCGCGCTGGCTCAAACCTTGCCGCCGCTTCCAGAAGCCCTACATAGCCTTCTTGAACGAGGTCGCTCATCGGCAAGCCGAACCCGCGAAACTTGGATGCCATGGCGATAACCAGACGCATATGGGCCAAAGCGATCTGGTTTCGGGCATCCTGATCCTGATCGTCTTTCCAGCGCACGGCGAGGTCACGTTCCTCCTCGCGCGCGAGATAGGGGGCAGACATGGCGATCTTGATCATGTTGCGGTCTGCGGACATGGCGTTCATAGCGCTCTCCATGAAACTGTTTGACCTGAAAAATGCGCATGCGAGCACGCCCGGCGGCAGGACCGCAGGCTGCTTGGCTCTAAAATGGGCCTGAATATCATGCGTTCATGTTCCCCTGGCTCGGAGTGCAGAACAATCGAAGGCAGCCGAATGTTCCGTATTCCGTTGCGATGGCGGGTGTGCGCTGGGCAGCACTCCTCGCCATTCCGGCGGGTCAACGCTTCAAGAGGTCAGAAGTTCCAACAAAAAACCCGGCTTTCGCCGGGTTTTTTCAATAATGCTCAGATAAGAAACCTTACGCGGCTTCCTCATGCGCTTCGTCTTCATCGATGACCTTGCCGCGCTTGGGGCTCTTGGCAAGATTGGTCTCGACCAGACGAACGGCTTCCGTTTCCGACATCTTGTTCACGGCAGCAATTTCACGCGCCATGCGGTCAAGAGCAGCTTCGTAAAGCTGACGCTCGGAATAGGATTGCTCCGGCTGGTTTTCAGCGCGATACAAGTCGCGAACGACTTCCGCGATAGAAATCAGATCGCCCGAATTGATCTTGGCATCGTATTCCTGCGCACGGCGCGACCACATGGTGCGCTTGACGCGCGCCTTGCCCTGAACAACCTTCAATGCGCGATCGACGAAATCCGTTTCGGACAGCTTGCGCATGCCGATGCTCACAGCCTTCGCAACCGGCACCTTCAGACGCATCTTGTCCTTTTCGAAATCGATGACGAAAAGCTCCAGCTTCATGCCAGCCACTTCCTGCTCTTCGATTGCCGAGATAGTACCCACTCCGTGCGCCGGATAGACGATGGCCTCACCGGTTTTGAATCCATGGCGCGCTGAAGATTTTTTCTGCTGGGTCGTCATTCGTTTAACAAACTCCCTGTTACGCACCCGGCCATCCATGGCCAGGGCCGGGTCAGTCAGGCCCGGATGAGACGGGGGAACCGTCGGGTGACTCCATACTGGTCCGCCAAACGCGCGCGAAAACAACACCCCTACCGCGACTATCGTCGACAACGTCCAAACAGATGACTTGTCACGGAAACCGCGTTGGTTGCTTTGTTGCTTTCGTGATGTTTTTGGGCACGCGAATGCCGCTTTGTGGAACAGTTTTTATGGTGTACCACAAAAATTGGCGTAAATCAACGATTTGGTTTCACCGTCACACGGATGCAACGATTCGCGCCTGCCTAATCCTTAAGCGATTCGTGAAAAATCGCGCCGATCAGTCGCCCTTGCCCGGTTCGGCAGAGAAATACTGCTCGAACTTGTTCTCGACACCATCCATCTCCTTGGCCTCTGGCAAAGCATCACGCTTGACGGTGATGTTTGGCCAGATCTGCGCGTATTCCGCATTCAGTTTCAGCCACTTGTCGAGACCCGGCTCCGTATCCGGCTTGATCGCCTCGGCAGGACATTCCGGCTCGCAGACGCCGCAATCGATACATTCGTCCGGATGGATGACCAGAAAATTCTCGCCTTCGTAGAAGCAATCGACCGGGCAAACTTCGACGCAGTCGGTATATTTGCAGCGAATACAGTTATCGGTCACGACATACGTCATGAGACACTCCAACGACATCTAGCGTTACGGCACCGGTCGGACGAAGAACCGGCACTGGCACGAGGCAAGCCCGCGCTGAGGGGAAGGCAAAGCAGAACAGCTGCTTTACACCCTGTCCCTAAAGGCTTTGACAGGGCTTTGCAAGAATGAACAATGCGCAGAAACGGCGGAACAGGATCGTTTCACCAACAAGGAAACAATAGGAGGATTCAAATTTCTCCGACCGTAAAAACGGCCCTTTGGCCCTATTTGAGAGCCTTGATTGACCGCTGCGCCCGCTCGAAAGCGGTCAGCTTCTCATGCGGTTGCGACTGGTCCAGGTAAAGCTGCGCCGCCTCGGCGAACGGACCGCGCCGCTCTCCCGGAGCGCGAACGATCACACTCTTATCACCGCTTTCCAGCGCAAGATCGATGCGATCTCCCACCTTCACCAGGCGGGCGGATTGCTGAACCACCTGCCCGTTGACACGCACAAAACCATGATGAACGAGGGTTTGCGCCAAGGCACGCGATTTAACCAGACGGGTAAAGAAGAGCCACTTGTCGATGCGTTGCCGCTGTTCTCCAAGTGGCTCGTCCGTCATCTTACTTCTTCATCTGCTCTTTCAGTGCAGCCAGCTTTGCGAAAGGCGAATCCGGATCCATCGGCTTCTCCTTGCGCGGCGGCTTTGCTTCGAAGCGAGCCGGTTGCGGCGTTTTGCCGCCCCGATCCTGACGCTCATTGCGCGGACGCTCGTTGCGGCCCTCCGCACGGCGATCATTACGATCGCGGTTCGGCTTGCCGCCGTCGCGGTTGTTGCGATTGCCCTGCTCGCCACGTTCGCCGCCATTACGCTGGTCGCGACGACCTTCGCCCTGACGCTGCTGACCTTGTCCCTGACCACGACGGTCGCCCTGCGGACGTGCACCGCGCTGGTTCTCGGAACGCCCGCCGCCCGGACGCCACAGAAGAACCGGCTTCGGCTCCTCGGATGCGGTCACCTCGCCTGCCTCTGCGTGAGCAGCTTCAACAACCTGAGCTTCCACCTGCGTCGGAGCCTCGTTTGCGGAGACATTCTCATCTGAAGACGCATCGGAGTCAGCCGTGGCGTCGCCTTCCGCAGGCTCTGCGGCAGATGCATCGGCGGATGCAGGCTGCTGGCTGGCAAGGTGAGCCTGCGCCTCTTCCGGGCTGACTGCGTCTGCGCGGTAACCAAGACCCTTCAGGATTTCTTCCATATCGTCTGGCGTTGCGCCGAGAATGGAGAGCATGGCAGTCGTGGTCGTGAAACGGCGGCCATCATAGGCCCCTTCCGGACGAGGCGTCGTTCCCGGCTTCCACTGCAGGAGCGGACGGATCAGATCCGCCAGACGCTCCAGAATATCCACGCGCACGGCGCGCTTTCCGAGGAAGCGGAAGCCTGCCAGCTTGTAGAATGTCCGCTCGAAGGTTGGATCTGTCACGACGGATGTGCGGCCGGCGGCCAGAGCCGGAATGAGATCGCCGTAGCCCGGCTTGTCCAGGCCATCGTTCTTGAGAGCCCAGAGCAGCGTGATGAGTTCAGCCGGTGCAGGCTTCAACAGCGCAGGCATGAAGATGTGGTAAGCGCCGAAGCGGATGCCGTAGCGGCGCATGGAGGCGCGTGCATCCTGATCCAGCGACTTCACATCGTCTGCAACATCGCGGCGGAAGAGAATTCCGAGATTTTCCACCAGCTGGAAGGCCAGGCCCTTCGCCAGACCCTGCAGATCTTCCGCACGCGACAGATCATCCAGAGGCTTCAGCACGGTGGCGATATGGTGATTGACGAAGCGCTCCAGACGGGCAGCGACATGATCACGAGCATTGCCAGTCAGCTGTTCATCTGACAGCAGGATGACGCGCGGATGCATGATGTGATCGCTGGCCGAAAGCTTTGCGACAGGCTCACCCAGCCAACGGATCGAACCGTCCGAGCCAATGGCCAGATCGTTGTTGCCACAGGCATAGAGGCGGGCAGCCCGCGCCTCGAATTCCAGCGCCAGCGCCTTTTGCGCTGCGCCCTGGATCGCCTTGGCATCCGGACCTTCCGTGCCCGCGATCGGCGTAAACCGGAAACCGGCTAGTTGACCGACGTGATGTCCCTCGACGAAGACATCTCCATTCACACTGATTTCAGCTTCCAGCATCGCATTCTCTCTCAGGCGCTTCATGAGCACAGATGTCCTGCGATCAACAAAGCGTTTCGTCAACCTTTCATGCAGCGCGTCCGACAACCTATCCTCGATTTCCCGAGTCTTTTCTTGCCAGTGTGTCGGATGCGCCAGCCAACCGGGCCGGTTGGATACATACGTCCATGTCCGAATCTGGGCAATGCGCGCCGAGAGAGTATCGATCTCTCCATCCGTGCGGTCGGCGCGCTTCACCTGTTCGGCCATGAAATCTTCATTCACCCAGCCGATTCGCACCAGATCCGAAAATATAGTCGAAATCAGGTCCGCATGCTGGGCAGGCGTTATACGCCTGTAATCGGGAAGAGCACAGGCCTCCCATAATTTTTCTACCCGTTCCGGCGTTGTCGCCAGATCGACGATCTCCGGATAGCGCGACAGATGATCAAGTGCCTGGCTGTCTGTCGCGGGCAAGGCTCGCGTCAGACCCGCAACGACAGGCGCGACATCGAGGCTCGCCCGCAGATTGCGCAGCGACGAATAATCCAGCGCCTTCGAGCGCCATTGCAGCACTTTCACCTGATCGAAGTGATGCGATTCGATTCGCTCGACAAGCTCATCATCGAAAGGAGCGACCTGCCCGGTCACGCCAAACGTGCCATCCCGCAGGTGACGCCCCGCACGCCCGGCGATTTGCCCAAGCTCCCCCGGATTGAGGTTGCGGAACTGGTAGCCGTCGAATTTACGATCCTGGGCGAAGGCGACGTGATCCACATCGAGGTTCAAACCCATGCCGATGGCATCGGTCGCCACAAGATATTCGACATCGCCCGACTGATAGAGACCAACCTGCGCATTGCGGGTGCGGGGACTGAGCGCACCGAGAACCACCGCCGCCCCGCCGCGCTGACGCCGGATCAATTCGGCAATGGCGTAAACTTCATCCGCCGAGAAGGCGACGATCGCAGAGCGCTGCGGCAGCCGCGTTATCTTCTTCTGCCCGGCATAGAAAAGCGTGGACAGGCGCGGACGTTCGATAACGGTAATGCCCGGAAGCAATTTTTCCAGAATGGGGCGCATGGTGCCAGCCCCGAGAAGAAGCGTCTCCTCCCGGCCGCGCAAATGCAGAATACGGTCGGTAAAAATATGGCCGCGCTCAAGATCGCCTGCCAGCTGCACCTCATCGATAGCGACGAAGGCTGCCTTGGTTTCGCGCGGCATCGCTTCCACGGTGCACACGGAAAAACGGGCATTGGGCGGAGTAATCTTTTCCTCGCCCGTGACCAGCGCCACATGCGTTGGCCCGACCTTCTCGACAAGGCGCGTATAGACCTCACGCGCCAGCAAACGCAGGGGAAGGCCAATGACCCCGGAACCATGCGCCACCATGCGCTCGATGGCATAGTGCGTCTTGCCAGTATTGGTAGGGCCGAGGACCGCGGTAACGCCGCGACCGCTCAAGATCATGGGCTGGGAATTCAAAGCCTTGTATCCGCATCTCTTCGAGCCACCGGCTTTCCGGCGTGAACCCACACATGGCGATCCCTGATCGGAATGGCAAGCGGAAATGCCGCAAGGGCCAAAGTTTTACCCTCACGCCCCGCAACCACAGCGCCATGATGCGGCCCGGTTTCGCAAGGGGCCGACAAGACTCTTCAGGAAGGTAGAAAAATGGCAAGAAGTTCAAGAAAAAGAAAATGATGCGTGGAACCAAAAGCCATGGGCTCCGTTTGTGCCGCAAGGACAACATAGCGCCTTTTCCTGCATCGGAGACCATATGCTCGGTACAATTCTACTCGTGATACTCATCCTCCTCTTGATCGGTGCTCTGCCAAACTGGGGATATAGTCGCGGGTGGGGATATGGTCCCTCTGGCGGACTTGGGCTCGTTGTGCTCATCATCATCGTCCTGCTGCTGATGGGCAGGATTTAATGACGTTAAAGACATTAGGCAGAAGCAAGGTTTAACAGGGAAGGAACCAGACCATGAAAAAGATTCTTGCCGCAGCCGCAATGGTCGGCATGCTCGCATCGTGCTCCACGACGGAACGGGGCACAGCCATTGGCGCCGGTACGGGCGCTGTGATCGGCGGTGCAGTTTCCAACAGCTGGGGTGGCGCAGCAGTTGGCGCCGTTGCTGGCGGTCTGGTTGGTGCAGCCATCGGCGAATCCCAGAAGCGTCCGGGCTACTGCGTCTATCGTGACCGTTATGGCCGCACCTACGAGGCGCGTTGCCGCTAATTTCTTCTCGAGGGAAGTTGAAGGAAAGGCCGGTCCAGCACCGGCCTTTCTTTTTATGTATTAGACGAAATATTGGCCGCCATTCGCTGTGATCGTCGAGCCAGTGATGAACCCAGCTTCATCTGAGGCAAGGAAGACGACGCAGCGAGCAATTTCTTCCGGCTGGCCGAGACGGCCGACCGGGATTTGCGGAAGGATACGCTCGTTCATTACCTTTTCCGGCACCGCCATGACCATTTCTGTGGCGATATAGCCCGGGCAGATGGCATTGACGGTAATGTTTTTCGCCGCGCCTTCCTGAGCAAGTGCCTTGGTGAAACCCAGATCGCCCGCCTTGGCGGCGGAATAATTCGCCTGCCCCATCTGGCCCTTCTGGCCGTTGATGGACGAGATATTGATGATGCGCCCGAAATTGCGGTCGCGCATGCCCGACCAGACCGGATGCGTCATATTGAAGAGACCGGTCAGGTTCGTGTTGATGACTTCACCCCATTGCGCCGGGGTCATCTTGTGGAACATGGCATCGCGCGTGATACCGGCATTGTTGACCAGGACATCCACCGGCCCAAGCTCGGACTCCACCCGGGCAATTCCATCCACACAGGCCTCGTAGGAGGATACATCCCACTTGAAGACAGGGATTCCGGTCACATCGCGAAAGGCATTGGCCTTCTCTTCATTGCCGGCATAGTTGGCAGCAACTTTATAGCCCGCCGTTTTCAAGGCCAGTGCAATGGCTGCACCAATTCCTCGCGTTCCACCCGTCACCAAGGCAGTTCTGGACATGCTGCATTTCCCCCTCTGTTGGTCTGTCCGTGCCTCGCGCGCGGACGAAAAAGGCATTTTCTGATTAAAAATTATCAGTAGTGGAGAAGGCCCCGCCTGGAGCCTTCTCAAAAATCCCCGACCGGAAAAATCGATCAGAAAGCCTCAAAGCACATGGCAACGCCCATGCCGCCGCCGATGCAAAGCGTGGCAAGGCCCTTTTTGGCGCTGCGGCGCTTCATCTCGAACAAAAGCGTGTTCAGCACGCGCGCGCCGGACGCGCCAATGGGATGACCGATGGCAATCGCACCACCGTTCACGTTCACGATGGACGGATCCCAGGCCATGTCCTTGTTGACGGCGCAGGCCTGCGCGGCAAAGGCTTCGTTTGCTTCAACGAGATCGAGGTCGCCAACGGACCAGCCTGCCTTTTCCAGAGCGCGGCGGGAAGCCGGGATCGGCCCGGTGCCCATGATCTGCGGATCAACGCCAGCCGTTGCCCAGGACACGATACGAGCCATGGGGGTGATACCCCGGCGCGCAGCCTCCTCCTCGGTCATCAGAAGGGCAACCGCTGCACCATCGTTGATGCCGGAAGCATTGCCTGCCGTGACCGTGCCTTCCTTGTCGAAGGCAGGGCGAAGCTTCGTCATGCTTTCCAGCGTGGCACCGGCGCGGATGTATTCGTCCGCATCGACCGTTACATCGCCCTTGCGGCCCTTGATGACAAAGGGCGCGATCTCATCGGCAAAATGGCCAGCCTTCTGGGCCGCCTCGGCCTTGTTCTGTGAGCTTACAGCAAACTGATCCTGCTCATCGCGGGACAGTTGCCACTGACGGGCGATATTCTCCGCCGTGATGCCCATGTGATAGCCATAAAAGGCGTCCGTCAGGCCGTCCTTGATCATGGTGTCGATCATCTTCATGTCACCCATCTTGGTGCCATTGCGAAGATGCGCGCAATGCGGAGCCATCGACATGGATTCCTGGCCGCCCGCCACGATGATCTTGGCATCCCCGAGCGCAATCTGCTGCATGCCGAGCGCCACGGCGCGCAAACCGGAGCCGCACAGCTGATTGAGGCCCCAGGCAGTCTTCTCCTGCGGAATGCCTGCCTTCATCGCAGCCTGGCGAGCCGGATTCTGGCCTTCGCCAGCCGGAAGCACTTGCCCAAGAATGACTTCGTCCACTTCGGCGGCTTCAACCTTTGCGCGTTCCAGCGCCGCCTTGATTGCTGCAGCGCCCAATTCGTGGGCCGGCACATTCGCAAATGCACCATTGAAGGAACCCACGGCCGTGCGGGCCGCAGATGCGATAACGATGGAAGGTTGGCTCATTGGGTATCCTCCAGAATCCCTTGGTTCTTTGCACCAAAGACTGGCAAAGCTTTCGACGCAAGTCAAAGGGTAGCTCGACAGGAATTTACGTGGCTTTTGTCAAATCCGTGCAGCATGAGCATGATGCGGCGCAACAATTTCCGCGCTCTTGCATTGCACAAAAGTCATTGTCAGCACGGTTGATTTGGGCGTAATGTCCCGCACCGGGAGCAAGAAATACGAACCATATTGACGGGATCAGGAGGTAGATATGGCCAAGACGGATGGTGAAGTTGTCATAAAAAAATATGCCAACCGCCGGCTCTACAATACAGGCACAAGCACATATGTAACGCTTGAAGACCTTGCCCAGATGGTCAAGCGCGGTGAAGACTTCATTGTGCAGGATGCAAAAAGCGGCGAGGACATCACGCATTCCGTGCTGACCCAGATCATCTTCGAACAGGAATCCAAGACGGGCAATACACTTCTGCCCATCTCCTTTCTGCGTCAGTTGATTTCCTATTACGGCGATCAGATGCAGATGGTCGTGCCGACCTTCCTTGAACATTCCATGAAAACATTCGCCGATCAGCAGGCGCAGATGCGTGAGCACATGACGCGCGCCCTGGGTGAGTCTCCGCTAACCAAGAACCTGCAAATGCCCATGCAGATGATGGAGGAGCAGGTTCGTCGCAACACCGACATGTTCCGCCAGGCCATGCAGATGTTCTCGCCCTTCACGGCGCCGGCAAGCCAGCCCGGCGAGGCCAAGAAGAGTGCCGATCCGCGTGATCTGGATGAACTGAAGGAGCAGCTGCGCAGCCTTCAGAACCGATTGGACAGCATGGGCTCCTGATCCCGCAACGGATGATTGCAATGAAAGCCGCAGCCGACCGCTGCGGTTTTTTTGCGTTTCAGGCATGCTATTGAAAGGGATAGTCACGTTTCCGTGTCAACGCAGGCGGGAACAGTCGTGCCGTTTTCAGGTTAGTCGCATGTACAGAGGAGAAAAAACATGCGTGCCATCAACCTGATCACACTTCTACTCGTCATCGTCGGCGGCCTGAACTGGCTGCTGGTCGGCCTTGCCCAATTCGACCTTGTGGCAGCGCTCTTCGGTGGCCAGGAGGCCACATTGTCGAGGATCGTCTACATTCTGGTCGGCCTCTCTGCCCTGTGGCAGCTGATGCCGTTCATGCGCGCCATGCAGGTGGGCGAAACGGCTGCAGAGGCAAATACGGTTCGCCGCTAAAACTGCCGCTTCGAGCGCATTTCGCGCTCTAGGGTCAAAACGCATTGACAAAGGCCGGGATTTTTTCCGGCCTTTATTTTTTCGACGACTGCGCTGGAGATAACGGCGCTTTAAAAGCAAAAAGGCCGGCGAAACGCCAGCCCTTGAGCAATCGCTGAAGCGAAAGGAAAGCTTATGCGCTTTCCTTCGGCGTCAGAACCTGACGACCGCGATACATGCCCGTCTTCAGGTCGATGTGGTGCGGACGACGCAGTTCGCCGGAGTTCTTGTCTTCGACGAAGGTCGGGTTCTTCAGGGCGTCAGCCGAACGGCGCATACCGCGCTTCGACGGGCTCACTTTTCTCTTCGGTACTGCCATTTTCGTTACTCCAAATAGCGTGCAAAGCTTAAGTCGTCGGTCGGTTTCGACCGCACATGACCCGCCTCGATCTCGGAAATTTGCCGGGCTTATACATGCCACAGACGGCTTTGAACAGTCCCCACAGGGATTTTTTCGCATACCCTGGCTGATTCACGCCTCGTCAGCGGGGACCACCCAGGTTTCTGCCAGGGCGGCATCACGCCAGGCAATCCATGCGGGATGAGCCTTCATGGCATCCATATAGTCTTCCGCATTCTCATCTACCGGAATATCGTAAACGTCAAGCCGATTGACGACAGGCGCGAACATGGCATCTGCTCCGCTAAAGGGCCCGAACAGAAACGGCCCTCTGGAGCGCTGGCGCATGGTTTTCCAGATCTCGGTGATGCGACCAACATCCTGCATCACACCTTCCGGCAGGTCGATGGCGCGCTTCTCGCGACGAATGTTCATGGGGCATGCGCCACGAAGGGCGCGGAAGCCGGAGAGCATCTCCATGGAAATTGAACGGGCCATGGCGCGGTCTGCCGGATCGTAGGGCCAGATTCCGGCATCCGGAAAAAGCTCTGCCACATATTCGATAATCGCCAGCGATTCCCACACATGCAGAGCCCCATGCTGGAGAACCGGCACCCTCCCGGTGGGCGAGAACTCCTTGAACTTCGGGTTTCCGCCTGCATCGTCAAAGGGGATGAGAACTTCCTCAAAAACAATGCCTGCCGCCGTCATGGCAATCCAGGGACGCAACGACCACGAGGAATAGTTCTTGTTGCCGATGTAAAGCCTCAACCCATCCATAATCTGCTCCATCCTCAAGACATGGATCAGGCTAGTGCAATCGTCCGTCACTTCCAATGTGAAATGGCGAAATCAGCCATAAAGGCAGGAGATGTAGCCGCCAGCACCCCGCGCGCGCCTCTCCACAATACCGGCAATCCGCTGCATGCCGCGACCAGGACGGCTGGCCACGCGCGTGAAGGGATTGGGCAGCGCCACCGCCAGAAGCGCCGACTGTCTGCGACTCAGCTTGCTGGCAGGAACCTTGAAATAGTGCCTGGCCGCCGCCTCGATGCCATAAATGCCAGGGCCCCATTCGGCGACATTGAGATAGATTTCCATGGTTCGGCGCTTTGACCAGACGAGATCGGCCCAAAGCGCCAGAGGCAATTCCATGCCTTTGCGAATGAAGGACCTGCCATTCCAGAGAAACAGGTTCTTTGCCGTCTGCATGGGGATCGTGCTGGCGCCGCGGGTCGTTTCGCCATCCAGCGCATCCTCGACAACCCCGCGCATCTGCACCCAATCCACCCCGCCATGCGCGCAGAACTGGCCATCCTCCGACATCATGACCGACTGCACCAGAACCGGCGCAATATCGTCGAAAGCAACCCATTGCCGATCATAGCCGCGAAGAAGAGCCAGATCGGCAAACATCAGGGTTGAGACCGGGCGGACGAATGGAAGCGCGTAAAGAAGCACCAGCACATAGGGCAGCGCCAGAAGCACCAATGCGGCTTTCAGCAGTCGTCTGGGCCACGAACCATGCAGGAGACGGTGCCTTTCGCGCGCAACCGGCTGCTCCTCATCTTCGGACTGCTGGTCAGGTCTAATGTCCAACATTCATACTCGTTCGTGTCTGCCCAGACCGTTCTTAACCAGTGCATGGGCCGAAAGCTACTCGCAACACGGGCTTTCACCGGCCCTTTTTCGTAAAACTCCGTTGCCTCTGCCGTTCTCTCATGCAAATGAACCGCCATGAGCACGATCGATACCGCTGAATTCGACAAGCACCTGCGTCAATCCGCTGCCACGATGGAAAGGCTCATCGGGCAGCTTTTGACCGACCGGACACAAACGGACGAGATTGCCCGCCCGCAGCATCTGCTGGCAGCCATGCGGCATGGAACCTTGAATGGCGGAAAGCGCCTCCGGCCCTTCCTGGTGCAGGAAAGCGCAAGCCTCTTCGGCGGCAATGCCCAGGCTGCGGCCCGTGTGGGTGCAGCACTCGAATGTCTTCACAGCTATTCGCTGATCCATGACGATCTTCCGGCCATGGATGATGACGACCTGCGGCGCGGATTGCCAACCGTTCACAAAGCCTTCGATGAAGCGACCGCCATTCTGGCCGGCGACAGCCTTCTGACGCTGGCCTTCGATATTATCGCAGCACCGGAGACAGATATTGCCGACAGGGCCAAGGTTCAGCTGGTTCTCGCACTGTCACGCGCCGCAGGCATTGGCGGCATGGCAGGCGGACAGGCGCTGGATCTGGCGGCCGAGACCAAAGCGCCCGATGAAGAGGGCGTTGTGCTGCTGCAATCCATGAAAACGGGGGCCTTGTTGCGGTTTGCCTGCGAAGCAGGGCCAATCATGAGCGAAGCACCCGCCGAGGATCGTCAACGCCTTCGCCGCTTTGGAGAAATCATTGGCAGCGCCTTCCAGATCGCCGACGATGTGCTGGATGTGACCTCCGATGCCGAGACCATGGGCAAGGCAACAGGCAAGGATGCAGGACGCGGCAAGGCCACACTGGTGGCCCGTCACGGTCTGGCATGGGCGGAGCAGAGGCTCGACCAGCTTGTGCAGGAGGCAATTGCTCTGCTTCAACCCTATGGCCAGAAGGCAGAAATGCTCATCGCGACGGCCCGCTTCGTGGCGAACCGCAAGAACTGACCGTCTGACGATCCATCGATTCGGGTGAGCAATCCCATCAGATAATGTCGCGTGTCGTGGCACGGGTCTCACGCTAAGGTGTGGCTATCTGGAGGATTTCCATGTCAGAACTGATGCAGCATTGGCCGCAACTGGTGGCAGCCTATACGGTCTATATCGTGGCGGTCATCACACCCGGCCCGGCCAACCTGGCCATCATGGGAACCGCCATGAATGAAGGCCGCCAGCGCGCAATCATCATGGCGCTTGGCATTTTCACCGGTTCCTTCACCTGGGCCACGGCAGCGGCGCTGGGTCTTGCTGCTGTGTTGACCCGTTACGGCGAAGTACTACAGATCCTGAAGGTGGTCGGGGGGCTGTACATGCTGTATCTGGCCTTCAAGGCAGCCAAAAGCCTTGGTCGCCGTTTTTCCGGAACAGAGCTGCAGACAAACACCGGCGAGAAGAAGCTCTCACGAACCTATCTAACCGGCTATGCCATCCATCTCACCAATCCGAAGGCCATCTTCGGATGGCTGGCCACGATTTCGCTGGGACTTCCGCCGGGCGCGTCCGCCGGTTCGGTTGCGCTAGTGGTCTGCGGCTGCCTGCTGACGGGCTTTACGGTCTTTATGTCCTACGCCTTCCTGTTCTCGACGGAGCGCGCGGTGAGCCTCTACCGCAGCGCACGACGCCCGCTGGATGCGCTGATGGCCCTGTTCTTCGGCGCTGCCGGAGTCAAGATGATCTCCAGCGCCCTTTGACCGGGAAAAGCCGGATACAAAAAAGGCGCCGTTTGCACGACGCCTTTCAAACTCACGGAAACCCGGCAAATCAGCCCTGAGTGATCGGAGCGATCTGAATTTCCACACGGCGGTTCTGGGCGCGTCCAGCCGGTGTCGCATTCGAAGCGACAGGCTGCGAAGGCCCGAAGCCAAGTGTCGACATGCGGCGCTGATCTACACCACGGCCACCGAGATAATTGGCAACGGAGGCGGCACGACGCTCGGATAGCTCCTGGTTATGCGCAGCACTTCCGGTCGAATCCGTGTGGCCATTCACGTCGATCAGCGTGCGGTTGAACTTGTTCAGCACAAGCGCCACCGAATCCAGCGTCGGGTAAAAGCCCGGCAACACCTGATCCTGATCGGTCGGGAAGGTGATGTTCGACGGCATGTTCAAGATGATACGGTCGCCAACGCGCGTGACCGAAATGCCCGTGCCCTGCAGCTGGGCCCGCAGCTCGCTTTCCTGCTGGTCCATATAGTTGCCGACAGCGCCACCGGCCAAAGCGCCAAGGCCAGCGCCGATCAGGGCCGCATTACGGCGCCCCACGGGCGAGCCGCCTACGGCAAGACCGGCCAGAGCGCCAAGCCCGGCACCGATCGCGGCACCGCCGGTGGTGTTGGAAACCTTCTGCTGACCCGTATAGGGATCAGTCGTCGTGCAGGCAGAGAGGTAGGTCGCGCATGTCGCGACAATAATGATTTTCTTCAGCATAGAATCGTCTGTCCCCGTCGTCGTGGAGGCAATTCCTTTACCATGAATTAAGGCAAGAGCGAGGAGCTATCCCGCTCACAAAAAAATCATTCTGCAGCGGCGCTTTTCTGGCCGAAGCGCTTCTCGATATAGTCGATCACCAGGGCCTCGAAATCGGACGCGATATTGGGGCCACGCAGCGTCAGCGCCTTCTGCCCATCGATGAAGACAGGAGCAGCCGGCGTTTCGCCAGTACCGGGAAGGGATATGCCGATATCGGCATGTTTGCTTTCCCCCGGACCGTTGACGATGCAGCCCATGACCGCGACGTTCAGGCCTTCAACACCCGGATATTTCTCACGCCAGACCGGCATGTTCTTGCGAATATCATCCTGGATGCGCTGGGCGAGTTCCTGGAAGACGGTAGAGGTGGTCCGTCCGCAACCGGGACAGGCGGCAACCACCGGCACGAACTGGCGGAACCCCATGACCTGTAGCAGCTCCTGCGCCACCTGAACTTCGCGGGTGCGGTCGCCGTTCGGCTCCGGCGTCAAGGATACGCGAATGGTATCGCCAATGCCGTGCTGGAGCACATAGCCCATGGCGGCAGACGAGGCGACAATGCCCTTGGTACCCATGCCCGCTTCGGTCAGACCCAGATGCAGTGCATGATCCGAGCGTTCAGCCAGCATGGAATAAACCGCGATCAGATCCTGAACCTGACTGACCTTCGCAGACAGGATGATGCGGTTGCGCGGCAAGCCGATCTCCTCCGCCAGCTGGGCAGAAAGAAGCGCCGACTGGCAGATCGCCTCATGCATGACTTCGCGGGCAGACAGCGGCGAACCCTTGGCCTGGTTCTCATCCATCAGGCGCGTCAGCAGGTCCTGATCCAGCGACCCCCAGTTCACGCCGATGCGAACAGGCTTGTCATAGCGGATCGCCATTTCGATGATATCGGCGAACTGCTTGTCCTTCTTGTCCTTGAAGCCGACATTGCCCGGATTGATGCGGTATTTCGCCAGAGCTTCCGCACAGTCAGGATGATCGGACAGCAGCCTGTGGCCGATATAGTGAAAATCGCCGACCAGCGGTACGTCGATACCAAGACGCAGAAGGCGATCGCGGATTCTCGGAACGGCGGCAGCACTTTCATCACGATCAACCGTAATGCGCACGATTTCCGAACCGGCGCGATGAAGGGAAGCAACCTGCGCAACGGTCGCATCGATATCGGCGGTGTCGGTATTGGTCATGGATTGCACCACGACAGGCGCGCCACCCCCGACGATGACACCCCCCACATCGACGGCAACGGAGGCGCGGCGAGGCTTCGGATCGTAAGCGGAAGACATGGGATCACCTTTGCAAGAAAAAGTGCCTTTCAGGTGGATCAAGCACGGGTGCTTGTCAACACCCGTCGCCGATCACATTCAGTGGCCGCCTGCCCCATTTCCATCCGCATGGCGCGCCAGACCCGACAGGAGAAGCACGACAATGAGCAGAAGCGGCAGAGAGGCAAAGACCACGGCCAGCCCCACCCGCTCGGCAATGAAGCCGATGGCAGAGGGCGCAACCAGAATGCCGGAATAGCCCATGGTTGTGACAACAGAAAGTCCGATACCCTGCGCCATGCCCGGCAGATTGCCAGCTGCAGAAAAGGCAATCGGCACCATGTTGGAGATTCCGATACCGGCAATGGCAAAGCCGATGATGACGACGGTCGCATTCGGCGCGAAGCCAGCGATGAAAAGACCGAGGATCGCCGTCGCCGTGCAGATGCGCAGCGTGCGCACCGCCCCCAGACGATCTCGCACGATATCGCCTGCAAAGCGCATGACCGCCATGGTGAGAGAGAAGGCCGCATAGGCAAAGCCTGAAAGCTGGACTGAAGCTCCCAGCTCATTACGAAGGTAAAGCGCGCCCCAATCGAGCACCGCCCCTTCCGGCACCATGGAAAACAGCGCCATCAGCCCCAGCAGCCAGGGAAGCGGCGTCATGGGCAGGCGCACCTTCTGCTTGGCTTCCTCAGGATGCGGCTTGTCCGTCAAAAGCAGGGGCCAGCCGATGACGACAGCCGCCGCCGCAAAAACCGTTGCAAAGGCAGCGTGACCAAGGACGCCCACCCAGGCAATTAAAAGACCGCCGGTTGCCGCACCAATCAAGCCGCCGAGGCTCCAGAAGGCGTGGCACGACGACATGATGGAGCGGCGCATATGCTTTTCCGTCGCCACCGCATTGGCATTCATCGCCACATCCATGGCTCCGATCAAGCCACCGAACAGAAAGATGGCGATAGCGGCTGTCCAAACCGAGTTGACAAGGGATAGCAACAGCAAGGTCGGAAGCGCCATGACTGCCGCCACCCGCGTGACCCAGGTTGAGCCGAAACGGGCAATCTGCATGCCTGCTACAGGCATGAGCGTGATGGAACCGAGACCGAAAGTAAGGATCATCAGGCCCAGCGCGCTTTCACTCAGCGAAAGACGGCTGGCGAATTCGGGAATTTTCGGTGCCCAGGCGCCCACCAGAAAGCCGTTCATCAGGAACATCAGCGCCACGGCCACACGTTCGCGGGTGACAATGGGTGCACGACCATCACTCAAGGGAGAAGCGGATATCTCGTTCATGTCAGGCTTTCTTGTTAACTTCGGGCAACAGTGATCTGGCAACCAGCTCGACGGGCAGGTTCAAGATGAGCGGGGTCCACCCCCTCCTCCACGACCAGACGCTGATATTGACCTGCAACCGCAATGGTGAAGGGGGCCGGTGTGGCGAATTTTTCGCTCGAAACGGCTGTCGCCACCTGCTTGCTGTGGCGAACCAGGGCACGCTTGAACAGCGCATCTTCATGATTATGGGCCGAGAGCCTGCCCTCTTCATCATAACCGCAGATTCCAATGAGACAGAGATCGATGGTCAACAAGCCAATCTCCGCGACCGCCTGCGCACCAAGCGCGCCGCCGACGATACGATCCACGCTGCCGCCGACCAGAATGGTTTCGACAGAGGGCTTATCCGCCAGGGCCACGGCAATGGCTGGCGCATTGGTGATGGCCGTAAAGATGAGATCGTCGGCGAGACATTCCGCAACCAGAAGATTGGTGCTCCCGGCATCGAAAAACACCGTGGCACGCGGCTCGATCATACCGGCCAGTTCACGGGCGAGCGCACGCTTGCCGTGCTGATCGATGGCCGCCCGCTGGGAGAGGCTTGCACGCCCCTTGCCCACCAAAAGAGCCCCGCCATAAACCCTTTCACAAAGACCTGCCGCAGCCATTTCCCGAAGGTCACGCCGGATCGTATCTTCGGAAACGCCGAACTCCTCTGCCAGCATCGCTGCCACCACACGCCCCTCGCGGGAAAGCCGCTGGCGAATCCGTTCCTGCCGCTCCGGCAGCATGAGTTCAGACATGGCACCTCCGAATCGTGCATGAACACGCAAAAACATGCGTAAACACGATATAGTGGAGAAGCAAGCCGATGGCAGGGCTTTCTTCGGCTGAATCTCATAAATGGAAAGCGCATGGAAAAATATTTGCGTTTGCCTATCTCAAACGCAGTTTTGAATGCAGCAATCGCCACGCCTTTGTGGGAAAGATGCGCAACTTCATCCAAGGAGAACAAAAATGAAGCTTCTCAAAGCTCTTGCTGCCGTAATCGCACTTCAGGCAGCCACCTTCGGCCCGGCGCTTGCGGGCGAAAATCTGGACGCCATCAAGAAGGCGGGCGCGCTGAAAATCGGCACCGAAGGCACCTACGCGCCGTTTACCTTCCACGATGCCTCCGGCAAGCTGGTCGGGTTTGACGTTGAAATCGGCGAAGCCGTCGCACAGAAGATCGGCGTGAAGGCCGAGTTCATCGAAGGCAAGTGGGATGGCCTGATCGCCGGCCTCGATGCCAAGCGTTACGACGCAGTCATCAACCAGGTGGGCATTACCGAGGCGCGCAAGCAGAAATATGATTTCTCCGAGCCCTATATCGCCTCCAAAGCGGTGCTGATTGTTCGCGAAGGCGATGATTCCATCAAGTCTTTCGCAGACCTGAAGGGCAAGAAGTCTGCTCAGTCCCTCACCAGCAACTTCGGCAAGCTGGCACAGGAAGCGGGCGCTGAACTCGTGGGCACCGATGGCTTCGACCAGTCGATACAGCTCGTTCTGACGCGCCGTGCGGATGCCACCGTCAACGACAGCCTCTCCTTCCTCGACTTCAAGAAGCAGAAGCCAAATGCCCCGGTGAAGATCGTCGCAGAACAGGCCAATGCGGATTACTCCGGTATCATCATCCGCAAGGGTGAACCGGAACTGCTGGAAGCGATCAACAAGGCCCTGGCGGAGATCAAGGCAGACGGCACCTATGCCAAGATTTCCGAAAAATACTTCGGCCAGGATGTTTCGAAGTAATTCCACATCTGCTGTTTTCTTTCTGAAATAGGCATCATATTCAGCGACAAGGCGGAGCCGGCAGCGGCATCCGCCTTTTTGCAAGGAGACCACAACGTGCCGCACTGGCTACAATTGATGGCGGATTCGCTTCCCTCCCTGCTTTGGGCAGGCGTGAGGTTCACAATTCCGCTGACCCTTCTTTCCTTCACCTTTGGCCTTGCGCTTGGTCTTCTGACAGCGCTGGCCCGGCTCTTTGCGCCCAAGCCCGTTTCCGCCATTGCCCGCTTCTATGTCTGGGTAATCCGGGGCACGCCGCTGCTTGTCCAGCTGTTCGTAATCTTCTACGGCCTGCCGAGCATCGGCATTCTGCTGGATGCGTTTCCGGCGGCGCTGATCGGCTTCACGCTGAACATCGGGGCCTACAGCTCCGAAATCATCCGGGCGGTGATTTCCTCCGTGCCGAAAGGCCAGTGGGAAGCGGCCTATTCGATCGGCATGTCATGGCGGCAGGCGATGATCCGCACCATTCTGCCGCAGGCAACACGTGTCGCAGTTCCGCCGCTCTCGAATACCTTCATCTCGCTGGTAAAGGACACATCTCTGGCTGCCGCGATCACGGTGCCGGAACTGTTCCAGGCGGCCCAGCGTATCGTGGCGACCACCTATGAACCTCTCATTCTCTATATTCAGGCAGCCTTGATCTATCTGGCGCTCAGCACGGTGCTATCGCAACTGCAGGCGCGGCTGGAAAAACGCTTTGCCCGCTACGGCGGCATGATGGAGGCCAATGCATGATTGAACTGACCCAGATCGAAAAGCGCTTCGGCGATGCCGTCATTCTGAAGGATATCAGCCTGTCGATGGCGGAAGGCAGCGTAACAGCCCTCGTCGGCCCGTCCGGCGGCGGCAAGAGCACGCTTCTGCGCTGCATCAACCTTCTGGAAGTTCCGACCTCCGGCAGCCTTGCTTTGGGTCCGGAAACCTTGAGCTTCACGCCCGGCCAGAAAACGCCGTGGCAATCGATCCAGCGTATCCGGCGTCAAACCGGAATGGTGTTCCAGAACTTCCAGCTTTTCCCGCATCAGACGGCGCTGCAGAACGTCATGGAAAGTCTGGTGACGGTCTTGGGTTGGCAGAAGGAAAAGGCGCGTCAGCACGCCATGGAGCTTCTGACGAAGGTCGGGATGGCACATAAGGCGGATGCCTGGCCCTCCACACTTTCCGGTGGGCAGCAGCAACGCGTGGCGATTGCCCGCGCACTTGCCCCCTCTCCGCGCGTTCTTCTGTGCGATGAGCCAACCTCAGCACTGGACCCGGAACTGGCGGCGGAAGTGGTGGATGTGCTGGCGAAGCTGGCAGCCGAAGGCACAACCATGGTGATGGCAACGCACGACTTGCGGCTGGCCTCTAGCATCGCCAATCGTGTTGTTTTCCTGGAAGCAGGTCGCGTGGTGGAAAGCGGAACCGCTTCCGACATATTCCAGCAGCCGCGTGAGGAGCGCACACGCCGCTTTGTGGCAAGCGTCACAGCTGCTCAGACGACGGGCATGTAGTCTACCCCCCTCTATCCTGCCGGACATCTCCCCCCTCAAGGGAAGATCGGCAAGGCAGAGGGGGTTATCACCCCGACCTCAACATCTACAGGTGAGCGTCACTCAACCCGCGTAGACGATCAGCAGATCCTTGGCGTCGATCTGGTCGCCAGCCTTCACGGCAACCTCCAGCACTTCGCCGTCCTTTTCCGCATGAAGCGCCGTTTCCATCTTCATGGCTTCGATGGAAAGCAGCACATCGCCGGCCTTCACCTTCTGACCGGAAGAAACAAAGACGCGCGAGATGACACCCGGCATCGGTGCGCCAAGTTGCGCGGCATTGCCTGCTTCTGCCTTGCGGCGTGCGACAGAGGTTGCGGCTCGACTGCGATCCGGCACCTTGATTCGGCGCGGCTGGCCGTTCAACTCGAAGAACACTGTGACCAGACCTTGCGCATCCGGCGCACTGGCTGCCTGATTGACGATCACCAGCGTCTTGCCCCGTTCGATATCGGCAAACAACTCCTCGCCATCCGCCATGCCATAGAAGTAGGCGGGCGTCGGCAGAACCGAAACCGGACCATAAGTATCGGAGGCCAGCGCAAAATCGGTGAAGACCTTCGGATACATGAGGTAGGAGGCGAATTCGAAGTCATCGACGGAGCGGCCAAGCTTCTCCTCAATCACTTTACGCTCTGCATCGAGATCTGCTTCCTTGAGTAGCGAACCGGGGCGCACCGTATAGGGCTTTTCGCCCTTCAGCGCCTTCTTCTGCAAGGCTTCCGGCCATCCGCCCGGAGGCTGGCCCAGATCGCCGCGCAGCATGGAGACTACCGAATCCGGGAAGGCGATGTCGCGGCCCGGATTTTCGACATCCTCGACCGTCAGGTCCTGGCTCACCATCATCAGCGCCATATCGCCGACAACCTTGGAAGACGGCGTGACCTTCACGATATCGCCGAACATCTGGTTCACGTCCGCATAGGTCTGCGCCACCTCGTGCCAGCGGGTCTCGAGACCGAGAGAACGGGCCTGTTCCTTGAGGTTGGTGAACTGGCCGCCCGGCATTTCATGCAAGTAAACTTCAGACGCTGGCCCCTTGAGGTCGCTTTCGAAGGCCGCATATTGATGGCGCACCGCTTCCCAATAGAAGGAGATACGGCGGATCCATTCCGGATCGAGGCCGGAATCGCGCTCCGTGCCGGAGAGTGCCTCGACAATCGAGCCAAGGCAGGGCTGCGAGGTGTTGCCGGAGAAGGCATCCATTGCGGCATCGACCGCATCCACGCCGGAATCGATGGCAGCGAGAACCGTCGCCGCCGCAATCCCTGACGTGTCATGCGTGTGGAAATGGATCGGCAGGCTTGTCGCTTCGCGCAGAGCCTTGAACAGCACGCGTGCAGCGGCAGGCTTCAGCAGGCCCGCCATATCCTTGAGCGCGATGATATGCGCGCCCGCCTTTTCCAGTTCCTCCGCCAGCGCGACATAATATTTCAGGTCGTATTTCGGACGCGCGCTGTTCAACAGATCGCCGGTGTAGCAGATCGTTGCCTCGCAGAGCTTGTTCTCTTCCTGGATGGCATCCATGGAGACACGCATGTTCTCCACCCAGTTGAGGCAATCGAACACGCGGAAGAGATCGATGCCGCCCTTGGCCGCCTGACGGACAAAGTACTTCACGACATTGTCCGGATAATTGGTGTAGCCGACGCCGTTTGCGCCGCGCAGCAGCATTTGAAGCAAAAAGTTCGGCGCGCCCTCGCGGATCAGAGCCAGACGCTCCCACGGATCTTCAGTGAGGAAGCGCATGGACACATCGAAGGTCGCGCCACCCCAGCATTCCAGTGAGAAGAGGTTGGGCAGCGCTTTCGCATAGACCGGCGCAATGCGAGCAATATCGAAAGTGCGCATGCGCGTTGCCAGCAGCGACTGGTGACCGTCGCGCATGGTCGTGTCAGTCAGCAGCACGCGCTTTTCATTGCGCATCCATTCAGCAAAGCCCTTCGGCCCCAACTCATCGAGCTTCTGCTTGGTGCCGGGCCGCACATCGCCTTCGATATATGGCACGACAGGCTTTGGTGCCTTATCGGATGGCGTGGGCCGACCCTTGGTTTCCGGATGGCCATTGACGGTCACATCCGCCAGATAGGTCAGAAGCTTGGTGGCGCGATCCTGCCGCTTGACCTGCTGGAAAAGCTCCGGCGTCGTATCAATAAAGCGGGTGGTATAGGAATTATCGCGGAAGCTTGGATGTCCGATAATGGCTTCCAGGAAGGTGAGGTTCGTCGCCACGCCGCGTATACGGAATTCACGCAAGGCGCGGTCCATGCGGCTGATCGCTTCCTGAGGACTGCCGCCCGATGCCGTGACTTTCACCAATAGCGGATCGTAATAGCGGGTAATGATCGCGCCAGTGTAAGCAGTACCGCCATCCAGACGAATTCCAAAGCCTGCCGCTGAACGATAGGCAGTAATGCGCCCATAGTCGGGGATGAAGTTCTGTTCCGGGTCTTCCGTCGTGATACGGCACTGGAGAGCATGGCCATTGAGGCGGATGTTGTCCTGACTCGGAACGCCCGATTCCGGTGTGCCGATGGCAGCTCCTTCCAGGATGTGAATCTGTGCCTTGACGATATCGATGCCGGTCACGACTTCCGTCACCGTATGCTCGACCTGAATGCGCGGGTTCACTTCAATGAAGTAGAATTTGCCCGTATCGGCATCCATAAGATATTCGACAGTGCCGGCGCCAATGTAATTCGTGGCTTGCGCAATCTTGAGCGAATAGCCTGCCAGTTCCTGGCGCTGTGCTTCTGAAAGGTAAGGAGCCGGTGCGCGTTCCACGACCTTCTGGTTGCGGCGCTGGATGGAGCAGTCACGCTCAAACAAATGAACGACATTGCCGTGCGTATCGCCAAGGATTTGGCTCTCCACGTGGCGGGCACGTTCAACCAGCTTTTCGAGATAGACTTCATCCTTGCCGAAGGCAGCCATGGCTTCGCGCTTGGCCTCGGTCACTTCCTTTGCAAGATCTGCCTCGGAACGAATGACGCGCATGCCGCGACCGCCACCGCCCCAGGAGGCTTTCAACATCACCGGATAGCCGATCTCTGCCGCCATCTTTCTGACCGCATCCATATCGTCCGGCAGAGGCTCGGTGGCCGGAACGACCGGAACGCCGACGGAAATGGCCAGATTGCGGGCGGCAACCTTGTTGCCCAGCTGGCGCATGGTATCGCCGGTCGGGCCGATGAAGATGATCCCCGCCTCGCGACACGCATCCACAAATTCCGGGCTCTCGGACAGGAGGCCATAGCCGGGGTGGATGGCATCCGCGCCGGAAAGCTTGGCAACGCGAATGACTTCGGGAATGGAAAGATAGCTTTCGATGGGTCCGAGATCGCGCTTCAGATGGGGACCGCGCCCGACCTGATAACTCTCATCGGCCTTGAAGCGATGCAGGGAAAGTTTGTCTTCCTCAGCCCAGATGGCGACCGTTTTGATGCCAAGTTCGTTGGCGGCGCGAAACACGCGAATGGCAATTTCGGAACGGTTGGCGACAAGAATCTTCCTGATTTGCAAAAGCTATCCCCCTCAGCGCTATCATTCTATCTGCGGCCTTGCAGCGGTGTCGCAAGTGGGCACGCAGATCCATCGCGGCGCGGCAAATGCTGCACCCGCGAAGAACATTAGCGTCATTTTCGGGAATGGCAATTTCCCAAAAGCGGCATAGACTAAAATATGTCAGCCAGATGTCAGGTTACGAGACCCGAACGGAAAGCCAGCGCGATGACGTGCTGCCGGTTGCGGGCGTTGAACTTTTCCTGGATCACATTGATGTACCAATCCACGGTGTGATTGGAAATCTGGAGAGCCTTGGCGATTTCATTGGATGTGAGACCGTCCGATAACAGGCGCAGCACTTCCATCTGGCGCTGCGTCAGCTCCGCCTCGACAGCCAGGGTCTTTTCAAGATCGCTCGCCGTTCCGCGCAGCTCCAGCAGTCTCCACAAAACCTTGCGTGCAACAGTGTCAAACAGGCATATCTCCGCAGCAGACAGATCCACCGCCTGACCGGAGAGGTTCAGGATTCCCAGAAGCCCGGTGCGTCCGTAGATCGGGAAAACATAGCCATCATGCAAGCCGTTGCGGGCTGCATCCCGCAAAAGCCGCAGGGCTCTCTTGCGGTAGGGATCCTCGCTGTAGGCTGCAATGGCATCGCGCCAACGAAAGGGGCGCTGCGTAACGGCCAACATGCGCCGCAAAGGATCGATGGTCGCATATTTTCGATCGGCATAATGGCGCCGCCAGCCATTCGGCCACTGCCCGATGAGCATCGTATCGCTCCAATCGGCAAAAACCTTGTGGTGGAACCACAGACCGTAATTCATGAATCCGTATCGAGCCAGCAGCGACTCCAACTCGCCGACAAGCTCCGCCTCGGACTCTACCTCATGCGCCAATGCCAGAAACTGTATTATCGAGTGAATATTCACCCAGTCCCCCCGCCAGCAACTACCGGCTCCAAATCCAGCAAGTCGTATGTTTCATACTCATTCAGGCGGATTGCCTGAACTTAGTTTACGCAAGGTTGCAAAACCGTTGCTTATTTTCAGAACTAACCCATTTGCCTTCTCCCGTGCCGCCAGTTCTGCTCACTCAATACCATGGCTGGTGCGCGTTCACACTGCATACAGGTCGCATCTGCTATGCAGGAACGAAAAGATCAGCATGAGGTAAGGTCGTGAGCCTGATTCAAGTCTATGCGCGCGCTTTGAAATATCTGGGCGCACACCGCATTCGCGTTTCGATGGTGGTGATCGCCAACATCGTTCTCGCCGTCATCACGATTGCGGAACCCATCCTGTTCGGCCGCATTATCGATGCCATTTCCTCCCAAGGGGATGTGACGCCGATTTTGCTGATGTGGGTTGGCTTCGGCATTTTCAACACGATCGCCTACGTTCTGGTGGCGCGCGAGGCCGATCGCCTGGCCCATGGCCGGCGGGCTTCGCTTCTGACGGAAGCCTTCGGGCGCATTATTTCCATGCCGCTTTCCTGGCATCACCAGCGCGGAACCTCCAACGCGCTGCACACTCTGTTGCGCGCCAGCGAAACGCTGTTCGGTCTCTGGCTCGAATTCATGCGCACGCATCTGGCCACCATCGTGGCACTCGTGCTGCTGATCCCGACAGCCTTCTCCATGGATTGGCGCCTCAGCTCCGTCCTCGTCGTGCTCAGTATCCTTTACTGGATCATCGGACGGGTGGTGATGAACCGCACGAAGGAAGGGCAAGCCTCTGTGGAAGGCCATTATCACACGGTCTTCTCGCATGTCAGCGATTCGATCAGCAACGTGACGGTGTTGCATAGCTATAATCGCATCGAGGCGGAAACCAAGGCTCTCAAGGGCTATACGGAACGCTTGCTGTCTGCACAGTTTCCGGTTCTTGACTGGTGGGCCTTGGCAAGTGCCCTGAACCGCACCGCATCTACCGTTTCGATGCTCATCATCCTCGTCATCGGCATCGTTCTCGTCCGCAATGGCGAGATCAGGGTGGGCGATATCATCGCCTTCATCGGCTTTGCCAACCTGCTCATCGGCCGCCTCGATCTGCTTCGTCAGTTCGCCACGCAGATTTTCGAAGCGCGTTCCAAACTGGAAGATTTCTTCCGTCTGGAAGATGCCGTGAAGGAGCGCGAAGAGCCTGCCAATGCGGGTGAACTGGGTGCCGTGCGCGGCGAGGTCGAATTCCGCGACGTGTCCTTCGATTTCGCCAATACCACGCAGGGCGTGAGGGATGTATCCTTCACCGCCAAGGCGGGGCAGACGATTGCCATTGTCGGCCCGACAGGCGCTGGCAAGACCACGCTCATCAACCTGTTGCAACGCGTCTACGATCCGCAACAGGGCTCAATCCTGATCGACGGCACCAATATCGCCACCGTCACACGCCGCTCGCTACGCCACTCCATCGCCACGGTCTTTCAGGATGCGGGCCTGTTGAACCGCTCGATCAGCGACAACATCCGCCTGGGCCGTGAAGGTGCAACAGACGATGATGTTGTCGCCGCCGCAGAAGCCGCAGCCGCAACCGACTTCATCGAAAGCCGTCTTGCAGGCTATGAGACGGAAGTGGGCGAACGCGGCAACCGCCTTTCCGGTGGTGAGCGCCAGCGTATCGCCATTGCCCGCGCCATCCTGAAGAACGCACCTATCCTGGTGCTGGACGAGGCAACATCGGCACTCGACGTGGAAACGGAACAGCGTGTGAAGGAAGCCATCGACCGGCTTCGCCAGAACCGCACCACCTTCATTATCGCCCACCGTCTTTCGACCATTCGCGATGCCGATATGGTGCTGTTCCTCGATCATGGCCGCATCATCGAAAAAGGCACCTTCGATGAGCTGAGCGCCATGGGTGGCCGGTTCGCCTCGCTGCTGAAAACCAGCGGCATTCTGGCGGAAGAACACAAGCCTGCCTTGGAACAGAGATTGCTCCAGAAGGCGTGACAGCCAGGCCCTCTTCATGATTTGCTTGCAAAGGCCTGCCATTGCGCGGGCCTTTCTTTTTGGATGAGACCTTCCGGGGCCACGAGAGGACATCAATGAACGAGAATGCTGTCTGGACGATAGGGCGGGCAAAAGAGGAAGACTTTGAAGCGTTGCACCGAATCGAACTGGCGGCCTTCCGCACACTTTTAAGCGCGGGCGCCGTAACCGGATTGCCAGAGGCAACCGGAAAGGAGGGATTTGCCAACTACCTTCAGCAAGGCTTGCTGCTATCCGCCATCGATGCCCACGCGCAGCCCATTGGCTTCGGTGCCGCCCTTGTGATGTCTGACACGCTGCATATCTGCGAAATGGATGTGCATCCAGACTGGCAGCGAAGGGGTATCGGGCGAGCGCTGATCCAGAGGCTTCTGGAGGAAGGGCGAGGTCTGGGATTGGCGCAAGCGACGCTGACCACGGATCGCTATGCCCCCTTCAATGCACCATTTTATGCACGGCAGGGCTTCCAGATCGTGAGGGGCGACGAGCCGCCCTATTTCCTCACGCGCATCTTGGCTGAGGAGGCAGCAAAAGGTCTCGATCCTGAGAGACGCGTGGCAATGGCCAGACCGCTTTGAGTTAACTCTGAACATGCTGCATGACGCTGACGATCATTGAAAAAGCCCGGCCTGCAATCCGCAAGCCGGGCTTCACTTTACCCTTGGTACACTCCGCAATCAGGTGATTGCAAAGCCCTCGTCTTGCGCAACAGATACACCGTTGATCTTGACTGCCGCGTCACTCGCGCCAGCAGCCTTCTCAACCTTGATGGCAAAGCTCTTGCCATTGAGAGTGAGTGTGGCTTCAAAGCCGGTCCATTCGCTTGGTAGAGCCGGACGAACGAAGAGACGATCTCCCTCACGGCGAATACCGAGGATGCCTTCAACGGCGGCACGGTAGAGCCAGCCAGCAGAACCTGTGTACCAGGTCCAGCCACCGCGACCCGTGAGGTCGCCGACGCCATAGACATCGGCAGCGACAACATAAGGTTCGACACGGTAACGGTCCGCTTCACCCTTGGTTTGTGCATGATTGACCGGGTTGAGGATCTGGAAGGCCTTCCAGGCATCGTCTCCGCGTTTCAGTTCAGCCAATGCCAGAACAACCCAGGTTGCTGCATGTGTGTACTGGCCGCCGTTTTCACGAACACCCGGCGGATAGGCCTTGATATAGCCCGGATCCTTCGGCGTCGTGGCAAGGGCAGGCGTGAAGAGCCGGATGATGCCATCCTTCTCGTCCACCAGCTTTTCCAGAACCGCATCCATGGCCTGACGCTGCCGCTCAGGATCACCCTCGCCGGACAGAACACTCCAGGACTGGCCAAGCGAATCGATGGCGCATTCCAGATTGCCTTCTGCTCCCAGCGGGCTTCCATCGTCGAAATAGCCACGGCGATAGTAGTGACCATCCCAACCGGCGGTTTCCAACGCAGTCTTCAGCGCTTCCAGATGCTGGGTCCAGCGATCGATGCGGGCCTGATCCTTGCGCGCTTCAGCATGCGGCAGGAAGCGCCGCAGTGCTGCCGCCAGGAACCAGCCGAGCCACACACTGGTGCCCTTGCCGCCAACGCCAACGCGGTTCATGCCGTCGTTCCAGTCGCCGCCAAGGATCAACGGCAGGCCGTTCGATCCGGTACGCTTGATCGCGAGATCAAGTGCCAATGCAGCATGTTCATAGACACTGGCCGTCTCTTGCGTCTGTTCCGGCTTATAGAAGGCATCGTGCTGATTGACGGTCAGCGCCGGTCCAGTGAGGAACGGGATCTGCTCATCCAGCACCGAAGCATCGCCGGTGGCCTTGATGTATTGATCGGCAGCATAGGCAAGCCAGACCACATCATCGGAGATGGTGGTGCGGACACCTGCCCCGCTTCCCGGTAGCCACCAATGCTGAACGTCGCCCTCAGGGAACTGACGTCCCGCAGCGGTGACGATCTGGCGGCGCGCCAGATCCGGCTCATGCAGCATGAAGGCCAGCGTATCCTGCAACTGATCGCGGAAACCATAGGCGCCGGAGGACTGGTAGAAGGCGGTGCGCGACATGATGCGGCAGCTGAGTGCCTGATAGGGCAGCCAGTGATTGATCATGTTATCGAGCGCCTTGTCCGGCGTCGAGATCTGCAGGCGACCGGTAAAGTCCTTCCAGAAGGCACGGCCGGTCTCGACCACGGCATCCGTGCTGAGCCCCCGCACCTCTGCGGCCAGCGCCGAGGCCTCATCGCGTGACGCGCAGTCACCCATGAAGAAGGTAACCGCCCTTTCCTCGCCCGGTGCAAGCTCGATATCGCAGGCAAGGGCTGCGCAAGGGGCGCCATCCGGCTCCAGCGAGCCGGAGAGAGCGGATTGTGCGGCAACCGCGACAGGCGAGGTCATCGACCCGAAACGGCCGAGGAATTCGCGACGGCTTGTCGTAAAGCCGGAGGCGGCCACATCCGTTCCGAAGAAGGCAGTGCGCTGATAATCGATGCTGAACGGGTTGGTGGCAAACAGAGCACCGCTGGCCTCATCCCGAGAAGAGAGAATGAAGGGCTGCGTGCGCTGCGGGTTGTTGCCCAGGATCCATTCCGCATAGCCATAAACGCGAAGGCGACGGGCCTGACCGCTGGTATTCTTCAAAACGAGCCTGGAAAGCTTGACCGGACGCTGACGATCCACCGTCTGAGTCACCGTCATCGCAATGCCTTCGTCTTCCGAGCGGAAGATCGAATAGCCAAGGCCATGGCGGGCTTCGAAGCTGACCGCCGGACGACGCGACAAAGCCGCATAAGGCGTGCAGACGACACCGCTTTCGAGATCGGCAACATAGATTGCTTCACCCGGACGGTTCGAAACCGGATCGTTCGACCACGGCGTCAACTGATAGTCGCGCGAATTCTGGCTCCAGGTGAAGGCAGCACCTTCCGCTGAAACGTGGAAGCCGAACTTCTCGTTGGAGATGACATTGATCCACGGATGCGGTGTGGCAGCACCACCCTGCAGACGCACGACATATTCGTCACCGCTGGTGGAGAAACCGCCATAGCCGTTCCAGAAATCGAGATCGGATGCACCGCTCTCATCAGCGACCGTGCCAAAATCGGCTGCAGTGAGCAAGGTGCGGCGATCCGCCTCCACTTCCACACCACGCGGCGCGGAGAAGAGCGAAACAGCGCGGTTGACCTGATCCTCGATCTTGCCGTTGCGCGCATGGAGCACGACGCGCGATGCCGCAATGAGCGCTGCCCATGTGGCATCATCCATCAGGTCACGGCGAAGCGCGAACACCTGCTGGCGGCCTTCGGACTGCCCCAGTCTGCGAATGCTCTCGCTGATATGGTCAATCGCATGCTGCATGTCCTGCGCATAGGAGGCCGGCTTCTCATTGACGATGACCAGATCGGCCATGACGCCACGCGAACGCAGGTATTCCTGGGCAGACAGCGCTTCCTTGACGACTTCCATATCCATCTCATCATTCACACGAAGCGTGAAGATGGGCAGATCGCCGGAGATGGAGAGGCCCCAGAGTTGACGCTGGGACGCAAGGCCGGATTCCACAGTCGCGGCATCCGCACGCAGGTGCATATCCGGATAGACCAGATAGCGACCCAGATGCTGGAAGGCCGCAGCCTGCTGCGAGCTGATACCGATATGGCGCATCTGCACCTGAACGCGGGTCCAGGCCTGGGTGAGTTCGGAGCCGAACGCATCCGGGTGGCGATAGCGCTCAACGGCGATATCCAGTTCCTCGCGGCTCGGCGCGGCAATCGTCCAGAAGATTACACTAACCTTCTTGCCTGCCGGTACGCGTACGACGCGACGCAGTGACAGGATCGGATCGAGCGTGAAACCATCGGTGCCGGAGAATGTTGCATCCGCATCGAAGGCGGCAGCTTCGGCAAGCGTACGGCCACGACCGATGAAGCGACGGCGATCCGTCTCGAATTCAGTCGGACGCGAAGAACCGGCATTGTCGGCCGCCAGATGCGCAAGCTGCATCGACGGCTCATTTGGATTGCGACGATTGCGCCATGCACGGATCACATCGCCACGGCGACCGATTTCCGTGCGGATGAACATGCGCGAGAAAACCGGATGGGCATTGTCATCGTCTTCGTGCGAGAGCACAGGCTCGAGATAGGAGGTGACTTCGATGAAGCGATCTTCCGTGCCCGTGTTCAACAGCGTCAGGCGGCGGCCCTCTGCATCATGTTCCGTGGCGACGATCACTTCGACCGTGCTGGTCAGCGTGCCAACCGTCTTGACGAATTCGGCCTTTTCATCGCCAAACACCGTCTTGACCTTTTCGCCCTCCGCACGGCGCGGCTCAGCAGTAGTCGACCACCACTGGCCCGTTGCCGTGTCGCGCAGGAAGAGGAAGTTGCCCCAGCGATCTTCAACCGGATCGGCCTTCCAGCGGTTTACCGCCAGACCGTTCCAGCGGGAATAGCCGGTACCGGTCGCCGTCAGCATGGTCGAATAATGACCATTTGACAGCAGAACCAGTTCGCGGTCGCGGCCAGCCGGGTTCTGGATCGTGCGCACTTCCGAACGCAGCAGATCGGCCTGGCCCTTGCCGGGCGTTTCCGGCTCGTATTTCGAACCCATGACCGGTACTTCGCGCGGTGCCTTTTCCTGCAACAGCAGTTCGGCAGCTTCCACAACGGGATCCGAGTGGAAGAGTTCGCGCAGCTTTCCATTGTTCACCACGTTGGCAATGGCTGCAATCGACATGCCATGGTGGTGGGCATAATAGTTGTAGACCACAGCGCAGCGCTTGCCTTCCGGCACGCGTGTCGGCGTGAAATCCACTGCATCGTGGAAGCCATAGCGGCCAAGAGCACCCACAGACCGCAGCTTTTGCAGGTTTTCCAGTGCTTCCAGTGGCTTGTACTGGCTGGCGAGGATCGAGGCATAGGGCGCGATGACGGCGTTCTGGCCCAGGCCGCGCTTAAGACCAAGCGTCGGCACACCGAAATTGGTGTACTGGTAGTTCAGGTTATGGTCACGCGCATTGAAAGCCGCTTCCGAAATACCCCATGGGATGTTCAGGCGACGGCCATGATTCATCTGTTCTTCGACGATCAGGTTGTTCGTCTGGTTCAGGATACCACCCTGACGCTCCTGCATGACAAGCGGCGGCATGAGGTATTCGAACATGGAGCCAGACCAGGATATCAGCGCGCCACGCGCACCAATCGGAACCACCTGACGGCCGAGGCGATACCAGTGTTCCGTCGGCAGATCGCCCTTGGCAATCGCGAACAGGCTCGTCAACCGGCACTCGGAGGCCAGAAGGTCGTAGCAGGCCTCGTCGAGATCGTTGCTTTCCACGCGGTACCCGATGGAGAGCAGGCGGCGGTCCTTGCGGTAGAGGAAGGTGAAATCCATCCCGAAGGCAAGCTGGCGGGTGCGATCCCTCAGCTGGATGAGGCGCTGACGCAGCGGCTCGATATTGGTCATATCGAAAGTGCTATCGGCAATATGCGCTTCGCAGGCCTGCACAAGCGATTCCGCCCAGCGGGTCACTTCTGCGGTCTGGTTGGAGCCCACTTCATGATCAAGGTTGGCAGCGAGCTTTTGAATGTCACGCGCCAGAACCGCCAGATTGATGATGCGGATGGAGGCAAATTCGTGTTCACGCTTCACGGCAGCCAAGGCATTGGCAAAGCCGGTGATACGCTCATCCAGACGGCGGCGCAGCGGGCGAACCGTCTTGCGGTCATCCGGCAGTTCCTTCAGCACCTCATCAAGGATACCGGCCACATCGCCGATGCCATCGAGGTTGGCCTGAAGATGCGCCGACGGTGCTTCTGCCCATTCGCGGCAGGCAGAAGAAACGGCAATCAAATGACCGGCAAGATTACCGCTGTCCACGGTCGAGACATAGCGCGGCCCGAGCGTCGCCAGCGTATCCGTATGGTACCAGTTGTAGAGATGGCCGCGGAACTTCTCCATCTTTTCGACGGTCGTGACCGTCTGCTCCAGCCGCTCCAGCGTTTCCTGGAAGCTCAGCCAGCCGAAATGGCGACCTGAAACGACCGAAAGAAGATAGACGCCGATATTGGTGGGCGAGGTACGCTTGGCAACAACCGGCTCCGGCGTTTCCTGGAAGTTATCCGGCGGCAGGTAGTTCTGATCTTCCGTCGTGAAGGCTTCATAGTAGCGCCAGGTGCGGCGGGAGATCTTGCGCAGCTCTATGGAGACAGCCTCCGGTACGAACAACCGGTCTTCCGTCTCTGCCGACTGGCTCACATACCACGCGACAATGGGGGAGAAGATCCACAGCAGGGCAAAGGGAATGCCGACAAGAAATGCGTTATCGGCAGGCAAGGCTGCAAACATGATCGCCAGAATGGCCGCGGCAGGCGCATGCCACATGGAGCGGTAATAGGCTTGCGGGCTGCCTTGCGCCGAGGACTGAACACTTGCAGCGGTCTTCCACTCCAGCATCAGCTTGCGGCTGACGAAGAGACGATAAAGCGAGCGAACAATCGCATCCATCATCATGAAGGCCGAATCGGCGATGAAGACGATGCGAAGCGCAACCTGCGCATTGGCTGAGCGGATATCCGACCAGACCGAATAGAAATGCGCGCGCGGCACAATATCCGTCGAACGCGGCACGATGCCGGTGATGAGCGAAAGTGTCGGAGCGACGAACAGCGAGAAGATCAGCAGGATCTGCCAGATCAGCGCGCCAAAGGGCTCCATGAAATACCAGCCGAGGACAGATGCGAAGAACCAGGCGATCGGTGTGAGCGACCGGCGCAGGTTGTCGATCATTTTCCAGCGGCCAAGCGCAGTGACGCCGCGCATGGGATCGAGAATGTAGGGAAGCAGCTGCCAGTCGCCACGCGCCCAGCGGTGCTGACGCGACACTTCCACCTCGTAGCGGGTGGGGAAGTCCTCAACCAGTTCCACATCGGTAACGAGAGCGCAGCGGGCAAAAGAGCCTTCCAGCAGGTCGTGGCTGAGAACTGCATTTTCTTCGATGCGGCCGCGCAACGCAGTCTCGAATGCGTCGACATGGTAAAGGCCCTTGCCGGTGAAGCTGCCTTCGCCGGTCAGGTCCTGATACACGTCCGACACGGTGAAGACGTAAGGATCGATACCCCGGCTCATCGAATAGACGCGCTGGAAGACGGAAGCATCCTTGCCCGTCGTCAGCGAGGGCGTGACGCGCGGCTGAAGCAGGCCGTAACCGTGGATCACGCGACCGGATTTCGGATCGTGAACCGGACGGTTGATCGGGTGATGCAGCTTGCCGACGAGCTTGGTCACCGCATCGCGCATGAGGCGCGTATCGGCATCCAGCGTCATGACATATTGGACGTTCTCAGGAACGGTATTCGCACCCTGCAGATAGGACGTGTCCTTATCGCCGCGCAGCAGCAGGTTCAGCTCATGCAGCTTGCCGCGCTTGCGCTCCCAACCCATCCAGACACCTTCCGACGGGTTGAACAGGCGGCGGCGATGCAGAAGGTAGAAGCGCTGCTTGCCATCGAAAGCGTAGCGATTACTGAGCGCCGCCACTTCCCGGCGAGCATATTCCAGCACTTCGAGGTCGGCATCGGTCTGCTCGACCGCGCTATCCTTCCAGTCGCTGAGAAGCGCGAAATAGATCTCACCATGCGGATTGGCGAGGTAATGAACTTCGAGATTGCGGATAAGCTCATCAACCGTGTCGCGGTTGGTGATGAGGCACGGAACCACGACCAGCGTGCGCGCCTCTTCCGGAATGCCTTCCTTGAACTCGTAGCCCACGAGCCGCGCCGGCTTCACCACATAGGTGACCAGCGTATTGAAAAGCCCGGTCGCGCCTTCCGAAGCCGGCAGCGAGAACATCAGCAGGAACAGCAGGATGACCGGCCAGGACATGCCGGAATGGGCGAGGAAGCCGCCAACAATGGCAAGGGCCAGGAAGGTGAGGAACAGAACGGGTGCCGCAACGGCAAACCAGTTCATGTTCTGCACAAGGCGAAGCGTCTTCTGCGCAATGTTCGGGGTATAGCCGACGCGCTTTTCCAGCTCCGCACGGTACATGCCATTGAGGAATGCGCCCACATTGGCCTTGTGCGGATCAGGGTTCGGCGCATTCGCCGCTTCCTGAGCCAGCGCAATGGCGGCATGAGCCACCTCGATTTCGGTCTTTTCGCAGTGGCGGGCAAGCTTTTCGATACGGTTGCGATAGGAGTTGCGCGAACCGAAATCGAGATCGTTGTAATCGCTCTGCTCACGCAGAACCTTATCGACCAGGCAGACGTCCTCGAACCAGACGCTCCATTCCGTATCGTCGATTTCACGCAGGCTCTTGATGATATTGCCCATCGTGACATTGCCGGAGGAGAGGCGGTTCTGTTCCGCCATCATCACTTCTTCAGTGTCGGTGCCTGCTGCCGTCAATCGCGCTTCCAGCCATTGAATGGCGAAGCTCGGGGACTGCGAGGCATTGCGCAGGCGATACAGGAACTGCGTGGAGAAGGTGTTGTCATCGGTCAGCGGCTCGATCTTCTTCAGAAGATCGGCGCTGGCAGCTTCGTCGTTCAGCTTGATGATCGCATCGGCAGCATCGTTTGCCTGCTGGCGCATGCGGCGCGAACGTTCAACGCGAATCGAAATACGGCGCAGGTTCTCGATAAGCACGAAACGCAGGAAGGAAGGCAGCGCCCACAGCTCGCCGATTTCCAGCGACTGGTGAACCTGGAAACCCTCCGTCATGGCCGTCAGGTTATCGCGATTGACGGTGCTGTGCGTGTGGGCCACATAAAGCCATGCCAGCGCCAGAACGCGCGGGATCTCCATCGAGCCGACACGCATGGTCGGCAGCTGGCGATAGAACTTGCGCGGAAAATCGCGGCGAACTTCCTGAATAGCCTCTTCCACAATGTAGTGGTTGTCGAGCAGCCACTCGGCGGCAGGCGTGATCGTCGCACCGGCCTCGACATCCTTCGCGGTCGAGCGATAGACGCGCAGGATTTCGCGCTCGTTTTCCTTGTGCCGCTCACGAAACTCGAAATTCATGAAGCCCGGAAGAGATTGCGCACCATCGCGCGCGAGGGCTTCACCGCAACTGCGCAGGGCCTCGGCATTGAAGTAAGTCGCGCGAATCGCTTCGTTATGATCGATCTGCTTGCCTTCAGTTTCACGCGAAGAGGAAGCTGGCGTATTATGAAATGACATCGTGTCGACTTCTGATCATGAGTGGAATGGCGACGAAAGGTCCGGGAGACCCGGCAGGACGTGGTGGTTCAGGACCTTGAATGACGCAAGTTGCGGCCTGGGAGACCGGAGAAGAACGGGACCTCATCGCGCTGGAAGGCGCGGAAAGCACAGATGGAAGACTTGTGTATGGTCAACGGTCTCTCCAAAACTATCACCGTTCGCCTCTAGCCGTGCAGGCATGAATGAAACCTGAACGTTTAAAGCGATTTGATTCATAGAACGCAGTACACAGACGAGGATATCTCAGGGACAGCCCGACCGGACATCCCACAATTCTCTCTGCCTGTTCAGGTTCCATGACACCAAGAACTTCGCTCTTCAAGAGAGTTTCTTTGAACGACCATAGAACCTGAACAAACTCCAAATTAAGACAGGCTGCATGAAACCGTTTCGTCCTGTCAAAGGGGCTGCTATGTCTGGCCGGATAAGCATGTCGTGCGAAATCCTGAAGCGGTTTTGCGAAACGATATGCGTCCAAACAGTGACTTGAAGCGTGAACAGCGAATCTGAAAGAGCGCGAACCGCTTTGGTGAAATGAAAGGGTACCAGAATGACGGTCCATTTCCAGAACGACATGCCGGATCTCGTGGCCGTGCGCCGGTTTCTACACCAGAACCCCGAGCTTGGGCTTTCCGAGTTCAAGACATCGGATTTCATTGCGGAGCATCTGACGGCGCTGGGTTATGAAGTAACGCGAGGCCTCGCCAAAACGGGCCTGGTTGCGACCCTGAAGAACGGCAGCAGCAATCGCGCCGTCGGCATCCGCGCCGATATCGACGCCCTGCCGATTGTCGAGGAAACGGGGCTGGACTATGCCAGCGCGTCGCAAGGGCTCATGCATGCCTGCGGCCATGACGGACACACGGCCATGCTACTGGGCGCCGCCAAGGCATTGGCGGAACGGCGCAACTTCGATGGCACGATCCACCTGATCTTCCAGCCGGCGGAGGAAAATTTCGCTGGCGCGAAACTGATGATCGATGACGGCCTGTTCGAGCGCTTCCCCTGCGATGCGGTCTTCGGCCTTCACAACGACCCGTCCATTCCCTTCGGCAAGATTGCCGTGAAGGAAGGTCCGATCATGGCGGCGGCAGACGAATGCCTCATCGTCGTCAACGGACGTGGCGGCCATGGCGCAGAGCCACAGGACGCATCGGACCCGATTGTTTGCGGCGCAAGCATCATCATGGCTCTACAAACCATCGTCTCCCGCAATCTTCACGCCATGGATCAGGCCGTCATCACTGTGGGCGCCTTCAATTCGGGCAAAGCCAGCAATGTGATCCCGGAGAGAGCGGAACTCGCCCTGACCATTCGCTCCTTCGATCCGAAAGTGCGCGACATGCTGGAAAAGCGCATCCATGAGATCGCTCAAGGCCAGGCCGCCAGCTATGGCATGAGCGTGACGATCACCTATGAGCGCGGCTACGAGCCCACCATCAACCACGCGGCCGAGACAGATTTCGTCCGAGACATTGCAAGCAAGGTGGTCGGCGCAGAAAACGTCATGGAGCTTCCTCGCCCCTCCATGGGCAGCGAAGATTTTGCCTTCATGCTGGCAGAGCGCCCCGGCAGCTACTTCCTGCTAGGCACTGCGCGTTCGGAAAGCGATCCGCCGCTACACCACCCCAAATTCGACTTCAACGACGATGCGCTTCCAATCGGCGTGTCCATGTGGGTGGAGACGGCCGAGACCTTCCTGGCAAAATCCTGACCCCGAATGCAAAACGACCTTCCGCAGGGCAACTGCGGAAGGTCGTCAAATCTTTATCTTCGGAGCGCTCAGGCAAAGACGCCGAGCGTTACCGCCCCGATGAAGGCAATCGCCGCAAAGACGATGAGTGTGGGCAGGAGCGCGGAAACGGGCCGCTTGGCGGCAGCGCTCGAACCCTTGGCAACAAATTCACCTTCAATTCGATGCAGGGTATGGCTCATGTTGTCCTCCCGTCACAATTCTGCCTTATAGGTGAAGAGTAGCTTAAGTCTACTGATTTGATAGACATGGCATTCCTGTTGCACCGCCACTAGGGAAATAATCTTCCAAAGTTGGCCTTGCCGCGCTACATGCGGCTGCCACAGGAGGGGAAATGGCCATGGATATCGATGTCGTGGTGGTTGGAGCCGGGATCCTTGGCCTTGCCATTGCCCGCGAACTGTCCCGCAGCGGATATTCCGCCCTCATCCTCGAAGGTGCAGGCGCAATCGGCACAGGCACCTCATCACGCAACAGCGAAGTCATCCATGCCGGTCTCTATTACCCGCAGGCAAGCCTCAAGGCACGCTTCTGTGTCGAAGGCAGGAAATTGCTTTATGCGTTTTGCGAAAGCCACGGCGTTCCCTTTCAGCGCTGCGGAAAGCTGATCGTTGCGACAAACCCTGCAGAGGTTGGCGCAATTGAAGACCTCCAACGGAGGGGCAAGGCAAACGGCTGCGAGGACCTCCGCCTCCTCTCACGTCACGAGACGTTGGTTCTGGAACCGGAGCTTGAATGCGTGGCAGCGCTGCATTCACCCTCTACAGGCATTATCGACAGCCATAGCTATATGCTGGCCCTCTTGGGCGATGCCGAAGATGCAGGCACTTCGCTCGCGCTGAACACGCCGCTCCTCTCGGCAACGGTCATCCACGGCGGCTTTCGTATTAATGCGGGTGGAGCGGAGCCGATGGAGCTGACCTGCCGGATGCTGATTAACGCCGCAGGCCTTCATGCAAGCCATGTTGCAGCCTCAATAGAGGGGCTTTCGCCTGACGCTTTTCCAAGGACGGGTTACGCCAAGGGCAATTACTTCCTGCTCAACGGTCGCGCACCCTTCCAGCATCTCATCTATCCCGCACCCCAGACGCATGGTCTGGGCGTTCACCTCACCCTCGATCTCGGCGGTCAGGCCCGCTTCGGGCCGGATGTGGAATGGGTGGACAGGATCGATTACCGTGTTGATCCCGCACGGATGGCGGGCTTCGAAGACGCAGTGCGCCGCTATTGGCCAGCCATGCCGAAAGACGCTCTGGTTCCCGGCTACTCCGGTATTCGCCCCAAGATTTCCGGACCATCCGATCCTGCCGCCGACTTTCGTATCGATGGACCGCAGGAGCATGGCATTCAAGGGCTGGTGAACCTCTTCGGCATCGAAAGCCCCGGACTGACCTCTTCCCTTGCACTCGCGCGTTATGTCGCCGGACTGCTCTGATCCGTGCCGGCCGTCAGCGCTGGAAGCTGCAGCATCGCCTTGATCGGCAGATGATCGGATGCCAGCCGGGCCAGAGCCGTATCGTGAACATGAACCTGTTCGATCAGCCCATCATGCGAACACATGATGCGGTCCAGAGCCAGAACAGGCAAACGCGACGGAAAGCTCGGCACAGCGGGCGGCATTCCGCGAAAGCGCGATGAAAGCGAATTGAGCGATGAACGGCTGCCGAGCCGCCATTCATTCAAGTCCCCCATCAGAACAGTGGGGATCTCGGCGCGGGCAGCCAGAAGATCGAGAATCATCCGGGCCTGCTGCTGGCGAGACCGGTTCAACAGGCCAAGATGCGCCGCAACGATCCGCAGACTGGCGCCATCGGCCAGATCCAATTCCGTCAACAGGGCCCCGCGCGGTTCAAGCCCGGGAAGCTTGACCTGATGCACATCGCGCACAATGCCGTTGCGAAAGAACAGCACGTTTCCATGCCAGCCATGCGCCTTGCTGACACCTGCAACCGGCACCGGGCTCAAGCCCGTTTCCCGCTCCAGCCAGTGCAGATCCAGCAGCCCACGCCTCTCGCCAAATCGTGTATCCGCTTCTTGCAGGGCAATCACATCCGGATTGATCTCATGAATGACGGACGCGATGCGGCCCGGATCGAACCGCCCGTCAACACCGACACATTTGTGGACGTTGTAGGAAGCCACCAGCAGGCCGGTCTTTTCCTGTTCTCCGGTGCCATGATCGGAGGCTCCCCGCTTCTTGCGATTGCGGATGCTGGAAATGACTTGGGCGGAAAGGGTTTTCTGCTGGTTCATGCTGCGACGACAAGGAGGTTGGAGGCTAGACACTGCAACGGTGAAACCTGCCCTTTTGTTCAAAGATAGGGAGAACCGAGCCAAAGCACGCGCTCGAAGAGCCGAACCGGGAAGGGTCTGGCGCGCAATTGCTCAAGACTGACTGGCTTTGCGAATTTGATCGTGCGGTCAATACGCGTCTCAAGTTCTTCCGCAAAAGCAAGATCGAAAACTTCAAGATCGACCTCGAAATTGAGGCGCAGCGAACGTGGGTCCAGATTTGAGGAGCCGACATAGGCCCAGCGGCCGTCGATCACCATCAGCTTGGAGTGATTGAAGGGGCCGGAGGCACGCCAGATGCGGCAATCGCCTTTCAGCACCTGATCGAATTGCGCCGTCATGGCGCGGTCCACCAAGGTCAGGTTATTGGCAGCCGGAACGACGATATCGACTTTCACGCCTCTGCGTGCGGCTGTTGCCAATGCGCTGATCAGTTCGCGATCCGGCAGAAAGTACGGAGACACGATGCGAATGGAACTGCGCGCAATGGAAAAGGCGCCCATCAGCATCTTGTGGTTGGTTTCCACGCTTCGGTCCGGCCCGGACGCAACCGCCCGGATAAGCTTCGGCATGCCCGGCCGCTCGCCGGGCGGCTCGATTTCCCAGGCATCTCCTTCCAGAATCTCGCCGCTCGAATAATGCCAATCTTCCGCTGCAATCGAGAAGAGATCTGCCACCACCGCTCCGGTGATGCGAAAATGTGTATCGATCGCGCAGTCTGCGCCCGCGCACTCCTGGGAAAAGCCTTCGCGGATATTCATGCCGCCGGTGAAGGCTATCGCTCCATCCACCACCATGATCTTTCGGTGCGTGCGAAGATTGGCATAGGGCAGACGAAGGCCCATAATGACATTGCCGTTGAAGACGGCAACTTCGCAGCCACCGTCCCTCAAAAGCCCCAGAACGCTCGGCACGGAATAGCGCGCGCCGACCGCATCGATCAGAACGCGTACAGCCACGCCACGCTTCACGGCATCCGCCAGCACCTCGGCAAAACGTTTGCCGATCCGGTCCCGGTCGAAAATATAGGTTTCCAGAATGATGCTGCGCCTGGCAAAACGGATTGCGTGCAGCATCGCCTCATAGGCGGCATCGCCACCATCCAGCAGCTGGATATCGTTGCCGCTCATCAGCTGATGGCGCGTCACCCTGTCGCCCAGGGTTTTCATCGCCAGAAAGCGACGCCCGAAATGGGACGCCACCATCGGATCTTCCGCATCATAGAGATCGAGATGCGCCAGAGCCCCGCCCTGACGCAGCATACGCCGATTGTAGACGACCGAGCGACGAATACGGTTGATACCGGCGATCAGATAGAGCAGCGCACCGATGATGGGAGACAACAGGATCACACCCACCCAGCCAACTGCGGAGCGAACCTCTTCCTTGGTCATGGCAACATGGACCGCGGCCGTCGCACCCATGACGACCGACAGGACAAAAACGATATGCGGCCAGTAGGACGACAGGATCTCGAACATGAGCCAGATATAGGCGCTTGTTCCTCAGACGCAATCTCCTGCCGCCCAACGGTGGCACAAGCGGACGCCTTTTACCGGACAGCCATTGCCGCAACCGGAGGCTCGGCACCCTCCGGGATCGGGCTGCGATAGCTCTGCCCCTTGAGGCGACGTTTCAGATCTGCCCAGGCTGCCTCGCGCAGCTGTGGATTTTCGATGGCGGCCAGACCCGTGGCTGCCATGACCTTGGCTGCCGCCACCATGCCTTTGTGCGCCAGCGGGCTCTTGCCTTGGGCCACCACCTGCCAGGTGTGAAGCTGTGTGCCGATGGCAAGCGTTGGGCCATAGGCCTGCACGGTGGGGACCACCCAGCTCACATCCGCCACATCCGTGGAGCCGCCCATTTGCCGTACCTCATTATGGCGGGGCAAAATGAAATCCGGCAGGACGATATCGCGCTGTTCCAGTCGTTCCTGTGCCCAGCTCGCAGCGATATCCTCGTCAGACAGTGTGGACTGAATGGATTGGGCGAAAGCAAAATCCTGCTCATCAAACTCCGGCACACCGAGGCTTTCCCAGATATCCTGCATGGTCTCCATCAACGGTGTGTTGACGATGAGGTTCGAGACACCGGCAAGAATGGTGCTTTCAACCGAGGTTTCGGTCATCAGGGCCGCGCCCTCCGCCACCTTTTTGACCCGCTCGATAAGGGAGAACAAGCCGGCAAGCTCCGGTGCGCGGATGACATAACGCACCTTGGCATGAGCCTGCACCACATTGGGCGAAATGCCCCCGGCATCCAGAAGCGCATAATGAATGCGGCAATCCTGCTGCATATGCTCACGCAGGTAATTCACCCCCACATTCATCAGTTCCACGGCATCGAGCGCGCTGCGACCGAGTTCCGGGCTTGCGGCGGCATGGGAAGCGCGGCCGGTAAAGGTGAAATCCACCCGACAGTTTGCAAGCGAGGTTTCACGTTGCACACCTGCAAAATTGCTGGGATGCCAGCAAATGGCGATATCGACATCCTCGAAAGCACCGGCCCTGACCATGAATGCCTTGGCCGCTCCTCCCTCTTCCGCCGGGCAACCGTAATAGCGCACACGGCCGGGCGTTCCGGTGGCTTCCAGCCAATCCTTCAACGCCGTTGCCGCCAGCAGAGAGGCAGAACCGAGAAGATTATGGCCGCAGCCATGACCATTGGCACCGGCGACAAGCGGCTCGTAATGCGTGACACCCGCCTTCTGGCTGAGGCCCGCAAGCGCATCATATTCACCGAGAAAGGCAATCACCGGACCGCCCTCCCCTGCCTCACCGATCATCGCGGTAGGAATGCCGGCCACAGTATCGGTGATGCGAAAGCCCTGCGCCTCCAGCATCTCCCGGTGCGCGGCAGCGGATTGCACTTCCATGTAGCAGGTTTCAGGCGTTGCCCAGACCCTGTCGCTTAGCTCCAGAAACACCTCCCTCTTCTGATCGATCCTGTCGAAAACCTCGGGAAGGTTATGGCTGAATGAGGACATGGAAATTCACCTGTTCATGGCATTGCGAAGCGCCAACCTAGCGAAAAGCAGCCAGCACGCCAAGCTTTGTTCACTTTTCAGCTCTGCCAGTTTTTTGAGCAGAGGACCGCACCTAATCGCTCCCACTCGCCTTCGGACGGCAAGCCAAAACGCAGAAATTGCGGCCGCTCCGAAAAGCGCCGCACCAGAATTCCAGCCTTTCCAAGCACCTGATGGATTTCGCTCGCCTGTTCATGCCGGGCATAGCGGAACAGGGTGGTGCCGCTGACAACCGGCAAATCCGCCTGTGCCAGAAGTCCATCCAGCCTCTCGGCCTCCTGCCTGAGACGCAGGCGCATGTTCTTTTGCCAGACCTGATCGGCCAGCGCTTGCCTGCCGATGTGAAGTGTGGGGCCGGGAATGGCCCAGGGACCGAGAAGATGACGCACATGCTGTGCATGATCGGGCGATGCCACGGCAAAGCCAAGCCGAATGCCGGCGAGACCGAAAAACTTGCCGAAGGATCGCAACACAGCCAGACCCGGATGAACCTGCGCCACCAGCGAAGAGGGCTCGTCCATCACATCGCGGAAAGCCTCATCGACCAGCAGAAGCCCGCCCTTTTTCGCCAGACTGTGCGAGAGCGCCAGCAGCCTCTCATCGGCAATCATCCGTCCATCCGGGTTGTTGGGATTGACCACCACAGCGAGATCCGCAGCCTCAAGCGCGTCAGGATCGCTCGCCTCTACGGTTTGAAAGCCGAGCATGCGTGCCGTTTTTGCGTGCTCGGCATAGGTGGGAGAGAGAATGGCGGCGGTGAGGCTGCTTCGGTCCCGACCGGAAAAGACGCTTTCCACGAGCATGGGCAGAAAAAGATGCGTTCCTGGCGCGGCTGCAACATGGTCGCCGGACTTTGCGCCATAGGCCCGTGCAGCAATCGCGCAAAGATCGCGAAGCTCCGATGGATCGGGAAGCCGTGAGAAAGCAGTGGCGGGCACCGGGGAATAAGCATAAGAATGCGGATTGACACCGGTGGAAAGATCGATCCAGGGCTGCGGCGCATCGGTAAATGCGAGCGCCGCCCGCGAAAGGGAGCCGCCGTGTTCGATCGTATTTCCTTCCAGCTTGTCCATTGCACTCACCATGGCTTTTTCAATCGCGTTCCTTGCCCTGCTTATTGAACGGATCTTCGGCTATCCGCAATGGCTTCTCGCCCGGATCGGCCATCCGGTCATGTGGATCGGCGGGCTTATCTCGGCTCTGGAGAAGCGGTACAACGATCAAAGCACCAACTTTGAAACCCGCCGCCGCAACGGGTTGATCTGCTTCATCTTGCTTCTTGCATTGACCTTCGCAGTGTCCGGCATCATCGAAAGCAGCCTCCTCTGGCTGCCGTTTGGCTTCGTGCTGGTGGCCATGCTGGGTTCCAGCCTTCTGGCGCAAAAAAGCCTCGAAGAACACGTGGAAGCCGTGGCAACCGGACTTGAAAAAGGTGGGCTTGCAGCGGGGCGACAGGCGGTTGCGATGATTGTGGGGCGTGACCCGGACCAGCTGGATGAGGCGGGAGTTTCACGTGCAGCCATCGAAAGCCTTGCCGAGAATTTTTCCGATGGCATCACCGCGCCCGCTTTGTGGCTGGGTCTGGCGGGGCTGGCAGGGGGCGCTGCCTACAAGGCCACGAATACAGCCGACAGCATGATTGGCCACAAGAACGAACGCTATCACGCCTATGGCTGGGCAGCGGCGCGTTTCGATGATCTGGTCAACCTGCCCGCTTCCCGCCTCACCGCCCTTCTCTTTGTGGCCGCAGCCTTCACCACACCCGGAGCATCGGCAGCAAAAGCCTGGGAAGCGGTGAAACGGGATGCTTCCCGGCACAAATCCCCCAATGCCGGCTGGCCGGAAGCCGCCATGGCTGGCGCCCTGGGCCTCGCGCTGGCAGGGCCGCGCGTCTATGGCGGCACGCTGGTGGACGATCACTTCATGGGTGAAGGTGGACGGCGCGAGGCAACTGCTGCCGATATTCGCCGCGCGCTTTCGCTTGCCCGGACGGCTGATCTCCTCTTGCTCATTCTGTTCGGCCTGGTCGCGGCGGTTCCTACCGCGCTACTCTAAGCAGGGCATCGAGATCCAGATGCTTTTCCAGATGCGCGGCCAATAGCTCCAACACATCCTCAACCCCCTGCTCATAGTCGATCCGCGACGCGGTTCCGCCAAGGCGGGTGAGCCAGGCAGACCTTTGCCCATCATCGGCAAAAAGCCCGTGCACATAGGTTCCGGAAACGAGACCTGAGGCGGAAACCGCACCTTCCGGGCGCTCATGAATGGTTGCGAAAGGTCGAGCGCAGTCCACACCCTCGGTCTGCCCGACATGCATTTCATAGCCGGAGAAAGAAATGCCGTCGCTGGTGGTGCCGGACACGGCCTCAAGACGCTTATCTCCAGTCAGCCGCGTGTCGACATTCAGTAGTCCGAGACCTTCCTCAACCGCACCGGCCGGACCTTCGATACCATCCGGGTCAGCCACCGTCTTTCCCAGCATCTGATAGCCGCCGCAAAGGCCGATAACCGGCTTTCCCTGCCGCACATGGGCTTTGATATCGATATCAAAACCTGCGGATTTCAGGGCCTGAAGATCGCTGATCGTGGCCTTGGAGCCAAGCAGAAGCACGAGGTCCGCATCGTTGGGCAATGCATTGCCGGGGCGAACACGGATCAGTTCCACATCCGGTTCCGCATCCAGTGGATCGAGATCATCAAAGTTGGAAACATGCGGCAGGATTGGCACCGCAATTTTGATCTTTGCCCCTGCCTTTCGCGTGGGCTGCGAATTCAGAGCCAGCGCATCCTCCGCCGGCAGCCTTGAGGCGTGGGAAAAGTGCGGCAGAAGGCCGATGGGGCTCCACCCGGTAAAGCCTTCAATCATCCGCATGCCTTCATCGAAGAGGCTGGGATCGCCCCGGAAGCGATTGACGATAAAGCCCTCGATCATCGCGGCATCGTGGCGATCAAGAACGGCCTTGGTGCCAGCGATACTGGCGATGACACCACCTCGATCGATATCGCCAATCAGGATAACCGGCACGTCAGCCGCGCGGGCAAAGCCCATATTGGCAATGTCATTGCGGCGCAGATTGACCTCGGAGGCGCTGCCTGCCCCTTCCACCAGCACCAGATCGGCGCGATCCTTCAAATGCGCGAAGCTTTCCAGCACACGCGGCATGAGGCCCGCCTTGATTTGCTGATATTCTGCGGCACGGGCATTCCCCTCCACCTTGCCCTGCACGACCAGCTGTGCGCCGACTTCGCTTTGCGGCTTCAAGAGCACCGGGTTCATGTGAACCGAAAGTGGCACGCGAGCGGCACGCGCCTGCAACGCCTGCGCACGCCCGATTTCGCCGCCATCTACCGTGACAGCCGCATTGTTCGACATGTTCTGCGGCTTGAAGGGCAGGATGCGCAAACCCCGGTTCAGGAAGGCACGCGCCAGCCCGGCCACGATCAGCGACTTGCCGACATCGGAACCGGTTCCCTGAAACATCAGGGCTTTGGCTTGTCCTCCAGCCATCAAAACTCGATCCCGGCCTGCGCCTTTACCCCTGCCTTGAAGTGGTGCTTCACCAGCGTCATCTCGGTGACCATGTCCGCCACCTCAATCAACGCAGGCTTGGCGTTACGCCCCGTGACGATGACATGCAGATCCGGGCGGCGGGCAGTAAGGTCCAGCACGACCTTTTCCAGATCGAGATATTCATAGCGAAGTGCGATGTTCAGCTCGTCCAGAATAACAAGGCCCACATCCGGAAGCGCCATCATCTCCAACGCCTTTTCCCAGGCGCGTTCAGCGGCGGCAACATCGCGTTTCAGATCCTGCGTATCCCAGGTGAAGCCCTCACCCATCGTATGCCAGATCACGCGATCACCGAAAGCGTCCAGCGCCACCCGCTCGCCCGTATCCCAGGCACCCTTGATGAACTGCACGATGGCAATCTTGCGGCCATGGCCAAGCATCCGCAGGCCCAGACCGAAAGCCGCCGTGGACTTGCCCTTTCCGGGACCCGTATTGACGATCAGAAGACCCTTCTCGATGGTTTTCGATGCCACTTCCGCATCCTGAACCGCCTTGCGATTGGCCATTTTGCGCCGATGCCGCTCGGCTTCGCTCTCATCGATTTCCTTCATCGGCCTTGCCTCGCATCCGCATTGTCAGAGCGCGGGACTATAGCCAAACGCGGCCTCACGACAATGGCCCACCGAAACTGCCGCACCTAGCGGCATTGACATGTCGTCATTCAACCGCATAGTGAAGATGACGGTCTTTCCCCGGCAACGGGGGGAGCTAAGAGGGAACGTGGTGCGGCGCCTCGCCTAAACCACGGCTGCCCCCGCAACTGTAAGCGGCCCCCGCACATTCTGCGGGAAACCCTGCGCATCATGCCACTGAAGACAATTCGGGAAGGTAGCGCCGGGTATGAACCGCGAGCCAGGAGACCTGCCGTCTGACGAATGGTCCAACCGGGCGGGGTGCTCCGGCAGGGATAGTATCAATGGCACGCAGGCCTCTGGCTGCGCGCGCCTGCACCCCACGGCTATTTTTGGAAAAAGGGGTGCGTCTTGGATTTCCAGTCGCAATGTCAGTCTGACGAACCTGTTGCCGCTCAACCGCGAGTGATTATCCATGTCTGCGAAACCTGCCGCAGCGGGACGGAAGCAAGCGATGGACCGCGCGACGGCGCGCGTCTCGCAGATCAGACGGCATCACTGGCACAGGCCGGTATCGCCGTGGTGCCTGTTGCCTGTCTTGCCAATTGCAAACGCGCCTTGAGCGCCTGCATCCAGCGCGTGGATGGCTGGTCCTATGTTTTTGGCGAGCTTGGCCTGGATGCCAGCCCCGACCTCATCGAAGGTGCGCGTCTTCTCGCCAGTTCTGCCGATGGACTGATGCCGTGGAAGGGCCGACCGGATTGCCTGAAGCGCGGCATGATCGCCCGCATCCCACCCATTCCCACTCAATTTCCGAAGATTTGAAGGACCGATTTCATGACCAATACCCTCTCCCGCATTCCCTGCACCGTTGTGACCGGTTTCCTCGGAGCCGGAAAAACGACGCTGCTGCGCCATGCGTTGGAAAACATCAAGGGCAAGAGGCTTGCGGTGATTGTCAACGAGTTCGGCGATGTCGGCATCGATGGCGAAATCCTGAAAAGCTGCGGCATCGAGAACTGCCCGGAAGACAATATCATCGAACTGGCCAATGGCTGCATCTGCTGCACGGTGGCGGATGATTTCGTACCCGCCATCGACAAGATCCTCGCCATGGAGCCCAAGGTCGATCACATCCTGATCGAAACCTCGGGCCTGGCACTGCCGAAGCCGCTGGTGCAGGCGTTCCAATGGCCGGGCGTGAAAAGCCGCGTGACGGTGGATGGCGTGGTGGCCGTGGTGGACGGCCTGGCGCTGGCTGAAGGCCGCGTCGCAGACGATCTGGAAGCTCTGGCTGCCCAGCGCGCCGAGGATCAGTCTCTCGACCATGACGATCCGGTGGAGGAAGTTTTCGAAGACCAGATTGCCTGCGCCGATCTTGTCATCCTGACCAAATCCGACCTGCTTTCCGCCGAAGACCTCGCCAAGGCGCATCAGCATGTGGAAGCGCATCTTCCGCGCGCGGTGAGGATTGTGAACGCGCAGAATGGCGAAATCGACCCGGCAATCTTCATCGGTCTTGGCCTGGCGGTCGAAGACGATATCGAGAACCGCAAGACACATCACGACGACGAGCTGGACCACGAGCACGACGATTTTGACAGTTTTGTTCTGGATATTCCGGCCATTGCAAGCCCGGACGAACTGAGCAACCGCATTGCGAAGGTCACGGAAGCCGAAAAAGTGCTGCGGATCAAGGGCTATGTAGAGGTGGCGGGCAAGCCCATGCGCCTTCTGGTGCAGGCGGTCGGTCCCCGCGTGAACCATTATTTCGACCGCCCCTGGAACGCCAGCGAGGCGCGACGTTCGCGTCTGGTGATCATTGGTGAAAAGGGCATCGACGCGGAAAAAATCGGAAAGCTCCTGGCCGCCTGATGCATATTCTCGCCGCCACATCCTCGTCCCTGGACGATCTCATAGAGCCGGTCGATCTGAACCAGACGCCGGGGGATGTGGTGGTGCTATCCTTTTCCGATAGCGACCTGAACGGCATTGCCTCGGCTTGGGACCGTAATCCCTCAAAAGGCGACTTGAGCCTTCGCCTTGCTCAACTGAGCGATCTTCGACACCCCATGTCCATCGATCTCTGGATCGATAAAGTCGCGAGCCACGCCAGAGTGCTGCTTGTGCGCATTCTCGGCGGCTATGACCGCTGGCGCTACGGCGTGGACGAACTGGCGCGGAAAGCAAAAGAACGAAACATCTGTCTGATCCTGCTGCCGGGAGAATGCAGCGAAAACGACGACCGGCTGGCAGAGGCTTCCACCGTGGATGCCGCTGACATTGCCCTCTTCCTCTCCTATTTCCGCGAAGGTGGGCCCGGCAATCTGACAAAACTCGTTAGCCGGCTTGTTGCGAAAGCCAGACGGGAAGAACAGTCGGCGGAGCAAGCGGCAAACATTCCCCGCTGGGGCTTTTATCGGCCCGGACAGGGCGTGGTGACGCGCGAGACAGCGCTGATCGGACAACCCGGTCGCCGCCTCGTTCCGCTGATTTTCTATCGCTCCATGCTGCTGGCGGACGATGTTGAACCCATCGATGCGCTGACGCAAAGCCTTGAACAGCGCGGTATAGCCGTTCTGCCCGTTTTCGTTCCTGGATTGAAGGAGCGCGAGCTTCTGGCCACACTCCAGCGCGAGCTTCAGGCGCTCAACCCTGCCGCCGTGATCACGGCGACCGCCTTTGCCAGCCAAGCCGATCTTGATGGTCAGACGCTTTTCGATCACCTCGCCGTTCCGGTTTTCCAGGCGGTGATTGCCACGACCAAGCGAAAAGCGTGGCAAGAAAACCAACGTGGACTTGGGCCGTCTGATCTCGCCATGCACGTGGTTCTGCCGGAACTGGATGGCCGTCTCCTTTCCGGCATCATTTCGTTCAAGGCAGAGCGTGAAGCTGCTGCAGATTATGGCTTTGCCGGCTTTTCCAATCGACCAGAGCCAGATCGCGTGGATGCGGTCGCTGCCCGGATCGAAAAACATCTTGCCCTTTATGCCACGCCACCTGCAGAGCGCCAGATCACGATTATTCTGCCGGATTATCCCGGCGCGGATGGTCGCACCGGCTATGCCGTGGGGCTGGACGTGCCGGAAAGTGCCCGTCAGATGCTGATCGACCTGGGCGAGAACGGGTATAATGTCAGAGACATCCCATCGTCAGCGGCTGAACTGTTGGACCGGGTTCTGCGAGGATCCGAACAGTTAGCAATCGAGCAGTATCAGGCTGCCTTTAGCCAACTACCCGCCGCCGCGAGAGAAGCCGTCATCCGATGCTGGGGCGATCCATTAGCCGACGAAGGATGTTCGACGAAAGGTTTTCGTTTCCGCGCTGCCCGCTTCGGCTCTGTCACCGTGGCGCTGGCACCGGACCGCGGACGTGAGGCGGATCGGCGCACCGATTATCATGATCCCGCGCGTCCTCCAGCCCATGCGCTTCTCGCGTTCGGCTTCTGGATGCAGCACGATATCAAAACCCAGGCGATCATTCATGTCGGTGCGCATGGCACGCTGGAATGGCTGCCCGGAAAGAATGTCGCTCTCTCGGCTGACTGTTTTCCGGAAATCGTGACCAGCAATCTCCCCGTCATCTATCCCTTCATTGTTTCCAACCCCGGCGAGGCGGCGGTTGCCAAGCGGCGGATCGCGGCACTGACCATCGGGCACATACCGCCAAAGCTTGTCGGCGCTGGACTTTCCTCCCATCAGCAGAAGCTTGAGCAGCTGGTGGACGAATATGCCCAGGCCGATGGGCTGGATCGACGCAGGCGCGACAGGCTGGCCAAGCTGATCGTCGAAACCGCCGACGAAATCGGCCTGACACAGGAAGCTGGAATCAGCCGCAACGACGACCCCGATACCGCTCTCGCGCGTATCGATGCCTTTCTCTGCGACCTGAAGGATTTTGCCATCAAGGATGGCCAGCATGTGTTCGGGCGTTGCGAGCCGGATGAGCTGGACGAGACACGGCTGGAGAGCGCAAAGGCCGAAAGGCGCGCTTTCCTGGCAGCGCTGGATGGACACCATATTCCGCCTGGCCCTTCCGGTTCCCCCTCGAGGGGGCGTCTGGATGTTTTGCCGACAGGACGCAATCTCTACACATCCGATCCACGCACCATGCCCACCCCTACGGCCTTCGAACTGGGCCAGAGAGCGGCAGACGAAGTGCTGCGGCGCTATCTTCAGGATCACGGCGACTGGCCGAAGCGCCTCGTCATCGATCTTTGGGGCAGTGCAACGCTTCGCAGTGGCGGTGAAGAGGTGGCCCAAGGCTTGGCATTGATGGGCGCACGCCCGGTTCAGGATCCCGCGACCGGGCGCGTCACCGGCATCGAGGTTCTTTCGCCGGCGCAGCTGGGCCGACCTCGCGTCGATGTCACCTTCCGGATTTCCGGCCTCTTCCGGGACATGTTCCCCACCTTGATCGCTCTGCTCGACATGGCAACGCGTTCCATCGCAAGCCGTGTGCATGAAGCGCCGGGCGACAATCCCCTGGCGGAACGCACGCAAAACGACGGCAGCATTCCGGCCCGCATTTTTGGATCCGCTCCTGGCACCTATGGCTCCGGGATTGAAGAAAAATTGTCTGATGGAAACTGGCAGACGCGAGACGAACTGGGCCGGGCCTATCTTTCCATGTCCCGCCACGCCTTTGGCGGTGCGGATGGCGAGGCGTTCGACGCAGGAAACATCTTCGAGACCCTGATACGAGAGGCCGATCTTCTGGTGCATACGGGGGACGACCCGGGCCGCGACCTGCTGGACGGATCGGGCGATGTGGCCTTCATCGGCGGCTTTTCGGCGGCGGTTGCAGCCCTTGGCGGCAAGGCAGACCTGATTTCCCTCGATACCACCAACCCGGAAAAACCACGTGCCCGGTCGCTTGCGGAAGCCGTGACGCGCGTGGTGCGGGCGCGAGCCGTCAATCCGCGCTTTATCGAGGGGCAGATGCGCCACGGCCCACGCGGAGCCTCGGAATTTGCGGAAACGGTGGACCGGCTTGTTGGCTTTGCAGAAACGACGGAGCTTGTGCCGCAGAGCCTGATTGAGGCGGTTTACGACGCCTATATTGCCGATGAGCGCGTTCGCGATTTCGTGCTCGAGCAAAACCCCGAAGCCGCCCGCTCCATTGCGGACAGGCTGATGTCGGCGCGACGGCGGGGCCTGTGGCATCCCAGACGCAATTCGGCGGACCGGGATCTGGAAATGCTCCACACCTTCGCCAGCCGAAAGGCACGCTCATGACGGCCGCCCTGCTGGATATGGCTCGCGGTGCCTGCCCGGCCCTGGATGCACCGATGCAGACAGGAGACGGGCTGCTCTCGCGCATCGCCCTGATGGACTGGATTTCGCCGACTTCGCTGGGTCAGATCTGTCATCTGGCCCAACTGCACGGCAATGGCGTGATCGACATATCCCAACGCGGCAATTTGCAGGTGCGCGGCCTGACCGCGGCCAGCACCTCCGCTCTGGAAGCCGGTATTCGCAGCCTGAACCTGCCTCTGCGCGAGGGATTGGCGGTGGAATGGACGCCGCTGGCCGGAATGGAGCCGGATGCAGCCTGCGATCCGCGACCACTCGGCCTCGCCATCATCGATCATGCCCGCGGTTTGCGTGGCCGTCTGGCACCGAAACTGTCCGTGGTTCTGGATGTGGGCGGGGTGGTGCGGTTCGATCATCTGCTGGCCGATATTCGCCTGACGGCGCAACCCGAGGCGGAAGGACTTCGCTGGACGGTCATGCTTGGCGGCACAGCACAGAACGGCCTTCTTCTCGGTTCGGTGGCAGATGCCGATATATGCCATCTCGTCTGTCTGCTGCTCGACCATCTGGCCGAGCAGGGGCCAAAAGCACGCGGGCGCTCGCTGACGCGCCACAATCTTCCCGATCAGATCCTACGGTTCGTTCTGCCAGACGTGGCAGAAGCACGTCCCTGCTGGAGCGATCAATCCAATCCGCTCTCTCTCCCGCACGACAAAGGCATTGTTTGCCTGGGCCTGCCATTCGGCCAGATGAAGGCCGAACTCATGCTGGAACTGTGCCAGCACGCACAGGCTTTCGGTATCGAACGCCTCAAGCCGTCACCAAACCATGCGCTTCTGCTCGTCGGCCAGCCTGCCGCCTGCATGTCCCTACTCAGGGAGGCACAACAGATTGGTTTTACAACCGAAGCGAATGATCCTCTCTCCGCCATAGATGCCTGCGCGGGCCGCCCTGCCTGCCGTTCCGCGCATCTTGCCACCCATGAGTTGGGGCGCTTTGCTGCCTCCCAGACACCAGAGCTGTTCGACGGAACGCTGAGGCTTCATCTCTCCGGCTGCGCCAAGGGTTGCGCCCATCCAACGGCATCCATGCTTACATTCGTTGGCACTGAAACAGGCAGCCGACTTGTATTCTGCGGAAAAACCACCGATACCGCACTGAAACAGCTTGCCCCTCATACGGAGAAGGCCGCAATCGTCGCCCTGTCCGCCCTCATTGGCGCGGAACGGAGATCCGGCGAAACGAACCACGATTGTCTGACGCGCCTCGGCCCTGAAAAGATCGCGGCTGCGCTGGACGAAGGACATTGATGACGGACTACGATTATATCCGCGACGGCGATGCGATTTACCGCAAATCCTTTGCGATCATCCGCGCGGAAGCGGATCTTTCTGCCTTCTCCGAAGACGAAGCGGATGTGGCCATTCGCATGATTCACGCCTGCGGGCTGGTGGAGGCCGCAGCTCACTTCCAGTTCTCTGCCGGTTTTGTGGAGGCAGCCCGCACAGCCCTTCAGGCCGGAAAGCCGATTTTCTGCGATGCGCAAATGGTGGCCCATGGCATTACCCGCGCCCGCCTGCCCGCTGGCAACGAAGTGATCTGCACTCTGCGCGATCCTCAGACGGCAGAGCTTGCAAAACAGGTGGGCAATACGCGCTCGGCGGCTGCTCTTGAACTCTGGCGCGACCGGCTGGAAGGCTCGGTCATTGCCATCGGCAATGCGCCAACCGCACTCTTTTATCTTTTGGAAATGCTGGACAAGGGCTGCCCGAAGCCAGCCGCCATCATCGGAATGCCCGTTGGCTTCGTCGGCGCGGCAGAGAGCAAGGAGGCCCTTGCTGAAGGCAGGCATGGCATTCCCTTCGCCATCGTCAAGGGACGCATGGGCGGATCAGCCATGACGGCCGCTGCCGTCAATGCCCTGGCAAGGAGCGGACTGTGAACAACAATGCTCCCGGCAAAGTCTATGGCGTGGGCACCGGCCCCGGTGATCCCGATCTTTTGACACTCAAAGCGGTCAAGGCCCTGAACAGCGCAGATGTTCTGGCCTTCTTCAGCAAGCGTGGCTCTCGCGGCAATGGCCGTACCATTGTAGATGCGCATGTACGCGCTGATATTCTGGAACTGCCCCTGGTCTACCCCGTCACTGTGGAAGAGGACAAGGACAGTGAAAGTTACAAGAATGCCATAGATGGCTTCTTCGACCGCTCGGCCGCAGAAATTGCCGTCCACCTTCAGGCAGGACGCAATGTAGCAGTTCTCAGCGAGGGCGATCCGCTCTTCTACGGCTCCTACATGCATCTTCACTTAAGGCTTGCTCCGCATTTTCCGGCCGAAGTCATTCCCGGCGTGACAGCCATGTCCGGCTGCTGGTCGCTGGCCGGTCTGCCGCTGGTGCAGGGCGACGATATTCTCAGTGTCCTTCCGGGAACATTGCCGGAGGAGGCACTGACCGCACGCCTTGCTGGCACCGATGGCGCCGTCATCATGAAGGTCGGGCGCAACCTGCCGAAAATTCGCCGCGCCCTGATGGCCGCCGACAAGCTAGCCGGTGCAATCTATGTGGAGCGTGGCACCATGCCCACAGGTCATGCCATTCCGCTTGCCGAACGGGATGAAACGCCAGCACCCTATTTCTCGCTGGTTCTCGTGCCGGGCTGGAAGGGACGTCCCTCATGACGGGAAAACTCACGGTCGTCGGCCTCGGTCCCGGCAGTCCGCAGCAGATCACGCCCGAAGCAATGACCGTCATTGCAGAAGCCTCCGATTTCTTCGGCTACGGCCCCTATGTGCAGCGCCTTGACCTGCGCGCCGATCAACGCTGCCATGCTTCCGATAACAGGGAAGAGATTTCCCGCGCGGCGGCAGCACTGACACTTGCGGCACAAGGGGCAAAGGTCTGCGTCGTCTCCGGCGGCGATCCGGGCGTCTTCGCCATGGCAGCGGCGGTTTGCGAGGCCATGGAAACCGGCCCTTCCGAGTGGCGGGATCTCGATGTCCGCGTCATACCGGGCGTTACCGCCATGCTGGCGGTTGCTGCACGGGCAGGCGCACCGCTTGGCCATGATTTTTGCGCCATTTCGCTTTCCGATAATCTGAAGCCTTGGGATGTCATCGCAAAACGGCTGACGGCAGCAGCGCAGGCTGGCTTCGTCATGGCGTTCTACAATCCCGTCAGCAAGGCGCGCCCGCACCAGTTGGGCGAAGCTTTCGATATTCTGCGTCAGCATCTGCCGGGTCATGTTCCGGTCATCTTTGGCCGTGCCGCAGGACGCCCGGATGAGAAGATCAAGGTGGTTCCGCTTGCCGAAGCGCAGTCGGACATGGCGGACATGGCAACCTGCATCATCGTCGGATCGACCGAGACCCGAATCATTGCACGCAAGAACAAGCCCGATCTGGTTTACTCGCCCCGCTCCTGGGGTGGAAAGGCCTGATCCACATGGGCAAGCAGTGCATCGACCGTCTGGAAAGACATAGCCTCCGGCAATGGCGGTCGCTGGATCAGAACCACCGGCAAGCCGAGGGTTCGGGCAGCGGCAATCTTGCCGTAGCTGGCAGCACCACCGGAATTCTTGCAAACCAGCATGTCGATACCCTTGCCCGTGAGAAGCGAAAGCTCGTCCGCTTCATTGAAGGGTCCACGCGCCGTGATGTATTCAACCTCAGGCAAAGCGAGCGGCGGCTCCACCGGATCCACGCTTCGCACCACATAGCGATGCTGCGGAGCTTGTTCGAAGGGCAGAAGCTCCTGACGGCCAAGAGCGAGAAAGAGAGTTCGGGCCTCATCGCCCGGCGCTTGAACCGCTGCCTCGACACTTTCGACCTCCAGCCATCGATCCCCCTTTTGTTGCTGCCAGCCGGGACGGCGCAAGGCCACAAGCGGCCTGCCCACCAGGGCGGCAGCCTCAACGGCATTGGTAGAAATACGGGCGGCATAGGGATGCGTCGCGTCGATCAGGAGATCGATATCCTGCTCTTGGAGATATTGTGCAAGACCATGCACGCCACCGAAACCACCCACCCGCGTCGGCACCGGCTGCCGGACCGGAGCCATCGTTCTGCCTGCCAGCGACAGCGTCAGGCGAAAACGGTGCTGGCTGTCGAGCTTTGCCGCCAGTTCACGCGCTTCCGTAGTTCCGCCCAGAATGAGGATGGAGTTCAAGATCATGGCTCCTGAGATAATCGATCCTCATGTCACGGATGCCCCATGGTTGTCCATTGTCGGCATCGGCGAGGATGGCCTGGCAGGATTGGGTGAGAAGGCTATAGCCGCCATATCCGGCGCAGATTTCGTCTTCGGCGGCAAGCGGCATCTGCACCTGGCGGCCAATGCCATTCAAGGCGAGGCTCGCCCATGGCCGCAGCCTTTCGATCCGGCGATGGAAGCCGTTCTGTCGCTGCGCGGAAGGACTGTCTGTGTGCTGGCCTCGGGCGATCCGTTTTTCTTCGGCGTTGGCGTGACGCTGGCGCGCCATATTTGCAAAGGCGAATTCATTTGCTATCCGGCTCCATCCGCCTTTTCGCTCTCGGCGTCTCGGCTGGGCTGGCCGCTGCAGGAGGTTGAGACGGTTTCGCTTCACGGCCGCTCCATCGATCTCATCCGGCCCCATCTGCACCCCGGCCGCCGATTGCTTGCCTTGACCTCCGATGGAGAGGCACCCGCTGCCATTGCACGGCTTCTCGTCTCCGCAGGCTTTGGGAAAAGCCGGCTAACGATATTGGAGGCTCTTGGTGGCGAGAAGGAGCGCCAGCGCACGATCCTCGCCGAAGACTTCGATCTCGAGGATATCGATCCGCTGAATATCCTGGCGATCGAGCTGGTTGCAGAGACATCGGCACGGATCCTGCCCCTTGGCTTTGGCCTGCCCGATGCCTTGTTCGAGCATGACGGACAGATCACCAAAAGCGAAATTCGCGCCATGACAATGGCGGCTCTCGCTCCGCGACGCGGGGAGTTATTGTGGGATATCGGCGCGGGATCCGGCTCGATCGGCATCGAATGGATGCTCTCCCACCCCTCCATGCGTGCCGTGGCGATTGAACATCACCCGGAGCGGGCAGCCCGCATCGGGCGGAACGCGCATGCTTTCGGCGTTCCGGGTTTGCAGGTGGTGGAAGGCAAGGCACCATTCGCTCTGGTGGATCTGCCCCGGCCCGATGCGATTTTCATTGGCGGTGGCGGCAGTCGCGATGGCGTTGTCGATGCAGCTCTTGCAGCACTGCCTTTCGGCGGGCGGCTGGTGGCCAATGCCGTGACGCTGGAGATGGAACGCGTGCTGCTGGATGCCCATGCAAGGCTTGGTGGCCGTCTCATCCGCGTATCCCTCGACCGTGCCGAGCCCGTGGGCGGCATGACCGGCTGGAGACCGGCCATGCCAGTCACCCAATGGTCAATCATCAAGGAAGCGCTGTGATGCTGGCGATTGGCATTGGCTGTCGCAAGGGCACCGAAGCCTGCACCATTGTCGCGGTCATTCGTGTCTGTCTGGAAGAACATGGACAGCCTCTCCCGCCTCGCCCCATTCTGGCAACCGGACGGATCAAGGCCGAGGAAAAGGGCATTCGGGATGCAGCCGCTGAACTGGGCGCCAAACTTCTGGTGCTGGACGATGCGGCACTCGAAAACGTCGCGACCCGCACCCTTACACGCTCCGAGATGAGCCTTGCCCATACAGGACTGCCCAGCCTGTGCGAAGCAGCAGCCCTGGCTGCCGCCGGTGCCAATGCGCGACTTCTCGGTCCAAGACATGTTTCGCAGGGCGTAACCTGCGCCATCGCCCTATCGGAGGAAATATCATGACCGTTCACTTCATTGGCGCGGGTCCGGGTGCTGCCGATCTGATCACGGTGCGCGGACGGGATCTGATCGCCCGATGCCCCGTTTGCCTCTATGCAGGCTCCATCGTGCCGCGTGAACTGCTGGATTACTGCCCGCCAGATGCCCGCATTGTCGATACGGCCTCTCTTTCCCTCGACGAAATCGAAGCGGAATATGTACGTGCCACAGAGGCGGGAGAGGATGTTGCGCGCCTGCATTCCGGCGACCTTTCGGTCTGGAGCGCAGTGGCAGAACAAATGCGGCGGCTGGATCGGCTGGGCATCGACTATACGCTGACCCCCGGTGTCCCCTCCTTCGCGGCAGCGGCGGCGGCACTGAAGCGGGAATTGACCATTCCGGAAGTGGCGCAAAGCCTCATCCTCACTCGCGTTTCCGGCCGTGCCTCCAAAATGCCGGAGCACGAAACGCTGACCAATTTCGCCGCAACAGGAGCGACGCTCGCCATCCATCTCGCCATTCATGCGCTGGACAAGATTGTAGAGCAGTTGACGCCAGCCTATGGCAGCGATTGCCCTGTTGCCATCGTCGTGAAGGCAAGCTGGCCGGAGGAAAAGATCCTTCGCGGCACCCTTGCCGATATTGCCGCCAAAGTGGCTGAAGAACCCATTGAACGAACAGCGCTGATATTCGTCGGTCCCGGCCTGAAGGCGGAGGATTTTCGCGAAAGTGCGCTCTACAGCGCCGATTACGTGCGACGGTTCCGCTCCGGCTGGGACGGATCCAATAGCTGATCCGAGGGGGCGAACGGCGCTTCGCCCACCAGCTTTCCCTGACGATCAAACACCAGCACTTCCAGCGCAATATCGGCTGAGTTCAATGCCCTGGCAGCCGTCTTCCACGCAAGAGAAGCAATATGCTCGCCAAGCGGCAAGCCCTGTGCCTGAGCGAGCTGGAAAGCTTGCGAAACGGTATTGGCAGCGGCAATGTTTGCGGCAAGCTCTGCATCCGCACCGGCTTCTACGGCGACCTTGGCGAGCGCGTCCAGATCGGCAAGCCCGCGCTTGGAATGCACATCCAGCATGCCCTGGGCAAGCTTGGTCATCTTCGCCACACCACCGGCGACAGTGACCTTCGGCACCGGATGCTTGCGAAGATATTTCAGCATGCCCCCGACGAAATCGCCCATATCCAGCAGCGCCGTTTCCGGCAGGCCATGATGCTTCTGTACGGCCTGTTCCGTCGTCATGCCGGTGGAACCTGCCACATGGCTCAACCCTTCAGCGCGCGCCACATCGATGCCGCGCCAGATGGAGTGAATCCAGGCAGAGCAGGAAAAGGGAATGACAATGCCCGTGGTGCCGAGCACCGAAAGGCCACCGATAATGCCAAGCCGGGGATTGAGCGTTTGCAGAGCCAGCGCCTTGCCGTCAGGAATGGAAATTTCAACGTCGAAATCGCAATCTTCACCCGCCACATCAGCAATCGCAGCCGCAATCATCTGGCGCGGCACGGGATTGATTGCCGGTTCTCCGGGCGCAATCGGCAGGCCGGGGCGCGTAACGGTTCCGACACCTTCCCCAGCACGAAAGATCAAGCCCTGGCCGGAAGGTGCGCGGCGCAGAGTGGCGATGACGAGCGCTCCGTGGGTCACATCCGGATCGTCGCCCGCATCCTTGACGATTCCCGCCCTGGCATAATCCGCCCCCTGCTCCTCAAGTGCCAGCGAGAAGGAGGGTTTCTGGCCTCCGGGCAGCGTCACTTCGACCATTTCAGGAAAATCTTGGCCAAGCAGCGCCATGCAGGCGGCCTTCGCGGCTGCCGCAGCGCAGGTTCCCGTGGTCCAGCCACGGCGCAGCTCTTTGCCTTCCGCTTCCATAAGCCCATCTATATCGTTGACGGCATCACTCGTCACCGGCAAAAGCAGTTGCATGACCCAGGCCCAAAAACTTCCTCCACGCGCACTCATTATCGGTGCGCCCCGTTCCGGCTCCGGCAAGACCAGCGTGACCATCGGTTTGCTGCGAGCCTTCGCACGCCGCGGCATTCGGGTGCGGGGCGTCAAATCGGGGCCTGACTACATCGATCCCGGTTTTCACCATGCGGCGACAGGGCTGCCGGGTTTGAATCTCGACAGCTGGGCCATGGAGCCGAACCTGATGGCAGCGCTGCTGCATGACGCTGCCGATGGAAATGATCTGCTGCTGATTGAAAGCGCCATGGGCCTGTTCGACGGAATCGACGGCGGCGATGGCCGAACCGGCTCGGCTGCCGATATTGCAAGGCTGCTGGGAATTCCCGTTCTGCTGGTGCTCGATGTGTCCGGCCAGAGCCAGACAGCCGCAGCCGTGGCCGTGGGTTTCCACCATTACGATCCGCAGGTCAGGATTGCCGGAACCGTCATCAACCGCGCCGGCAGTGAAAGACATATCCGCCTCTCTCGTAGCGCGATTGAAGGCGCAGGCATGAGCGTTGTCGGCGCTGTCATGCGCAACAGCGAACTGAGCCTGCCAGAACGGCATCTCGGTCTGGTTCAGGCCAGCGAACACGGCGAAATCCAAAGCCATATCGACCGGCTGGCCGATGTGATGGAAGCCTCGCTCGATCTTGATGCTATCCTTGCGCTTGCAAGCCCGGTGACCTTGCGCGACGGCTCCTATGAGGCGGCGATTGCGCCCCCTGGTCAACGTATAGCGATCGCCTCCGATGCCGCATTCACCTTCCTTTACCCGCATCTTGGCGCGCACTGGCGCGCTGCAGGGGCAGAGCTTGTTCCCTTCTCCCCGCTTGCCGATGAGGGACCAACGCTGGATTGCGATACCTGCTGGCTGCCCGGCGGCTATCCCGAGCTTCATGCGGGGCGGCTGGCAAATGCGAACCGCTTCCGCAACAGGCTGCGCCATTTCGCGCAGATGAAGCCCGTCCATGGCGAGTGCGGCGGCTTCATGGTGCTCGGCACCGGACTGGAAGATGCCGATGGCGTGCGCCACACCATGACGGGCCTGCTTTCTCACTCGACGAGCTTTGCCAAACGAAAGATGAACCTCGGCTACAGGCAGGCGAGACTTCTGGCAGACAGCCCGCTGGGAGCCGCCGGAGAGGTTTTGCGCGGTCATGAATTCCACTATGCCAGCGTGATCGATCCGGGCAGAGACGAGCCAGTTGCGGAAATTGCCGATGGCACCGGCCAACCCCTTGGCCTTTCCGGCGGACGGCGCGGCCATGTCAGCGGAACCTTCTTCCACGCCATTGCGCGCACCACGCAGTAAAGAGGCCAAGCTCCATGGAAGACGGCGGATCCCTCCCTCTTCGCCCCGTTCTGCGGATTGATTTTCCGCAGGCCGAAAGGCTGGGAAGGGGCAAAATCGCGCTTCTGGAACAGATTGCGGTCACCGGATCCATTTCGGCGGCAGGCCGTGAAATGGGCATGTCCTACCGCCGCGCCTGGCTGCTGGTCGATGCGATCAACACCATGTTCGCAATGCCGGCGGTCGAATTGCAGCGCGGTGGCAAACAAGGAGGCGGCGCGCGCCTCACGCCCTTCGGAGAAGAGCTGATAGCGCGGTTTCGCCGAATGGAGCAGACGCTTGCCGAAAGCCTTGTTGCGGATCTTCAATGGCTGGAGCAAAGCCGTGCCAAGCATGGATGAACGCCTATACCGTATCGAGAGCGACCGTCTTGATGATCGCATAAACAGGTTTGCCCGCCACAAGGGATAGCCTCTCAGCGGACAAGGCCGTTATTCTGGAGCTCAGTCGCTCGCCACCGCAAAGCAGCGAGACATCCGCAATACCCTGCGGCTGGAGGTTGATCGCCTCGACCTCTGCCTTCAGAATATTCAGCGCGGAAATCCCTTCAGGCCGGACGGTCGCCAGCAACACCTCCCTTGCCGGAATATGCACGCGCAGGCGCCTGCCATGCTCCAGTTGACCGCGCGGCACGATCAATTCGCAATCCGCAAGAATGATTCTGGCAATATCCGGTTCATCGGCGGCAAGTTGCACCCTGCCCGTCAGCACGCTGCCAGCCTCTCGTGACGTTGCCTCGCTGGAAAGCGCCAGAATCTCCGACGCCGATCCTGTCGCCGTGATCTTGCCGTCCGCCATGGCAACCACCTGATCGGCAAGACGCGCCACCTCAGTCGCGGCATGACTGACATACAGAATGGGCAGTTGCACATCATCCCTCAACCGTTCGAGATAAGGGAGAATTTCCGCCTTGCGAGCCTCATCCAGGGCAGAGAGAGGTTCATCCATCAGCAGAATCCGAGGCGAGGCCAGAAGTGCGCGCCCGATGGCGACACGTTGCTTTTCTCCGCCGGAGAGCCCGGCCGGGCGACGATCAAGAAGCGCCCGGATACCCAGAAGGTCGGTGATCCTGACGACGTCGTCGGCGTTCGGCTTTCTCGATGAAAACCAACGCCCATAGAGCAGGTTTTGCCGCACGCTGAGATGCGGAAAGAGCCTGGGCTCCTGAAACACATAGCCCAGCCGACGACGATGCGCCGGAACGAAGACGCCGGTGCTCGTATCCAGCAGAACCTCTCCATCCAGCACAATCCGTCCGCAATGAGGCCGCACAAGCCCGCCGAGGATACGCAGCACAGAGGTTTTTCCGGAGCCGGAAGCTCCGAACAGGGCTGTGACGCCCGTTTGAGAGGTGAAAGCAAGATCGAGCTGGAAATCGCCTTGCCGGTGCTGAATTTCGACATGGAGCGTCATTGCGTCTGCATCCTCCGGCCAATCAGGCGCGCAAGGGCTTCCGAAGCCAGCAATGCGACCATGGAAATGCCAATCGAGACCAGTGTGAGACGTAACGCGCCCGCATCGCCCCCTGGAACCTGTGTGAAGGTGTAGATGGCGGCAGAAAGGGTTTGCGTCTCACCGGGAATATTGGACACAAAGGTGATTGTGGCACCAAATTCGCCCATAGCCTTGGCAAAGGCGAGAACAAGCCCCGCTATGATGCCGGGCAGCATCATCGGCAGGGTCACGGTCAGGAACACGAAAAGGGGCGAAGCCCCCAGTGTTTTCGCCGCCTCCTCCAGCTTCTGATCTACCGCTTCGATGGAAAGCCGCATGGAACGGACCATCAGGGGAAAGCCCATGACCGCGCAAGCCAATGCCGCACCCGTCCAGCGGAAGGAGAAAACCAGGCCGAACCAATTCTCAAAGAAAGCACCAGCCACGCCCTTTCGCCCAAAGGCGATCAACAGCAGATAGCCTGTGACAACAGGCGGCAGGATCAGAGGCAAATGCACGAGGCCGTTCAGCAGCGAATGGCCCCAGAAACGATAGCGAGCGAGCAGATAGGCGATAGCAATTCCGAAGGGCAGGCTGAAGGCGACAGCAACGGCAGATACCTTGAGGCTGAGCGCGATTGCAGACCACTCTTCCTGGCTCAGTTCAAGTCCGCTCATTCGCTCTCGATTCTCAATGCTGTTTCTGACGGTGCTATTTCAGCAGGCTGAAGCCCTGACTGGCAAAAAGGCTAGCCGCTTCCGGCGATTCGAGGAATGTCAGATAGTCGGTGGTGGCGCTGTTCCTGCTATCGGCAAGTCTTGCGACGGGATAGATGATCGGCGGATGGCTCTCTGCCGGAAACAGTCCGACGACTGCCACACCCGGATCGGCTGCCGCATCCGTCTGGTAGACGATGCCATAAGGTGCCTCGCCTCGCGAAACGAGGGCAAGTGCCGCCCGGACATTGTCAACGCCTGCCACTCTGCTCTCAACCGTCTTCCAGACCCCGAGCGTTTCCAGAGCCGCCTTCCCGTATTTACCAGCCGGCACACTTGCCACGGCCCCCATGGCAAGCCGATCATTGCCGAGAAGACCCGCCAGATCAAAACCCTGCTTTACATCGACCGGCTTTGCCTCTGCCTTGGGCGCAACCAGCACAAGTCGGTTGCCAAGCAGGTTCTTCCTGCTGTCGGCATCGATGAGATGGCGCGTCGCGAGGTAATCCATCCAGTCCAGATCGGCGGAAATGAAGAGATCCGCCGGAGCGCCAGCCTCGATCTGCTTCGCAAGCGCGGAACTGGCGGCATAGGATACCCTCACCTCGGTGCCTGTCTTCCGGGCATAGGCAGCGTTTGCAGCATCCAGAGCCGTCTTCAGGCTGGCTGCGGCAAACACGGTCACCTTCTCGGCAGCCTGGCCGGCCCCAAAAGCACCAAGCGTCAGAAGTCCGCCGACCGCTACAATGGTGAGGGCACGCGCAATGGAACTGAACATAGGACCTCCCAACCGACATATTCAGCGGAATATAGCGCTAATATCCGAGTGCGCCAGCCGTTATAGTCAGCCGAATACAAAGAGATTTTGCACAACAGGCAGACTGGACCTTTCGAAGGCGAGAGCCCATCTCTTCGGCGAAGCGAAAGCGACACGAAAGGGAAGCAGGCATGAGCAGCGAAGACGACGTGACAAAGCTGACGGCCACAAAGCGCAAGTGGGCAGCTGAAGGCAAGTTCCTGACAGGCCGCATTTCGCGCCCCGATACAGAGCGCCTGCCGCCGGGCCAGCATCTGGTGAAGAACTGGCCGGTTCTCGATCTCGGCCAGCAGCCGGAGATTTCGCCGCTTCAATGGCGGCTCGATATCCGGGGCGAAGTGGAATCGCCATTGACCTTCACCTGGGACCGTTTCCTCGCACTGCCACAGCGGGACTTTCTATCCGATATTCACTGCGTCACCACATGGTCCCGCTATGACAACCACTGGCGCGGCGTCTCGGTGCGCGATCTTCTGGATCTTGTCCACCCCCGGCCGGAAGCGGATGCCGTGATGCTGACCAGTTACGATGGCTATACGACCAATCTTCTTCTCAGCGACTTCGCTTCCGAAGAGGCCCTGCTCGCAACCCATTGGGAGGGCGAACCGCTGACTGCCGAGCATGGTGGGCCGATGCGGCTGATACTGCCGCATCTCTATTTCTGGAAAAGTGCCAAATGGCTGACCCGGATTGATTTTCTTCGCCGTGACCAGCCCGGTTTCTGGGAAAAGAACGGCTATCACATGCGCGGCGACCCATGGGCCGAAGAGCGCTATTCGGACGATTGATCGGCGGCATAGCGCTATCTATGGGTCCGGGCGCAGGCCGGAGGCAGTGTGGCTTAGGCACGGTGGCTAGCACGCTTTTGCCGGACCTTTGCGGGATCAATCCTCCTCGAAGATCGGATCATTGACGAAGTTGCCACCCTGATAGACATGCAGCGCGGCCTTCGGGTCCGGCTTGCCGAGTGCCGCATCCAGTTCAGCCCGGTAGATTTCCGCGTTATCCTGCGGCTTCCAGCCCAGATAGGCCGCATGTGAGTTATCCCACCAACGGCTGTCATTGTTGGACACACCCCAGACGACCGGGCAGCCGAGCATCGGCGCACGGAAGACGCATTCGATCAAAAGCTTGAAATCATTATAGGACATCCAGCTGGAAAGCATGCGATGGTTGCTTGGCTTTTCCAGGCAGGAGCCGATCCGCACCAATGCGGTTTCCTGGCCGAATTTTTCGAAATACATCCGCGCAAGATGCTCGCCGAAGCATTTGGAGACACCATAGAGACCATCGGGACGCATGGGCGCCGTCGCGTCGATATGCTCATCCTGGCGATAGAATCCGACCGTATGGTTGGAACTGGCGAAGAGAATGCGTGGCTGGCCGTGAGCACGCGCCGCCTCATAGAGATTGTAAAGTCCGAGCAGGTTCGCATGCAGGATTTTCGAGAACTTGTCCTCGACGGACACGCCGCCCAGATGAATAATTCCGTCACAGCCAGCAACCAGATCGTGAACCGCAGCGGCATCGCCAAGATCGCACCGAATGCATTCCTCATTCGGACCCGCAGGCTCCATGGCGCCGATATCCGAAAAGCGCAGCGTTTCGGCCAGGCCTGCCAGCCGCGGACGCATGGCGCGGCCCAGCGCGCCGGCTGCGCCTGTGATCAATAGTTTTTTCAAGAAATCCTCCCTGAGAAGCGTAACATGAGCCAACAGCTCGCACGCTGCCTTTGAATTTATCATACATGTTGGCATTCACGCGTCAACACGCTAGAGCTATGCAGGATCAGGGCTGAGATCAGCCCGAAGCGCACAAGGGGACGCCGATGCAGCACAGTGCAAACAAGGGCCGGACAGTCAGCGGAACAGGTACGCTGTCTTCTCGGCTCGGCGAAACGCTGCGGCAGTCAATCCTTGCCGGACAATATCCACCCGGCACCAAACTGCCAAGCGAGGCGCAGCTGGGCGAGGTCCACGGGGTCAGCCGAACCGTCGTACGCGAGGCAATTGCAGCGCTGCGCGCAGACCGGCTTGTGGAGGCGCGGCAGGGGGCGGGCGTCTTTGTTCTGGAGCCGCCACAGAGCGCCGCCGCATCCCTGTCGATCGACACTATCGATCATGCCCGCGTGTCCTCCGTCATCGAAGTTCTGGAACTGCGAACTGCCGTGGAGGTCGAGGCGGCTGGCCTTGCAGCGCTTCGCAGATCCCCCGCCCAGGAAGAGGTCATCTTCGAGAAACACTATGCGGTGCAGGCCTGTTTCGAAGCCGGTAAACCGACGAGCGAAGCGGATTTCGCCCTCCATCTCGCCATTGCCGAGGCCACCAACAACACCCGTTTCCGTGATTTTCTGGCCATGATCGGCAAGAACATCATTCCACGCGCGGCGTTGCGCGACGAGGACAAGGATACCGATCAGGAAGCCTATATCAAACTGCTCAACGATGAGCACAATGCCATCGTGATGGCGATTTCAGCAGGAGATGAAGACGGCGCGCGCGAAGCCATGCGCCGCCACTTGAAGGGCAGCCAATCCCGCTACCGGGCGCTTCTCCGAGAGCAGAGAAAATTTGTAAGATAAGTTGTTGACGCTTATATGCTGAATAGATACGACGTTAGGCGGAGGAACTTCGACAAAGGGATTTTCTGATCATGACGCCTGAAGAAATCAAGGCGGCGCTGGGCGCTGGCCTTCTGTCCTTTCCTGTCACACATTTCGATGAAGAGGGTCAGTTTCAGCCGGAAAGCTATCGCCGCCACATTGAGTGGCTGTCTGGTTTCGAAGCGCCGGTTCTCTTCGCAGCAGGCGGCACCGGAGAGTTTTTTTCCCTTTCTGCAGATGAAATTCCCTCAATCGTAAGGGCGGCCAAGGAAGCATCCGGCCAAACAGCCATTGTCTCCGGTTGCGGTTTCGGCAGTCATGTGGGCGCCGAACTGGCACGATCCGTCGAGAAGGCTGGCGCGGATGGGATCCTTCTGCTGCCCCACTACCTGATCGATGCACCGCAGGAGGGCCTTTACCGCCACGTCAAGAAAATCTGCCAGTCCGTTGGCATCGGCGTGATGGTGTATAATCGCGATAATTCCGTTCTCACCGTCGATACATTGAAGCGCCTGTGTGACGAGTGCCCCAATCTGATCGGCTTCAAGGATGGCACCGGCGATATCGGGCTTGTGCGGCAGATTACCGCCACCATGGGCGACCGGCTGATGTATCTCGGTGGCATGCCGACTGCCGAACTCTACGCAGAAGCCTATCTCGGCGCGGGCTTCACCACCTATTCCTCCGCCGTCTTCAACTTCGTTCCCGCTCTCGCCGTCGAGTTCTACAAGGCTCTGAGGGCTGGAGAACGTGAGCATTGCGAGACGATCCTGCGCGACTTTTTCTACCCGTTCATGGCCATCCGCAATCGTCGCAAGGGCTATGCTGTGGCGGCAATCAAGGCGGGCGTGCGTCTGCAAGGCTTCAACGCGGGCAAGGTTCGCCCACCGCTGGATGACCTGACCCGCGAAGAGGAAGACATGCTGCTCAACCTAATCGGCCCATGGAAGCGAGCCTGATGGACATCAAATCAAGATCCGGCCGCTGCCACAGCCCGCTTGCCAGCACGGGAGATGTGGATACGCAGATGCTTCTCGAACTGCGTATCCTTGTTACCTTTTCGCTGAAAAACGATCAGGGATAGATGACGCCCTTCTTCAGGATAATATTGGCATAAAGACGCGGCTCCCCCGTCTGAATGACCGTATGCGCCGCCTTTACCCGCGGATAGAAGTCCGGTCCCAGCAGCGGGATCACCTTACGCTGCGGTTCATGCTTCGCGCAGCATGCAATCATTTCCTCATGAACCGGATCAAGCCTGTCGAGTTCCTTGCCGACTGTTGAGCGGAAGATGGCTTCCGGCACGAAATCATCGATCGGCATGACCGAAAGAACGGCATCCAGCACCGGCACGAGATGATGCCCGTCAAGGCGAATGAGGCGTCTTGCATGTTCGAGGCCAGGATAATTGCCATCCACAATGGCGATCTCGTCACCATGGCCCATGGCGCGGAGCGTGTAGAGAAGGTCTGGACTAAGCAGCGGGTTAAGACCCTTGAGCATCAGGTAAGTTCCTTGAACAGTACGTTTTGATCGATGAGATAGCGAGCAAAGATGGGCAGGCTGGCACCGCCGATGGCGCGAGCCTGGGAGCCGACCGCACCTTCGATGATTTCGGGAGTGATGACCCCTTGAAGGTCGAGTTTTGCAATGGCATCGATGGTGGCATCCACGATGCGTTTGCGCACCCATGGCGGAAATCCGCCATCGATGACGGCCGCACCGAAATCAATGACCGAAGCGGAGGCAACGACGGCCTGTGCCAGCGCTTCGCCCGCATCGTGGATCCAGATTTCGAGTGGCTCGCCGAAATCGACCCACTCGTCCGCCGAATACCACAGCGGCTGCGGATCGATGCCTCGCTCGAGGAGCAGCTTTTCCAGCACGAAAATCGAGGCGATATCCAGCAACTGCCGGTTCTCCCCATTCTTGCCGCGCACGGGGAGCGGCCCCAGCGCCCCGGCGGTTCCGCTGCGCCCGGAAAAGACAGCGGAGTTCAGAACGATGCCGCCACCGATGAAGGAGCCGATAAAGAAATAGACGAAATCCGGATAGGAAGGTCCCACGCCAAACACAAGTTCTGCGCCGCAGGCACTGGTGGCATCGTTTTGCAGATAAACCGCATGGCGAACGCGGGAGGCGACCTCCGCCTGAAGATCGAAGCCGCGCCATTCATCCATGGCACCCGGTGGCGCCCCCACCTCTTCCGCCCAGTTCCACAGCTCGAAAGGCGCAGCAATGCCTACCCCAGCCACGCGGGCAAGTTCCTCCGGCGTCATCTGTGCTTCCAGTGCCGTAATGCCTGCCATGATAATCGAAATGATCTCGGTCGGACGAGGATAGGCATAAATCTGACGAACCTGCTGGCGAATGCGCCCGACGAAATCCATCAGAACCACATCAGCACTGCGGCGCCCGATTTTCACGCCAAACGAGTAGACGGCATCGGGATTGAGGCGCATGGGAATGGATGGCTGGCCCACCCGTCCGCGCACTGGCGCACCCCGCAAAAGCAGGCCGTCATTTTCTAGCGAGCGCATGATGACGGACACGGTCTGCGCCGAAAGACCGCTGGCGCGGGTGATATCTGCCTTGGAAAGCGAATTGTGAAGACGAACCAGCGAAAGGACAAGCCGCTCATTATGGGCGCGAACGCGCACCTGATTGGAGCCGCCGCCAAAGCTGACAGCAGGTGGGGGTAGGCCGCTCTCGGCATGGTTGTTTTGAATGGTCATGGTCACCCCTCCCTAAGGTACCCAGGCCTCCTCGTCGGTTAACTTAGCGACAGCCAATTAATAAATCAATTGGATTTAATTATTGACAGCGTGAGAAGTTTCGACATTATGAGGGTACGGGCAGGCGGCTTGGAGGAGGCGTCGGTCACCATACCGGTCGAAGCCCGATCAAATCCGCACTGCGGAATCGCTCACATCCTGGGAGGGAGCTCTATGAAGAAAACTGTTCTGACTGCTGCTTTCGCAACACTGGCACTTGGCGTGGCATTTGCTGCTCCCGCTTCGGCAGCCGGTGTTTCGGCGTGCTTGATCACGAAAACCGACACGAACCCCTTCTTCGTCAAGATGAAGGAAGGCGCGACGGCCAAGGCCAAGGAACTCGGCGTGACGCTGAAGTCCTATGCCGGCAAGATCGACGGTGACTCTGAAAGCCAGGTAGCAGCCATCGAAACCTGCATCGCCGATGGCGCCAAGGGTATCCTCATTACGGCTTCCGACACCAAGGGTATCGTTCCTGCCGTTGAAGAAGCACGCAAGGCCGGCCTGCTGGTCATCGCTCTCGACACGCCGCTCGACCCAATCGACGCTGCGGACGCCACGTTTGCGACCGACAACCTTCTCGCTGGTGAACTGATCGGCAAGTGGGCAGCCGCAACGCTTGGCGACAAGGCCAAGGACGCCAAGGTTGCCTTCCTCAACCTCACCCCTGCACAGCCTTCCGTTGACGTTATGCGCAACCAGGGCTTCATGAAGGGCTTCGGCATCGACGTTGGCGATATCAACCGCATCGGCGACGAAAAAGATCCGCGCATCGTCGGTCATGACATCACCAACGGCAACGAAGAAGGTGGCCGCACGGCGATGGAAAACCTTCTCCAGAAGGATCCGAACATCAACGTCGTTCACACCATCAACGAACCGGCTGCCGCTGGCGCTTACGAAGCGCTGAAGGCCGTTGGCAAGGAGAAGGACGTTCTGATCGTTTCCGTTGACGGCGGTTGCCCGGGCGTGAAGAACGTGAAGGAAGGCGTGATCGGTGCGACCTCGCAGCAGTATCCGCTTCTGATGGCCTCCAAGGGCATCGAAGCGATTGCCGCTTTCGCCAAGGATGGCACGAAGCCGAAGCCGACCGAAGGCAAGAACTTCTTTGATACGGGCGTTTCGCTCGTCACGGACAAGCCTGCCAAGGGCGTTCCGTCCATCGACACCAAGGAAGGCACTGCCAAGTGCTGGGGTTGATCCCGGCTCTGGCCTGATCAGCATACGGAGGGGCGGCTTCGGCCGCCTTTCTTGACTATTGATTGCGCCGCAAGGCACCCCTTGCCGACAAAGATAGAAGAATGATTTTTCCATCGCCGACAGTCTCATTCGATTGAAAGTCCTGTCGGCCCTCGCATCCCGAACGCGATGCACAAGGGAGGGAAACATGAGCGAGCCACAAGCCGCCACCAAACCGCATCTTGAATATGAAAAAGTGCTTTCGGGAAGCTCGACCCAAGTCGCGCAGTTCGACGGCAACGACAAGACCCCGATCCAGAAGTTCCAGCACTTCCTGCACGGAAATCCCGCCGCGGTGCCCTTGCTGGTTTTGATTCTGTCGGTGGCGATCTTCGGCGCCATTCTCGGAACCAAGTTCTTTTCCGCTTTCTCCCTGACGCTGATCCTGCAGCAGGTTGCCATCACCGGCATCATTGGCGCGGCTCAGACGCTCATTATTCTGACAGCCGGTATCGATCTTTCGGTCGGCGCCATCATGGTTCTGTCATCCGTAATCATGGGGCAGCTGGCCATTCACTACGGCATACCGACACCTTTGGCCATTCTGGCAGGTTTCGGCGTCGGAGCCCTTTGCGGTCTCATCAACGGAATTCTTGTCGCCCGCGTCAAGCTTCCGCCGTTCATCGTGACCCTTGGCATGTGGCAGATCGTTCTGGCATCGAACTTCCTCTATTCCGCCAACGAAACCATCCGTTCGCAGGATCTGGCCGCCAATGCGCCGCTCCTGCAATTCTTCGGTGACAGTATCCGCGTCGGAAGCGCCGTCTTGACCTATGGCGTCATTGCCATGGTGCTTCTGGTGGCCGCGCTCTGGTACGTCTTGAACAATACCGCATGGGGCCGCCACCTTTACGCTGTCGGCGACGATCCGGATGCAGCGGAACTGGCGGGTGTGAATGTTCGCCGGATGCTGATTTCCGTCTATACGCTCTCGGGAATCATCTGTGCGCTCGGCGGCTGGGCGCTCATCGGTCGTATCGGCTCCGTTTCACCAACGGCCGGTCAGTTTGCCAATATCGAATCCATTACCGCAGTTGTGATTGGCGGTCTGTCCCTCTTCGGCGGACGCGGCTCCATTCTCGGAATGCTGTTCGGCGCATTGATCGTCGGCGTGTTCCAGTTGGGCCTGCGCCTGATCGGAACCGATCCGCAATGGACCTACATGTTGATCGGCCTCCTCATCATCGCAGCTGTTGCAATCGACCAGTGGATCAGAAAGGTAGCAGGCTAATGGCACAGGAACCCATCCTCTCCGCACACGGTCTGGTCAAGCGCTACGGCAAGGTAACCGCCCTCGACCATGCGGATTTCGATCTTTATCCGGGTGAGATCCTCGCCGTGATCGGCGACAATGGCGCGGGCAAGTCCTCGCTGATCAAAGCCATTTCCGGCGCCATCACGCCCGATGAAGGCGAGATCAAGCTGGAGGGCAAGACCGTCAGCTTCCGTTCTCCCATCGAGGCGCGGAAAGCCGGTATTGAAACCGTCTATCAGAACCTTGCTCTCTCCCCCGCACTGTCCATTGCCGACAACATGTTCCTCGGACGCGAAATTCGCAAACCGGGCGTCATGGGAAGCGTCTTCCGCGCGCTGGATCGCCCGGCCATGGAGAAATTTGCCCGGGAGAAGCTTTCGGAGCTGGGGTTGATGACGATCCAGAACATCAACCAGGCGGTCGAAACCCTTTCCGGTGGCCAGCGCCAGGGCGTCGCCGTTGCCCGCGCAGCAGCCTTTGGTTCCAAAGTCATCATCCTGGACGAACCGACCGCTGCTCTTGGTGTGAAGGAAAGCCGCCGTGTTCTGGAGCTGATCCTCGACGTTCGCTCTCGTGGCATTCCGATTGTGCTTATCTCGCACAACATGCCGCATGTTTTCGAGGTGGCAGACCGGATTCATATCCACCGCTTGGGACGCCGTCTCACGGTCATCAATCCGAAGGACTATTCCATGTCCGATGCCGTCGCCTTCATGACCGGTGCAAAGTCGCCGGAGCCGCTGGCAGCATAGATCTCCTGACTGTCAGCCCATTGGGCCGCGCACGCACCCCTGCGCGGCCCAATCTTTTTGTGTCCGGGGCAATCATGTTTCCCCGGAACTCCACCGCTTCCTTTTCCGTTTGCTGAGAAAAGGAGAAGGTGATGAACGAAGACAAAAACGCACAAACGGCAGTCGAGCAACCAACGGGCAAGGCAACGCCGGACCACTCCACCCCCGCAGCCGGACCTCATGCGCGCGAGCAACTGACCGATCACGAGAAAACCCCGGGCACCGGATCGTTGCCGGACAAGAACCAGGGTGAGGCGGATGTCGGATCGGATTGAAGCGCGCATTGCTGCGGCTGAATGACCGCTTGCGGCAAGTGCTGCTTGTGGTAGTTCCGGTAAAGGAACCGGAAAAGGCGATATGAGCGGCGAAACCATTACTCTCTACGAAGCCATTGGCGGCGACGAAACCGTGAAAGCCCTCACGCGCCGCTTCTATCAGTTGATGGATGAACTGCCCGAGGCGGCGCGGTGTCGCGCCATCCACCCCGCCGACCTTTCCAACAGCGAAGCCAAGCTCTACGACTATTTGACCGGCTATCTCGGCGGACCGCCGGTCTATGTCGAAAAATACGGGCATCCCCGTTTGCGTGCCCGCCACTTCGTGGCACCGATCGGCGCTGCAGAGCGCGATGAATGGCTGCTCTGCTTCTCCCGGGCCATGGAGGAGACAATCTCCAACCCCAAGCTTCGAGAGATTATCTGGGCTCCGATCGAGCGGCTTGCCTTCCACATGCAGAACCGGGAGGAAGAGCAGTGAGGCTTGCAGCTTTCCGCCCGCTCATTCTGCTCCTATCGGGCATCCTGGGTGCCTCCGGCGTCGGGCTTGCCGCTGCCGCAAGTCATGGCGAGGATGTGCGCCTGCTCGGATCGGCCTCGACCATGTGCCTTGCGCATGCCCCTGTTCTGCTGGGCCTATGGCTCGCTGGCCAGCGTCTCAGAACGGCGAATTTAGCGGCGCTTGTTCTGGGTGGCGGCACGCTTCTGTTTGTGGGCGACCTTCTATCGCGGCATTTTGGGCATGGCTCCCTGTTTCCCATGGCGGCCCCGACAGGCGGCGTGGCGATGATGGCAGGATGGCTTCTTCTAGCCATTGGCAGCATGTTTCCAGAAAGACCTATGCACGAATAACAACGCCCCCCGCCAAGGCGGGAGGCGTGTTTTGCTGGCAGTGTGGTGGGCTTACACACCTGCCAGAGCAAAATAGATCGGCAATCCAACCACCAGATTGAAGGGGAATGTGATGCCGAGCGACAGGCCGAGATAGATCGTCGGGCGCGCCTCCGGTGCGGCGATGCGCATGGCCGCAGGTGCCGCAATGTAAGAGGCACTTGCCGCCAGAACCATCAACAGCGCGGTGTTGCCAAGGGAGGCACCTGCAAGCCAGGCCGCACCGCCCCCGAGGGCCGCGCCGATGAGCGGCATCAGGATTGCGAAGGCCAGCAGCGGCAGGCGCAAATCTCCCCAGCTGGACCGGAGCCCGCCCGCAGCCTTTGCACCCAGATCGAAGAGGAAGAGGCAGAGGACACCCCGGAAGGGGGTGACGATGAAGCCGGACAATTCGCCAAGCCCCTTTTGGCCTGTGACCAAGCCGATGGCGAAGGAGCCGAGCAGCATGATGACCGTTACATTCAGGAATACCTCGCCCAGTGCGCTGCGATACCCGGCCTTCCCCGCACTGGCACCCTTGCGTCCGAACAGGATGAGGAGCGCGCAGATGATCGCAGGCGTCTCCATCGCGGCTGCCACGGCCACCATATAGCCATCGGTCACGACCCCAAGGCGGCTCAGCGCATCCGAGGCGGCGGCAAAGGTGACAACAGAGATCGAACCGTAATGCGCAGCGACGGCAGCACGCTCCACCATGGGCAGGTTGCTCATGCGCGAAAGCAGGATGTAGCTGATAAGAGGCATCACCGCGGAAAGAGCCACGCCCATGATCAGCAACACAAGAAACTCCCCCTTTGCCAGCGAGTCCGTCATGGCTGCCCCGCCCTTGAAACCGATGCAGAGCATGAGATAGAGCGCTAGCATGCGCGAGACACCATCCGGCAGGCTGAGCTTTCCGCCAGCGAGGGTTGCCGCAAATCCAAGTGCAAAGAAGAGAACAGGCGCGGAGATCAGATTGTCCCGCGCAATGGTCAGAAACATTTCCATGATGTGTTCCGTTTTTTTGGCGCACAGTCATCCTGCCCGAGGACATGGGTCATCGAACTGGCAGGTGGGACCGCGTTTTATGGAGGGTCGGTGGGTTGCAATCGAAGTTTCTCACTGCGCTTGCCGCATGGCGGCAGGCAGTCATCTCATCTGCAGGCTGAAGAAAAAGCCGTGACTATCGGCCGTGTCGGGCATCTCCCTCTTGCTGCAAACCGCGATTTTGATTGTACGAAAGCGTCTTCAGGATCTGTAAGCGTCGGAGATGCTGGCAAAGGGAAGACGCCCGGCCCTTCCCCCTCTCCGAATGGGGCAACACCGAATTGTCTATGACGAGCTTGACCGGCGGCATCTGCATCTCCTGAACCGAGGTGGCTTTGACACACGCTTCCTCATAGTTCCAATTGATTGACAACATGGACCTCATAGATAATATCTATTGCCATGCCCTTTCGCCCAAGCCATCGGCAATTGGAATACCTTCTGGCGCTGGATGCGACCCGCCATTTTGGCCGCGCCGCAGAGCGCTGCCATGTGTCTCAGCCAACACTTTCGGTTCAGATCGGCCTTCTGGAAAAGCAATTGGGCATCAGCCTGATCGACCGCACTCCAGGGGCCCTTACGCTTTCTCCGGCGGGACGAGACATTGCCGCCGCAGCCAGAACCGTTCTTTCGACGCTCGACGAGATCGTGGCGATTGCATCGATCGGACGAAACAACCTGGGCGGCCTCATCCGCTTAGGTGCCGTACCCACATTCGGACCCTATTTTCTGCCGGCGGTTCTTCCCCAACTGCATGAACGCTACCCCCAATTGCGGCTGCATGTTCGAGAAGACCGGCCACGCGATCTGGAAGAGGGGGTGCGGGAGGGAACAATTGACTGCGCACTTGGCCAGCGCCCACAAAACGATGAGACCCTGATGTTTGAACAGATCTGCAGCGAGCAGATCTTTCTCGGGGTTCCCCAAAGGCATCGACTGGCTGGAGCCGGATCCATACGCCTTTCGGATCTCAAGGGGGAGATTCTGCTGACCCTGGGATCCGGCCACCGTCTGCTGGAGAATGTGCGAGAACTTGCCTCCCTCTCAGGCGCCATCATGGCGGAGGACTACGAGGGCACCAGCCTCGACACTCTGCGCCAGATGGTATCCATCGAAATGGGCCTGTCCCTTTTCCCGGAACTCTATGCACGATCTGAAATGCCCAGGGATGCCAGCATAGCCTTGCTGACGATCTCAGACTGGCCGGCGAGCCGTGAAATCGGTTTCTTCTGGCGGCGAAACAGTGCGCGCACTTCCCATTATGAAATGCTGGCCTCCCATGCGCGCGCTGTGGCGCAGGAAAAGCTGCCCTATGCCTCTGCGGCACAGCAGCCGGGCACAGGGATGCCGTAAGACTTCCGGCCAATTGATTGGCGGACAATATCAGGCATGATCAGTTCTCGAGGGTGACGCCACCCCTTCTGTTCAATTGCCGGAAGTTGCACGACATTGAATCTCATCGGTCAGCGCATTACGTTTCCTGCAGCAGATGGCTACCCGCTCGGCGGCTTCCTTTGGCGGCATGCGGCAGAAGATCGACCAAGGACATTCGTGCTGATCTGTAGCGCCACCTCGGTGCGCTGCCGCTACTATGCTCGTTTCGCCAGCTATCTCTTCGAGAACGGCTTCAATGTCGCGACCTTCGACTACCGGGGAATTGGCGAATCGCGTCCTGCATATCTTCGAAGACTTGATGCGGACTGGGCGGATTGGGGGGAGCAGGACATAGAGGGCGCAATAGGCTACATCTGCAAGACCCACGAGCCAGCGCAACTCCATGCCGTCGCTCATTCGATTGGCGGGTTTGCGCTCGGACTGGCGCCTTCCGCGGTTCGGCTCTCGCGGATCCTCACCCTCGGCTCCCAGTTTGCCTATTGGCGGGACTACGCGCCGAAACACCGCATGACCATGTACTTCAAATGGCACGTCGTCATGCCGCTACTGACAGGTCTATTTGGATATTTCCCGGCAAAACAGCTGGGCTGGATGGAGGACACACCTGCTGGCGTCGCTTCGGATTGGGCACGAATGGGACCACGCTTCGAACTGTCGATCCGTCGCCGCCTGCAATCCCCTGCAAGAACCCGGCCCGATGAGCTAACGGCGCGTCTTGCCCGTGTGACGGCACCCATCCTCTCATTAGCCGCGACGGATGATCCTTATGCTACCCCAAAGGCCGTTGAGCGGCTGTTACAATACTATGTGGCGAGCAGCTCAATCCATGTCCCACTTGAACCGGCCATGACCGGCAGGGACGCGATCGGTCACTTTGCCTATTTCCACGAGCGCTTTCGCGAAACTCTATGGCCGGTTTTTCTCAGATGGCTGAGCGACGGTCTTTCACCCACTGACACAAAAAATCTCCCCAGCTAACTGGGGAGATTAAATCCTCCGCTTGGAGAAACAGAGGAACTTGACTGGAGTCATTTGCGCTCTCCCGAGCGAACTCGGGGTGGATCAGAGCATCACCTAACCCAAGATGAGTATTAGCAAAAAATCATGATAATGTCTCGAAAAAAATGAATGCGAAGTGCCTTCCGATACAAAAACGGAAGAGTTTTTCTTCCGAGAAGCAACCTTGAGAATAAATGGTTGATATACAAAATAAAAAAGCCCAGCCGAAAGGCTGGGCTTCTTCATCAAACCTTCAAGAGGTTGAATTAGAACGAGCGCTGCAGACGGATGAAACCATCCCAAGATTCGCTTGTACCTTCGGTGTCGTTGTAGTTCACAGCGAGCTTGGTGGAGAGGTTCGTTGCGAGCTGGTAGTCGAACGTCAGACCAGCCTTCCAACCGTCACGATCGCCAGCGAAGTCGCCAGAAACGTCCTGGTCGATGTTCCAGAAATACTGGAAGCCAGGCGTTACCTTGAACCGGTCGGTGACCTTCACAGCGTATTCAGCTGCAACAGTCCACTCAGACTGATCGTAGTACGCGTTCTGGCCAGACGCCCAGATGGCTGCCAGACCGAAGGTGCCCGGGCCGAGATCAGCCGTCATGATGCCGCGAACAGCACCGTTTTCCTGGTCTGTGTCGTAACCGCCGAGAACAGCGATCTTTGCCGGACCAAATGCACCACCGATGATACCTTCGATGCCAACGTTGTTGTTGGGCTCAACCGGGCTCAGCGTGTTGGTGGAGAAGGAAGCGCCTTCCAGTTCGTCTACAGCCAGACCAGCGTAGAATGCGCCAGCGGTGTAGGTGTAACGGATCGCGTTGAAGCGCGTCGTGCCGTTTGCAAGGTTGTCGGTTTCGCCAGAGAGACCGTCATCCCACCAGTTGTAGAAGAAACCAACCTTAAGGCCACCAAGTTCGATGAAGGCCTGATCGATTGATACGCCACGGCTGGCATTGCTGTCTGCGTCGCCGCGCAGGCCGATGAAGCCACGGAGCGTGCCGAGTTCGGAATCCGAACGAGCGTCGATGTCGAGCTGGCCGCGCGTGAACGCATCCCAGTCAGACGTACGGCCGTTGGTTGCGAGGTTGCCGCGATTTACGTCCACCTGGAAACGAACGTAGCCACCGATCTTCAGGCAGGTTTCAGAACCAGGGATGTAGAAGAAGCCAGCGCCGAATGCGTCGCAAACGCGAACATATTCCATCGGCTCCGGCTCAGCGGCTACGATTGCGTCGGCTGCCTGGGCGCCGGATACTGCTGCGAGAGCCGCAGCGGAGCCGAGAAGAAGGCTCTTGATGTTCATAATGACCTCCAGTCATGATTTTCGTCTGGCAGCGCAGATCTGAAAGCGTTTCCCTGCCACGATGATTTGCGCTGTGCTTTAAATGGCAGAAGAACCGTCATTTACGCAATCACTGATATTAGAATGTAATTCGAAATCGCATTCTAACTTGAGTCGTGTAGCAATTCAGCAACAACTAATTATCAGACTGTTAACGAAGGGACCGCAGGCGGGGACAGGATGGCGGGAAAGGCAAAATTGCAGGATGCAGACCGGCACTGGACTGACAGGAAACATGAAAAACGCCCCCCGATGAATCGGGAGGCGCGACCGCGAGCTGGAAAGTCGTCCTGCTATTTCTTGGCCAGATTGGTCACAACCTGCTTGAAGAAGTCGAGATTGGCCTTATCCCAGCCAAGGGGCGCAGCCGGTGCATCCAGCTTGACGATAACAACCTTGTCGCTGGGGTCGATGAATATGTATTGGTTATAGAGGCCAATCGCGGAAAATGCGTCCGAACCCAAAAGGGTCCACCACTGGTATCCGTAGCCCAGTCCAAGCTCCTGGTCTGCCGGCATGGGCTCCACCATCGCGGCTGTCGCCTCGTCAACCCATTTCTCTGGCAAGATTTGCTTGCCGTTTACCTTGCCCTTGTCGAGGATGAGCTGACCAAAGCGACCGTAGTCACGCAACACGGCGTTGTAACCGGCACCATAGAATTCGCGACCGACATTCTCCGGCCCATCCAGGAGGAAGAAGCCATCCGATTCCATTCCAGCGGGCTTCCAGATCTTCTCACTGAAGTAATCAGCGCCTTTGCCGCCAATGGCAGCTTCAAGCACACAGCCGAGAACAGAGGTGTCGAGCGTGGAGTAGTTAAACGCTTCTCCAGGCGCCTTCAGTGTTTTGGCGCGGTCGCGGGCATAGTCACACCAGCGATACTTATAGCCCACCAGCGAATTGTCATGCACCTCCGTCAGCTGGGTTTTGCTGCCGAACTCATAAATCTCCTGCCAATCTATCCCGGAACGCATCCGGAGAAGATCACGAATGGAGACATTGGCATAGGCTGAGTTCTTCCAATCGGGGAGGTAATCAATAACCTTATCATCCAGACTCTTGATCTTGCCCTCGGCAGCTGCAAGGCCCACCAGCGTGGACGTGATGGACTTCGCCATGGAGAAGGACATGAAGCGTGTCTTATCCGTGCTACCGTTGCGGTAGATCTCCTGGACGATCTTTCCATCCTTCATCACCAGAAGCGCGTTTGTGGACGTGCTCTCCAGAAATTCGGACAGTTTCTGCGTTTTGCCCTCAAAATTGAACTCATCTCCGATGGAGCGCGTCGCCACCTGTAGTGCCGAGGCCTTGCCACCTGCTGCAACATTGCGCGTGGCAAACAGCTGATCCATATGCTGAAACGTCAGATAATTCAGTCGCGGATCCAACATACCCGCGCGCGCATTCACCATTGTCGGTGTCTGCCACTTTGACTCTTCGGCACTCACAGCGCCAGCAGACATCATCACAGACAAAAAAAGAACACTGGAACTTTTAAAATTCATAGGTAACCTCCCAAGATATCCCGGGACGAGTGTGGATCATGTTCGCATCACGAACTATCCAGGCAGATAACTTTCGATCGCCTGAAATTTATGCAGAGGCGCCGCTCAAGCGCATCGCCTCCACCTATCGGGATGTGGAACAGCTTGCGGGTAGCACCGACGGCTGGCTCATCCGGGCTCAACAGATCGGAGCCGGACGATTTGAGGCAAGCAGTAAAACACTGGTGATTGGCCAGCTTCACATCACCGAGGAATACGTCAACCTGGCCGTCAGCCAGGATACTGTCAGCCCACAGAATAGGACTTCCCTGATCTTCCCGTTGGAAAGCGAATGCGGCTGGCGTGTAAATGGCCAACAGCACCAGGGGCAGGTGGTGGCACTTCGTCAGGGAGAAACCGAACTCTTCGTCACGCCCGGTAACCGGAGCCGCCTGCTTCACGTGGAAATGCCCTTTGATCGATTTAGCCCTTCCGACGATGACATCGCCATCGCTCCGGCAAGCACCGCGGATGAGGCGCTGCGAGACTGGCTCCTATCACTCCTGCACAATCCGTCGGACGGTCTAGATATCGCCACCGAAGACGTAGCCATGCTTGAGTTTCTGTTGACGATGAAGCTTGAGGAGTGTTCGTCTCGTGTTCGTCAACAAAGGAGGGGCTTGCTCTCGCATGGCGAGC